>JBOHSB010000086.1:0-14950 GCA_050733015.1 Gemmatimonadales bacterium
CGTATCCGCCTGGCCCTGCTCGTCGAACGCCATGACGACGGCGGCGGCGCCATACAGACGAATCTTGCGCGCGTGCTCTATGAAGACGTCCTCGCCTTCCTTGAGGCTGATCGAGTTGACCACGCCCTTCCCCTGGACGCACTTGAGCCCGGCCTCGATGACCGACCACTTGGACGAGTCGAGCACCACCGGCACGCGGCTGATGTCGGGCTCGGAGGCGATGAGCTGAAGGAACCGGACCATCGCCCCGGCCGAGTCCAGCATGCCCTCGTCCATGTTGATGTCGATCATGTTGGCGCCGTTCTCGACCTGCTGGCGCGCGATATCGAGCCCGGCCTCGTAGTCTCCCGCCAGGATGAGCCGCGCGAACTTGCGGGATCCGGTGACGTTGGTGCGCTCGCCGACGTTGGCGAAGATGCTGTCGGGCCCGAGGATGAGCGGCTCGAGCCCGCTGAGCCGGAGCCGGGGCTCCAGCTGGGGACGTTCCCGCGGCGCCAGCCCGCGGACGGCGTCCGCGATGGCGCGGATGTGCTCCGGCGTTGTGCCACAGCAGCCGCCCACGAAATTCACCAGGCCGTGCTCCGCGAACTCGCGCAGTACGGTGGCCATGTGCTCCGGCGTATCGTCGTATTGCCCGAACTCGTTCGGGAGGCCCGCGTTCGGGTGCGCGCTCACGTATACCGGCGCCACCCGCGAGAGCTCCTGGACGTACTGGCGCAGCTGGACGGCGCCGAGCGCGCAGTTGAGCCCCACGCTGAGCGGCCGGGCGTGGGCCATCGAGTGCCAGAATGCCTCGGCGGTCTGACCTGACAGCGTGCGCCCGCTCGCGTCCACGATCGTGCCGGAGATCATGACCGGCAGCCGGAACCCCAGCCGGTCGAACAGCGCCTCGATCGCGAACAGGGCCGCCTTGGCGTTCAGGGTGTCGAAGATGGTCTCGACCAGCAGCAGGTCGGCGCCGCCGTCCACCAGTCCCTGGGCCCCTTCGCCGTAGGTGGCGACCAGCTGGTCAAACGAGACGTTCCGGAATCCCGGGTCGTTCACGTCCGGCGAGAGCGAGGCGCTGCGGTTGGTGGGGCCCAGCACGCCCGCCACGAAGCGCGGCGTGTCGGGCGTGAGGCGCTCCCACTCGTCCGCGGCGTCGCGGGCCAGGCGGGCCGCCGCCCGATTCAGCTCATAGACCAGGCTCTCCATGCCGTAGTCGGCCAAGGACGTGGCGTTCGACGTGAACGAATTGGTCTCGACGATGTCGGCGCCGGCCTCGAGGTAGGCGGAGTGAATGGCGCGGATGATGGCCGGCTGGGTGAGGGTCAGCAGGTCGTTGTGCCCGCGCAGCTCGCGCGGCCAGTCGGCGAAGCGCTCGCCCCGGTAATCCTTCTCCTCGAGCCGGTAGGACTGGATCATCGTGCCCATCGCCCCGTCGAGCACCAGGATGCGCTGGGCGAGCAAGGGCTCGAGCAGGGCCAACCGGGCTTCCCGGGTCAGGCCGGCCGTGGGCAGGGCGGGGGGCGCGGATTGATTGACGAGCACGGGGCGCTCCGGGGACGAAAAAAGCCCCTGAGGGCCAAAACGCCACAGGGGATGCGTTTTAGCGGTTGTTTAACGTGGCCGCAAGCAGCGCAAATCGCCACGAACCCAATTGTCGGACTCCATAAAGCTAACCCATTCTCCCGGGGTCGGCCAAGGGCTCAGAGTCCAAGCCGCCGCCCGGCCTCCTCCAGGCCGATCCCTTCGACCGCGATGACCTTGGCCCGGCGGCCCGCGCCCGACTCGAGGCGCAGGGCCGAGCGGGGCACCCCCAGTCGATCGGCTAGGAACCGCACCAGGGCCTCGTTGGCGGCGCCTTCGACGGGGGGCGCCGCGAGCCGCACCTTGAGCGCGTCGCCGTGTCGGCCCGCGATCTCGGTGCGCGAAGCGCGCGGCTGCACGTGAAGGCGGAGGCGGACGCCGGTGGGAGTCGGGAGGAGAGGGGAGCTGCCTGGAGTCACCTGAAGTCGCCTTCGCTCGGGATGACGGCCACGCCCTATCGCCCTACATCAGCGACAACAAGAACCCGCGCACGAGGCTCAGCACCAGCCAGGCCACCACCGGGCTGAAGTCGATCATGCCGAACGGCGGCAGAATGCGCCGGATCGGGTTGATGATCCAGTCGGTGAGCAGCATGACGGGACGCATCCACGGCCGGTAGGGCGAGATGCCGAACCAAGAGGAGATCACCCGCACGAACACCGCGATCATCACCACGGTGAACAGGCCGCTCACCAGGAACCGGCCCCACCCCCGGGGCCCCGACTGCGCCACGATCTCGAGACTCACCGCGAAGCCCGCGAGCCACTGCACCAGGCTCAGCAGCAGCAGGCCGCCGACGATGACGATCCCGACCAGCCAGAGCGGGGCGTCCTGGGGGCTTCCGCCCGACCGGACGATGCGGCGCTCGAGCGGCAGGAGCACGGGATCGCTCGCCCGCCGCATGAACCGGGGCCAGGCACCGAACGGCGTGAGCCGGCGGCTCCGCACGGCCCAGTGGGTCAGCGCGATGGCCGATGCGTAGGCCAGGGCGATGATGACCACGACCCGGCTGGCGAGGACGAGAGCGGCGAAGACCATGGAGGAGAGCGCTCAGCGGCCGCCGGTTCCCACGTGCATGGGTCGCTGGGCCCCGGAGCTGGTGGTACACATGACGGTGAATCGCCCGCCGTTCAGCGTGGCTTCCTCGAGAATCTGACTGTCCCCCCGACACGAGGTGATCTCGCGGGTTTCCGTTCTGCGGAAGGCGACGGTGATCACGGGTTCCCGAGCGAGATTGACTAGCCGGCGGACCGTGGTAGGTGTGAGGCTGTCGACCCCCATCTGGCGGAAGGAAGCGGCCGGGCGGCCCTGGTGGGAGCCCCGATAGTCCACCGCGCGGTCCACCAGCTCGAACAGCTCGCGCCCGAGGTTCTCGGCGTCGCGCTGGTCGGGCGGCAAGCTTTCATCGGTGTCGGCCTGGCGGGGTCGGGCCGCCTCCTTGGCGCCACACCCCGACAGCAGCACCAGCGCCAGGACCAGTCCCGCTTGGGCTCGACGGCCCATCAATCCATCGCGAATTCGCGGTTGAACACCACTTCGAAGCGGAAGGTCTTGGCCCGGCTCCGGGTCTCCATCAGCTCGGCGATCCGCTTGAGCCGAGCGGGGATGCCCATGATCTTCTCCTGCGCGAGCCGGCCGATCTCGTTGAGCCCTTGCAGGCTTTCGATCTTCCAGTAGCGGATCTGCTCCTGAACGATGCGCAGGTAGTCCCGCGGGCCGTAGATCCCGGCCCGACGGATCACCTCGGCCAGCTCCTTGAAGCCGGGCATGGTCACGCCGGGCATGTCGATCGCCGGGAGGATGAAGGAGGCTGAGTGCAGCGCGCCGTTGGGGTCGCGCTGGAGGATCAGCTCGAAGACGCTGCGGTAGAACGCGTAGTGGCGGGCTTCGTCCTTCGACACGTGACTCAGGACCTCGGCCAGCCGTGGCTCGTACTCGCCGACGATCCGGCCGGTCTCGCTGTGGGAGAACTGCGTCGCCCGTTCCTGGACCGTGGTGTAGGCGAACACCCGGTAGGGATCCTTGTCCCACTCGGGGTGAAAGCCCGCCCGCAGGTACTCGAACTGCATCTCCTCGATCTTCCGCTGGTCGAACAGCCGGGTGTCGCGCGCGTAGTCGTGCAGCACCTGACCGTGCCGGTCCTCCTCGGCGGTCCACAGATTGTTCCAGGCCCGCCAGTGGCTGTCATCTCCCAGGTACACGGCCAGCAGCCGGTGGAAGTGCGGCAGGCCCTCTTCGGTCAGCATGTTGAGCGCGAGCGCGGCGCGGATAGGGTCCGGAATGCCCTTCGCCTGATCGCGGAGACTCCGGTGGAATTCGTCGGGGCAGGTTTCCGGCTGGGGCGCCATGAGGTCGGATGGCATCCAGACCTCCCGCTTCCGCTCGTGGCTCTCCATGAGCTCGCGAACCGGTTCCTCGAGGTCCCGCAGCACGTCGATCTTCAGGGCGAGTTCCTGCGCCGGGTCCGGGGCGATGCCCATGCGTTTTCCTTTGTGGCAGAGCCTCTGGGTGGACGGCAAAACGACCAGCCACGAAAGATACAGTGACTGGTCGTACCGGCGCCAACGAGCGGCGGTTCAGCTCGCGTCGGCCCCCAGGTGCTTCTCCATCAGGGCCCAACGCTTGTGGCCTATGTAGTCCTCGCGCTGGAAGATACGGCGCCAGCCCAAGGCGGCCAGCAGGCCCTCCGAGCGGTCGTCATCCGTCCAGAATTCCGCCACATGGCCCCCGGCCTCCGCCGCGCGCTGCTCGAACGCCGCCATCAGCCGGTGGGCGTGGCCTTTGTGCCGCTCCTGCGGCAACACTACCACGTCCACTAGATGGGCCACCCCGCCGCGCAGCCAGTAGCGCAGGCCGCCGACCCAGTCGCCGATCTCGTTGCTGAGGATGAGGTAATGGTCGTCCAGGGCGCCGGAGCCCGTGAGCCCCTCCTCCTGCTCGAGCAGCTCCGAAAACCAGGCCGAGAAGTCCTCGTCCTGTCCCATTTCTCGAATGGTGAGCTCGCTCATGTGGCCACCTTCTGGGGG
The DNA here is from genome assembly GCA_050733015.1 of Gemmatimonadales bacterium. Lineage (GTDB taxonomy): Bacteria > Gemmatimonadota > Gemmatimonadetes > Gemmatimonadales > GWC2-71-9 > CAVVWJ01. Next base: position 4,596 of record JBOHSB010000086.1, read on the forward strand.
AATGCCATTTCATATGTGCAACAGTAATGCCAGCCGGGCTGTTCCTGTCTGTGAAGGTGGTCACCCCCTCGCTTGCCGGGGTGGCCCGCTACCCTACCTTGGTCGGAAAGGAGGGGCCATGACCCAGGCCGCCGAGCGACGTGCCGTAGTGCGCTGCGTCTTCTGCCAGACGCCCAACCGCGTGGACCTGACGAAGTTGTCACTCGGCCCAAAGTGCGCCAACTGCCACCGGCCCATCCTGCTCGACCGTCCGCTCAAGGTGGCGGGAGCCGACTTCGATCAGACGCTCCAGGGTACGACGGTACCCGTGGCCGTGGATTTCTACGCGGACTGGTGCGGCCCGTGCCACATGATGGCCCCGACAGTGGACGACTTCGCGAAGATGCACGCGGGCGAGGCGCTGGTGCTCAAGCTCGACACCGATGCGGAACCCGCGATCGCCAGCCGGTTCGGCATCCGCGGGATACCCACGCTGATCGTCTTCGACCAGGGGCGAGAGCGCGGGCGCCACGTCGGCGTGGCCGACCTCGCCACGCTGAACTCCCTGGCCGGCTTCACCTGAGCCCGATGGCCACCGCCAAGCCGATCGCCAGGGCGGCGAGGGCGACCAGCGCCCCGAGGACGGGCACCACGAACCGGAGCCATTCCTCGTAGCGCACGCCGCTCGCGGCGAGCATGGCCATGAGCGCCCCGTTGGTCGGCGTCACCAGCTCACAGAGCCCGGCGCCGTACTGATAGGCCAGCACGGTGACCTGGCGGGAGAGACCGATCAGGTCCGAGAGCGGCACCAGGAGCGGCATCGTCAGCACCGCCTGACCGCTGGTGCTCGGCACTGGCAGGTGTACCAGCCCGTGGAACGCCATCATGCCGACGGCCGCCAGGGTGGTCGGCAGGGCGGCGATGGGGCTCAGCAGGCCGTGCACGATGGTGTCGACCACGTGCCCCTGGTCGAGCACCACATAGATCCCGCGCGCGAACCCGATAAGCAGCCCCGCGAAGGCCATCGAGCGGAATCCTTCGACGTAGCCGTCGGCGATGCCGCCCAGACCCAGGCCGCCGACCAGTCCGGCCAAAATCCCCATGAGAAAGAACAGCGCCGAGAGCTGGTCGAAGTCCCAGCCAAACCTCTCCACCCCGATCACGAACACGATGAAGGTGGCGATGACGATGCCCAGCACCACCGTCTGGCGCCAGCCGGCGGGACCGGTCGCCGCGTCGGGCGCCGACTCGGCCGGCATCGCCGGGGCAGCCGTCTCGGGCGCGTTGCGCGAGCGCCGCGCGAAGCGCATCGTCCCGCCGATCCAGACCAGCCAGGCGAGCGTGAGGGCCACCGAGCGGAATTGCCAGCCACTCACCAACTCCAGCTGAGCCACCTTCTGCGCGATGCCGACCTGGAACGGGTTGATGAAGCTGAACGACGCGCCGACCGCCGCGGCCCCCAGGCTCATCGCCACCGCGGTCAGCGCACTGAATCCGAGGCGCCGAACCAGCAGGAGCAGCACCGGGACGAAGGCGATGAGCTCCTCCTGCATCTGGATCAGGATGCCGCCCCACGCGAACGCGAACCCGACGATCGGGATCGCCCAGATGCCCCGGGTGGCCAACCGCCGCGCGAGCCACTCGACTAGCCGCGCCAGCGCCCCCGTTCGCTCCACGACGGCGAACGCGCCGCCTACGAGAAAGACGTAAAAGATGATGGAGGCCGCGTCGGCCATGCCCTTGGGGATGGCCACCAGGGTGTCGAACGGGTCCACCGGGCTGGGTGGCACCTCGTGATAGGTGCCGGCGATCACGACCTCCCGCCCGGCCGCCTTGTCCTCGCGGCGGTCATACTCGCCGGCCGGCAGCACCCAGGTGAGCGCCCCTGCGGCGATGATGCAGAACACGAGCAGGATGAGCGGGTGGGGCAGCCGGATGCGCGGGGCACTCATGCGGGCCGGGCTCAGAGCGTCCGGCAACGCCGGGACACCGGCGGCACCTTGGAACACGCGATCCGTTCGTTCATCGAGCCGGTCAGCGGACCGCAGGCGGCGGTCTGCGCCTCGCGGGTCGCGTCCTCCTCGGAGGAGCCGGACGCCGTGGCCGAGCCCCGCCGGCCCTGGAACTCGACCGCGACGCTGCATTCGGCGTGCTGGCTCGAAAGCGTGGACCAGAGCAGGAAGGCGACGAAGCCCAGGATGGCGAGCAGGGTCACGGTCCGCGTGCGGGCGGTCATGAGCGAGGAACCTCCAGGCGTGGTGCGCTGTTCAACAGGGCGTGGCCAAGGGCCTGCCTGACCTGCGCCATGAGGAAGGGGTGCGAATGGAGTGTTTCGAAGTCGCGGAGCGACTGTGGGAATATCTGGATGGCGAGCTTGCGGCGAAAGAGGCCGCGGCCGTCGACCGGCATCTGGACGGATGCCCGCATTGCCGGCCCCACTACTGCTGCGATCGCGCCTTCCTCGTCGTGGTCGTGCGAAGTCTCACCCGCCCATGTCCCGCCCCCCGCGGCCTCCGGGCCGCGATCCTCGCCCGGCTCTCGGGACGGTAGCTCCGCATTCATCCGGTCCGAGTAACGGTGCGCTAAGCCTTGCAGTTGTCCGCGAACCTCTGAACATGGCGGATGCCCCGTCCGGCTCGCCGCACCTTCCTTCCCACTTATTCGCCTGTCGATCTTGAACTTACGGCCTTTCGCCCGGGTGGGTCTGCCTCTTGCACATCCCCGTGCGCCCCCGGACACCTCACGACCGCGTGGACCTCGAGACCGATGAGACTGCTCGTCGTGGAGGATTCCGCGCTCCTGCGGAAGATGTTCGGGCTGGCCTTCCCGCATCAGTTCCACGAGCTGGGCCAGGCGGAGAACGGCACTGCGGATGCCCGACATGAACGGCATCGAGTTCATCCGCGCGCTGCGGGGGCTGGCGGCGCACCAGAGCACGCCGATCGTGCTCACCACCGCCGAAGCGGACGACTCGGCGCTGCTGCGGGACGCCACCGAGCTCGGGGTGGCCGCCGTGGTCAAGAAGCCGTGGACACCTCAGAAGCTCCGGCTCGTGGTGGAGCAGGTCGTGGACCCTCCGACGGGGTAACGCATGCCACACTCCTTTCTCGTGATCGACGACTCGAAGCTGCACCACCAGATGTACCGCCTGATCTTCTCGCGCGGCGAGCTGGCGGGGAGCACGGTGTACTTCGCGACCAATGGCCGCGAGGGCTACGGGCTGCTGGCCGCCCATCCCGAGGTGACGCTGGTGCTGCTCGATCTCAACATGCCGGAGATGAACGGCCTCGAAGTGCTCGAGCGGCGCCGCGCCGAGGGGCTCCATCCGCATGTCCCCATCGTGCTCGTGACCACCGAAGGCACGGCGGACGACGAGGTGCGCGGCCGCCGCGCGGGGGCCTGGGAATACCTGCGCAAGCCATTCGAGCCGGCGGACGTCGAGCGTCTGGTTCACCGCGCGCTGGCCGAGTCGGCCGCGGCGTCCTGACGTGGAGGGGAACGAGAACCCCTTCGGGGATCTGCTCCAGGACTACGTCCTCGAATGCCTGCCGCTGGCCGAGCAGGTGGCGGACACGTTCGTGGAGCTCGAGCGCCGGTGGCGGGCGGACGACCCGGCGGACGCCGTCCTCGCGTCGCTGGCCGGGCGCCTGCACACGATCAAGGGCAACTCCGCGATGATGGGCCTCGCGCCGATGCGCGAGGTGGCGCACGCGCTGGAAGACGCCTGCGGGCTGCTTGGACGGCGGCCCGACCGGCGCAACGACGCGGCGGCGTCGCTGCTGGTCACCGGTGGCGGACTGCTCGCGGACCTGGTGCGCAACGCGGCTCCCGAGCTCGACCCGGCGGCGGCCGACCGCTACGTGGAGCGGGTGCGCCAGTGGCTGGCTTCCGACGACGCCCCGGCCGCCGACACCCAGCCCGAGCGGCGCCAGACGGACCGCCGCGGCGGTGGTGAGGCGGCAGGCGCGGAGAAGGCGGCCAGCGTGGTCCGGGTGGACTTCCGCCGCCTCGACGCGATGCTCGAAGTGCTTGGCGAAGGGTTGATCCAGCACTCCGCCCTCGCCGAGGCCTACCGCGAGGTGGCCCGCCGGGACGGTGCGAGCGAGGAGATGGACCGGCTGGATCAGGCCGTGATCGCGCTCCAGAAGACGCTCAAGCGCCTGGAATCCACCCTGATGGAAACCCGGCTGCTCCCGATCGCCACCGTGTTCGGTCGATTCCCCCGCATGGTGCGCGACACCGCCGAGGCCGTGGGCAAGCGGGTGCGGCTGTTGCAGGCAGGGGGCGAGACGCCGCTCGACAAGGCGGTGCTCGACCGGCTGAGCGAACCGCTGGTTCATCTGGTGACCAACGCGATCGTGCACGGCCTCGAGCCGGCCGATGTCCGCCGCGGCGCCGGCAAGCCGGAGGAAGGGACGGTGCGGCTGGAGGCCGCCCCCCAGGCCGGCCGGGTGGTGATCCGCGTGAGCGACGACGGGCGCGGCCTGAACGAGCAGGCGATCCGGAAGAAGGCCGAGGCGCTCGGGCCGGAGGGACGGAACGACGAGAACATCCCGCTCCGCAACCTGATCTTCCTGCCCGGACTCTCGACGGCCGAGCGGGTCTCGACGCTCGCGGGACGCGGCGTCGGGCTCGACGTGGTGGCCGGCGCCATCCACGCGCTGGGCGGCACGATCGACGTCGAGACCGCGGTGGGACAGGGCACGGCGTTCACACTGAGCCTGCCGGTGACGCTGGCGATCGTCCGCTCGCTCATCGTCGAGATCGACCAGGAGCGCTACGCGCTGCCGCTGGCCCACGTGGCCGAGACGGTGCGGGCCGAGCCCGAGGCGATCCGCGAGATCAACCACCGCGGGGTGGCCCAGTGGCGTGGCGACCTGATCCACGTGGCCGACGGCGGCGCGGTGCTCGGCACCGGCCGGTCCCGCTCGACGCCGCGCCGGTTCTACGTCGTGATGGCCGCCGGCGGGAAGCGCCGGGGGCTGTTGGTGGATCGGCTGGTGGGCCACCAGGACGTGGTGGTGAAGGGCCTCGATCCCGAGCTCGGGCGTCCCGACGTGGTCTCGGGTACCACGATCCTCGGGGATGGGCGGGTGGCCTGCATCCTCGACGCGGTCCGCATTCTCGAAGGAGGCCGACGTGCCGGTTGACAACGCGCGAGCGCGCGACGCGCTGCTCGGGTTCGCCGACGCGATGGACGCGCGCGCGGTGGCCGACGCCGCACCGGCGCCTGGCCCCGAGCTCCACCTGCTGACCTTCGCGCTCGACCGCGAGGAGTTCGGCATCCCGGTGACCCAGGTGCGGGAGGTCATCCGCGTCTCGGAGATCACCCGGGTACCCCAGGCTCCGTCGCACGTCCGCGGCGTTGCCAACCTCCGCGGCCGCATCCTGGCGGTCGTCGAGCTGCGCTCGCGGCTGGGGCTGCCGCCGGCGGAGCCGACCGCCCGGGCCCGCGTGGTGGTGGTGGAGGTCCGCGGCCGGGTCCTCGGGCTCCTGGTGGATGCGGTCTCGCAGGTGACCAAGGTGCCGCAGGCGAGCGTGGTGCCCGCGCCGGACGAGGTGCTCTCGGGCGACTCGGATTACGTGACCGGTGTGGCCCGCTGGCAGTCCCGGCTGATCATTCTCCTCGATCTCGAGAAGGCGCTCGCGCCGACCGAGTAGCTCTCACCCATGGGTGCGCCGATGCAGAGCTTCACGCAGGTCGTCAAGGACTGGACCATCCGACGGAAGATCCTCAGCGGCTTCGGCCTCGTGCTCGCGTTCACCGCGCTGCTCGGCTGGCGCGCGCTGCACGGGCTGGGGCAGATGACGCAGCTCGCGAGCGGCGACTTCGCGGGCGCGGAGCGGATCGTGAACGATTCCCGGACCGCCATCCTCATCCTGCTGGGCGTCACCATCGGCCTGGGCATGGCCCTCGCGCTGGCGCTGTCCCGGCTCATCGGCGATCCGCTGACCAACCTCGGTATCCTGGCCGAGCAAGTCTCCAAGGGTGACCTGACCGCCGACATCCGGAGCCGCTCCCGCGACGAGATCGGCTGGCTGGAGCACTCGATGCGGCAGATGGTGAAGAACCTGCGCGACATCGCCAGCCAGATCGCGGTGTCCTCCCGCACCGTCGCCACCTCGGCCGAGGAGATCTCGGCCAGCTCGAGCCAGATGGCCAAGGGCGCCGAGATGCAGAGCAGCTCGACCGAGGAGACCTCGTCCACGATGGTGGAGATCGCCTCGCAGATGCAGCACCTGGCCCGAAGCGCCGAGTCCCTGGCCGCCAACGTGGACCAAACCTCCGCGTCGATCCAGCAGATGAGCGCGACGCTGGCCCAGACCGCCCAGAACGGCGAGATCCTGCTGGGCTCGGTCGAGCGGGCCACGGGGACGCTCACGACGATGATCGAGAACGTCGGCGCCATCGCGGCCCGGGTGCACCAGGTGGACCAGGTGAGCCAGCAGTCGGTCCAGGAGTCCCGCCGGAACGGCGAGCGGCTGCAGGAGGCCATCGGCTCGATCGGCGAGCGCTCGGACGAGATCGGGAAGATCGTGAAGGTCATCGAAGGCATCGCCGACCAGACCAATCTCCTCGCCCTCAACGCGGCGATCGAAGCGGCCCGCGCGGGTGAGGCGGGCAAGGGCTTCGCCGTCGTGGCCGACGAGGTGCGACGGCTGGCCGAGCGGTCGGTCCAGGCCACCCAGGAGATCGGCACCGTCATCGAGACCGTGCAGAAGGACACCCACAACGCGGTGGGGCTGATGGGGCAGGTGCTCACCGGCATCGTGGATTCCATCGGCAAGACGTCCTCCCTCGTGGCCGATGCGGCCCGGGCGGCGGATGCGCAGGCCGCCGATGCGCGCAGCGTGCTCGGCACGGTGACCGAGATGGCGACGCTGGCGCGTCACATCGCCGGCGCCATCAGCGAGAACGCGGCCGGCGCCCAGGAGATCAACGCGGCCGCGCAGAAGATGAACCAGCTCACCCACCAGATGTCCGAGGCGGTGGCCGAGCAGCGGCGCGGCGGCGAGATGGTAGTGAAGGCCGTCGAGGCGATCGCCGTGGTGTCGCGCCAGAACCTCGTGGCGGTCGAGCAGATGACCGGCGCGGCCAAGAACCTCGCCGGTGAGTCCGACGCGCTGCGCCAGCGCGTGGCCGTCTTCCAGGTCTGAGGGCGCGATGACGACGCAGAACGAACGGCTCGCCGCGCTCGACGCGGCGGTGCGCGGCCCCGACCGCGAGCGCGCCATCCTGATGGCGCTCGAGGACGAGGCGGTGCCGGTGCGGGAGCGGGCCATCCGCCTCGCGGCCCGGTACATCGAGCCCGCCGTGCTGGGCGCCATGGTGGCCGACGGCGAGAACGCCGTCCGCCGAAACGCGGGGCTGAGCGCGCTCGAGCGACAGGGCCCCTATGCCGTGCCGCATCTCACCGTCATGCTCGGGGACGTCGATCCCGAGCTGGTCATGTTCGCGCTCCAGAGCCTGGCGCGCATCGGCTACGCTCCGGCTGGCCGCTCGATCCTGCCGTTGCTGCACCACAGCGATCCCAACGTGGCGCAGGTCGCCATCGAGGCGGTGGGCCAGCTCCGGACCTGCGAGGCGGTGCCCGCGCTGCTCAAGCTGGTGGACGGCGAGTTGTGGCTGCAGCTGGCCGCCATCAACGCCCTCGGCGCCATCGGCGCGGCCGAGGCGGTGGGGCCGCTCATGGCGCTGGTGCCCGACTCGGTGCTGGCCGAGCCGGCGGTGCAGGCGCTCCGGAGCATCGCGGCGCCCGAGTCACTGGAGCCGCTGCTGGCGATCCTCCCGGTGGTGAAGGAACGCGCGCTGAGCGACCCGCTGCTGCTGGCGGTCGGCGTGGTGATCGATCTGCACCCCGACCCGGCCCCGTTGCTCGAGGCCGCCGGTCCCGGGCTGGCTGCGTCCCCGACGCTCATCGACTATCTCGGCCGGCTGCTGCAGGTCGTCGCGGACGACGACAGCAGCGACCAGGAGAGCCTGCAGCGGGCCGCGGCGACGCTGATCGCGGCCGCCGGCCTCGAGGCCCTCGAGCCGGCGCTTCTGGCGCGGCTCTCGACCCAGCCCGAAACCGGCTGGCTCGAGGGCCTGTTCAGGCGATTCCCCGCGGGCCTGGCCGCGCGGCGCACCCGGCTGATCGCCGATCCCGACCCCGACGTGCGGAGCGGCGCGCTGCGTGCCGCCCGGTTCGAGGACGAGGAGCTGCCCGAGCTGTTCGAGCACCTGGAGGACCCGAGCGCCAAGGTGCGGGCCGCCGCCTGCTACGCCATGGGTCGGCTCGAGCTGGACGGAGCGGCGCCGTTCCTCGCCGAGCGTCTCCGCCGCGGCGAGCCCGCCGAGCAGGCCGCGGCCGCCCAGGCCCTCGGGCGGCTGTCGGCGGCCGCGCTGGCCGAGCTCGAGAGCTGTTTCCGCGCGGACACGCCGGAAGCGGTGCTCACCCTCGCCCTCCAGGTGCTGGCCGAGCGTCCGGTGCCCGCCTTCGAGGCCGGCGTGCTGCGGCTGGCCGAGGACCGCCGACCGCCCGTTCGGCGGGCCGCGCTCCGGGCCGCCGCGCGAATTCCCGGCTCGCGGACCGACGTGCTGCTGCTGCGCGCCCTCGCCGACCGCCATCAGGCCACCCAGGTCGAGGCGCTCGATCTCCTCGTGAGCCGGGGCGGGGCCCAGTCGGTCACCATGCTGGTGGCCATGCTGGGCACGGCCGACTCGCTCCGGTTCCACATTATCCGCGCGCTGGGGCACTGTCGCGCGCCGGCGGCGGCGCCCAAGCTGCGCGCCGTCTTTCCCGAGTGCGGCCCGCACGAGCAGCTCCAGATCGTGGCCGCGCTCATCCGGATCGCACCGGCCTGGATCGCCGACTTCCTCCGGGACCGGCTCGGTGACAGCGAGGTTGAGATGCGGCGGATGGCGGCCCAGGGCCTCGCCGACCTGGCCGACGAGCGCGAGCTCGGGCTGCTGCTGCCGCTGGCGGACGACGCCGACTGGGGCATCCGCAACGAGGTGGCCCGCGGCCTCGGCCGCCTGGCCAAGCCCGCCACCCGCCCCGTCCTGCTTGCGCTCGCGCGCGACGTCGAGCCGGTCGTCGCCGCCACGGCCCGCGCCTCCCTCGATCGGCTGCAGCCCGAGGCCATCCGGATCTCGGCGTGACCGCGTTCGACCCGGCCGAGCTCAAGCTCCTGACCGATCTGATCGAGGAGCGGTTCGGCTTGACCTTCCAGGGCATCCGGCGGGAGATCCTCGAATCGAAGCTGCGCCCGCGGCTGCGCGAGCTTCATCTCACCAGCGTCCGTGACTACTACCAGTACCTCCGCTTCCATCCAGACCGCGAGAGCGAGCTCATTCGCCTTCCGGCCATGGTCACCAACAACGAGACCTATTTCTTCCGCGAGACTCACCAGTTCGATCTGCTGGTGAGCCACGTGATTCCCGAGCGGCGGGGCGCTCTCCGGGGCCGGCCGTTCCGCGTCCTCAGCGCGGGGTGCTCGTCAGGGGAAGAGCCGTACTCGCTCTCGATCGCGCTTCACAACGCGGGGTTGGCGCTCGCCGGGATCACGTGGGAGATCGACGCCTGCGACCTCAACGCAGAGCGGGTCGCCCGGGCGCAGGAGGCGCTCTACGCCGAGAGCTCGCTCCGCGCCTGCGACGCCGATGCGCGGCGCAAGTACTTCGTGGCCGAGCCGGGCGGGTTCCGCCTCCGGGGCAAGTACCGGACGGGGGTGCGGGTGTTCCACTCCAACCTGATGGCGCCGAACGGCGCCCTCGGCTGGTCGGTGTACGACGCGATCCTCTGCCGCAATATGCTCATCTACGTGAGCGACGAGGCGTTCGCCACGCTCATCGGGCTGTTCGCGCGCTCGCTCCTGCCCGGCGGCTATCTGTTTCTCGGCCATTCCGAGTCGCTGCTCGACCGCAAGACCGCCTTCGCGCCGGCCATGGTGAGCGGTGCCGTGGTCTACCGGAAGCTGGAGGCCGCGTGATCCGCGTGTTCCTGGTGGACGACTCGGCCTTCGTGCGGCGCGCGCTGACGCGGGTGCTGGCGGTCGAGCCCGAGTTCCAGGTGGTGGGCGAGGCCGCGAGCGGCAGTGAGGCCCTGGCCCGCATCACCGCGGCCGACCCCGACATCGTCACCCTCGACGTGGTGATGCCGGGCATGGACGGGCTCCAGCTGCTCCCGGTCCTGCTGCGCTGGAAGCCATCGCTCAAGGTGCTGATGATCTCGGCGCACACGCGCGACGGCGCCGACGCCACCGTCGCCGCCCTGGCCGCCGGCGCGGTGGACTTCATCGACAAGACCACCTTCAACGTGATGGACCTGGACTACCTGCGGCGGGAAGTCGTGGACCGGATGAAGGCCGTGGCGCCCGGCCCTCCGTCGACC
>JBOHSB010000087.1:0-4720 GCA_050733015.1 Gemmatimonadales bacterium
ATATAAGTGGAAGCGCCGAGGTGGTCGGCATGGATCGCCGGCCTCTGGCCGGTGAACTGTGGCGCCGGGGCGGCTTCCGCCGCGGCGCCGGCCTGCTTGAACCGCTCCACCAGCCCCCTGATGTCCTCCTTCATCTGGCCGAGGTCGGTCAGACCCGCATCCACCCGCTTGAACAGCGCGATGATGTCGCGCTTGAGCGCTTCGCGCTCCGCCGGCTGTCCCGCGCCGGCAAGACGGCCTTCGATCTCCTGAAACTGACCCTTGAGAGTCGCGAGCCACGGCTCGGTCATCCGAGGCTCCCGATCCCGGCCAGCGCCAGCCGCTCCGTCGACGAGAGCAGCTTGCGCGCGTTGAGAATGATGATGGTGCGGGCCGGACGGGTCACAATGCCGGCGATGTAGGCGGCGGCGAGACCGGTGACCATCGGTCCCGGCGCGGTGATCGTGGTGCTGTCCACTCGCATGACCTCGCGCACCTCGTCAACCAGTACGCCGACCCGTTGGTCCTCCAGATCCAGAACCATCAGCCGGGTCTCCTCCCGAATGGGCGCCTCGAGCTCGAATCTTTTCCGGAGATCCACGACGGGGATCGCACCCCCTTCATAGGGCACCACCCCTTCGAGAAAGTCCGGCGACTTGGGGAGCGGCGCGGGCGCCGAGTACCGGAGGATGCGCTCGATCTGCAGGATGTCGAACGCGAACTCCTGCACACCGACCCGGAAAGTGACGATCTGGATGTCGTCCGCGGCGTTCATGCGGCAGGGCTCTCCGTGATGCGCGCGCCAAGCGCGGTGAGATCGAGCAATGGAAGGAGACCGCCGTCGGTACGCGCCACAGCCACCGCCCACGGCATCGCGGCATCCTGTGGCACCGGCAGACCCGCCCCATGCAGTACCGATTCGGCGGCTTCGACCTCGAGACAGAGACGCCGCCCGGATACCTCCACCACCACCGCCACCTCTCCCCGGGCTTGCGGGCACGACGACCCGTCGAGCAGCGCACCCAGGTGCACCAGCGGCATGAGGCGGCCGCGCACCGCCGTGACGCCGCGAACGGCCGGCTCGACCGTCGGCACCGGGAAGGTCTCGCCGGGGTCGAGCACCTCGACGACCTGCTGGAGCGAGAGGCCGACACTGCGCCCGCCGGCGCGAACCAGGAGAAATCCGCCGGAGATGACGGTCACCGGTGCGCCATCCTCGTCAGCTCCTGCCCGATGCGGGCGCCAATCTGGTCCACGGGAAGGACGTGATCCGCCCCACCCGCCTGTGCCGCCGCATTCGGCATTCCGAAGATCGTGGCGCTCCCCCGGTCCTGCGCGATGCCCACACCGCCCGCGTCGTGAATCTCCCGCAGCCCGTCGGCGCCGTCGCGGCCGAGACCGGTCAGTACCACGCCGACCGCGCGCGCGCCGAAGTTGAGGGCGACGCTACGAAACAGGGGATCGGCAGCCGGCCGGACGCCCCACACGGTGGCCTCCTGGTCGAGATCCAGCCGGAATCCATCGGGCCCGACGGCAATGCGCATATGATAATCCCCCGGCGCCACGTAGGCGGTATCCGCAAGCAGGGGCGTCGCGTTCCCCGCCTCGACCACGCGGAGCCTGCTCTGCGCGGCAAGACGCTCGGCGAGACTCTGGGTGAACTTGGGCGGCATGTGCTGTACGATCAACACTGCCGCGTCGTGGCCCGACGCGATGCGCGGTACCACCTCCGCGAGGGCGCGCGGCCCTCCCGTCGAGGCGGCGATGGCCACGCAGTACCGCGCCCGGCCGGGGAGGGCGAAGAGCGCCTGCACCGGGACCCGGTGCGCCGGCCGCGCGAGCACCGGAAGCCGGGTGATATCGGCGGTGCTGGCCGCGCGCAGCACGGCGACCAGCCGCTCGGCGAGCCGGGTGTTCGAGCGCTCGGTGCGATCTTCTTCCTTGGCGACCAGGTCAACCGCGCCGAGCTCCAGCGCGCGGATGGCGGCGGCGGTGCCGGGGCCGGCGTACGAGCTCACCACCACAATCGGCCGCGGCGACTCGGACATGATGTACCCGATGGCGCCGAGCCCGTCGAGCTCCGGCATCTCGAGATCCATCAGCACCACGTCCGGAGCGAGGGCGTGCACTTTCTTGAGCGCATCCATCCCGTTCCGCGCGGTCGCGATGACGCGAAACTCACCGGTTCCGTCCACCACCTCGCTCAGCAGGCGCCGGAAGAACGGACTGTCGTCCACGACCAGAACAGTGCGGGCGTCAGATGTTGAGGACGCCATGCGCCACCGAGGACACTTCGACCTGTCCGTCCGAGGCGCGCAGCTTGACGGTGCGGCCGTAATCGCCGCCCACCGCTTCGCTCACGAGCGGAATTCCCTGCGAATACAGCACCTGCCGGCAGGCGACGACATTGCGCTCGCCCATCTGGATGGTGCCCGGGGCCGCGAGGCTCGCGAACATGCTCGCGCCCCCCACCAGCCGCCCCGTCATCCGCCTCGGGCTCGCTCCCTCGCGCGCCATCAGATCCATCAAATGCGGAATCGCCGTCTGCGGGAACTTGGCCGCGTTCGGATCCTGGCGGCTGAGCGCAGGCGACGGAAGGAGGATGTGCGCGAGTCCACCCACCTTGGCGAGCGGGTCGTAGAGCAGCACCGCCACACAACTCCCGAGCCCCACGGTTACCAGCACATCCTGGCCGGTGCCCACTTGCAGGTCGGCCACGCGAACGATGATCTCACGCTGGTTCATCCAGGCCGCCGCCATACCCGCTCGCGCGGATCGACGAGAATCAGCCGGTCCCGCGCCGGACCGAACAGCGTCTCGACCTTGCCGAGGATCAGCAGCCCTCCGGGGGCCAGCGCGCCGACGAAAGTCTGGAAGAGTCGTTCCTGCATCGGGCGATCGAAATAGATGACCACGTTGCGACACATGATGAGGTGGTAGTCGGCGCGCGGCGGTGGCTCGCGGCTGAGGTCGAGATGGCGGACGAAGACCTGGCGGCGCACTCGCTCGGCCACCCGGTACTCGAGCCCCTCGGGCTCGAGGTACGCGCGAACCAGCTCCGGCGGCATCTCGGTCAGCGTGTCGGCGCGGTACCGTCCCGCCCGTGCACGCTCCAGGCTCACCCGATCCACGTCGGTGGCATCAATCGCGACGCGCGGCCTCTGCTCGGGGCGCCCGGCCTGCTCCAGGCGCTCGGCGATGACCGCGGCAAGGGTGTACGCTTCCTCGCCCGACGAGCATCCGGCGCTCCAGGCGCGCAACTCGTTCAGGTGCTGGCTGCAGAGCTGCGGAAGCAGCTCTTTGCGGAGAAGATTCCACGTCTCCGCGTTGCGATAGAAGCGGGTGACGTTGATCGTGAGCGCGTCGCGCAGCCGCTCGTACTCCACCGGGCTCGCGTCGAGCAGGGCCTCGTAGTCGGCGTACGTATGCACGCCGCAGGCGCGCATACGCACCGCGATTCGCCGCCGGATGCACTTGTCCTTGTAGACATCGAGCGCGAATCCCGACCCCTCCGAGATTTTCCGCGCCAGCTCCGCGAAGCCCGCCTCGTCCAGCGCCGTCATCGGGCCATGTCCAGCATCTCGAGGTTGGCGCGGGCCAGCTCATGGCCCGGGTTGAGGCTGGTGGCCCGGCTCCAGCTCTCGCGCGCGCGCGCCGTCTCCCGGCGCTTGTAGGCGATGTTGCCGAGCTTGAAATAGAGATCGTCGCCGAGATCGGGGGCGAGCTTGGCCGCCCGCTCGTACGCCTCCTTCGCCTCGTCGTACCGTCCGTTTCGGTAGAGCACGTCGGCGAGGTTCTTGGAGATCTGCGGCAACGACGGGTCCTCCGCGAGCGCGGCCCGCAGCACCGTCTCCGCCCCGGCCACGTCGCCGCTCACCTCGAGGAGCACCGCGAGATTGTTCTGCAGAACCGGATCGTCGGGATAGGCGGTCGTTCCCGCTCGGGCGGCGCGGAGCGCGCCGGCATGGTCGTCGCTGCCCGCGGCGGCGAGCGTGGTGGCCCAGTACCAGAGCGCCGGGGCGGGCTTCCCCCCCAGCAGCTCGAACGCTCGCGCCAGCCTGCCCTGCGCCACCTGATGGTCGCCGCGCTTGACAGCGACGATGCTCCAGCCGAGCATGATCCGCGCGTCGTCGCGCGCGCGGGCCGCCGCGTCGCCGTAGGCCACCTCCGCTTCGTCGAGGCGGCCCAGCCGCTCCAGCGCCACGCCCAGATTGTGCAGCGCCGCGGGCCGCGCCCCGCCCGATTCCGCCGCCTGCTTGAACGATTCCGCCGCATCGGCCCACCGGGACTGGCGCAGGGCGATGAGACCCAGGTGAAACGGCGCGCTCGCATCGCTCGGCCGCAGATCGGCCACCCGGCGGAACTCGCGGAGCGCTTCGTCGAACATTGCCGCCTTGTAGAAGGCGATGCCGAGATTCCGGTGCTCCTCCACCCTGCTGTCGTTCACCTTCGGCGCGGCTGCGGTCGACGTGCCGGTGCGGTGGGCGAATCCCGCCGTGATGAGCCCGAACAATGCCTTGCCCACTTCGAACTCGATCAGCCCGGAGTCGTCGATGACCTGCAGTACGTCCCGGGTCCCATCGAGGAGTGGCAGCAAGCGCCGCTGCTCCTCCGAAAGGCTGGGCGCCGACTCGTCCACTCGCGCCTGGTCCACCGCGAAGATGAGATCGAACGACGGGATTTTCTTCTCGATCAGGCTCCACTCGTCGACCCGGCGGGCCCCCTCGAGGAGGAGGAACTC
>JBOHSB010000088.1:0-15690 GCA_050733015.1 Gemmatimonadales bacterium
CGCCATGGTCGCCCCGCCGAAGCCGCCAGCGCAGCCGGCCCCGGCCGACTCCACCGCTATCACCGCGCCGGCGATCGACATGCAGGTGGCCCTGCCCACGCTCCAGGACGCGGAGTCGCTGGCCACCCCGCTGCGCCAGACGGGCGATTCGGGGATGAAGAAGATCCTGCGCGCCCTGAATGGCGGAAAGGCCCTGCCGTAGCGGTCCTGGCCCCGCGCCTTCCTGTGACTCATCCCACCGCGATCCCATTTCCCGTTATAGATTATCGATCGTCGTAAGTTGTTATTTATCAACAACTTATGTTGATAACCATGTGGATATTCCGCGCCGCGTGTGGAAAACTACCGCGGACAGCCCTGGAGGGCGCATGGCGAGAGCGATCTGGAGCGGTTCGATCAGCTTCGGGATGGTGAGCATCCCGGTGAAGCTCTACGGCGCGACGGAGAGCAAGGACATCCGGTTCCACCTGCTGCACGCCAAGGACGGGGCCCGGCTCAAGCAGATCCGCTGGTGCCCCACCGACGAAGCCGAGGTGCCGTGGAACGAGACGGCGCGGGGCTACGAGTACGCCAAGGGCCAGTACGTGGTCCTGACGGACGAGGACTTCGAGAAGCTGCCGCTCCCCAGCCGGCACACCATCGACATCAGCGCCTTCGTCGAGGAGGCGGAGATCGATCCGGTCTACTTCGAGAAGAGCTACTACCTGGAGCCGGGCGAGCGGGCCCAGAAACCGTACGCGCTGCTGCTCAAGGCGCTGGAGCGGAAGTCGCTCACGGCCATCGCCACGGTGACGATGCGGAACAAGGAGCAGCTCTGCGCCATCCGCGCCCGGAACGGCGTGATCATGCTGGAGACCCTGTTCTATCCGGATGAGATCCGGAAGAGCGTGGACATGGACCTCGACAGCGTGAAGGTGAGCGACAAGGAGATGGACATGGCCTACACGCTCATCGAGCTGCTGCACAAGCCGTTCGAGCCGGAGGAGTACCGCGATCACTACCGGGAGGCGCTGGAGCAGGTCATCGAGGCCAAGCTCGAGGGCAAGGAAGTGGTGACGGCGCCGGAGGAGAAGGAGACCAGGGTGATCGATCTGGCCGACGCGCTCCGGCGGAGCGTGGAGGCGGCGCGGAAGGGCGGCAAGCAGCGGCCGGCCGCCAAGGCCGCGTCCCGACCCGCGCGGCGTCAGACCCGTCCCGCTCGCCGCACGCGCAAGGTGAGCTGAGGTGTCGGCCTTCGATCAGATGCACCACGGAAACACGGAAGAATCTCCGTGTTTTCCGTGTTTCCGTGGTGAATCATGACCAGGCCCCGCTCCACCAAGGGCGTCCGCGCGGTCCTCGAGCAGCTCACCGAGGCCGACGACCGCGCCGCGGTCACCGTCGACGGCCACGAGCTCAGCGTCACCAGCCTCGACAAGGAGCTGTGGCCGGGCCAGGGCCGCCGGAAGGGCGCGACCAAGCGCGACCTGCTGATCTATCTCACCCGCGTCTCGCCCTATCTGCTGCCGCACCTGGCCGACCGGCCGCTGTTCGTCACCCGGTTTCCCGACGGCGTCACCGGCAAGAGCTTCTTCCAGAAGCACTGGGAGCCGGCCCCGCCGTTCGCGCGCACCGTCGATATCCACTCGGCGCACAACGAGCGCGACGGCGCCTACCTCATCTGCGAGAACCTCGCGACCCTGCTCTACCTCGGCCAGATGGCCGGGCTCGAGCTGCACGCCTGGTTCTCGCGCACCAATCCGGCGCCCGACGCGGTGGGCCGGAGCCGCCGCTTCACCGGCTCGGAGGCCGCGCTCGAGCGTTCGATCCTGAATTACCCCGACTTCATCGTGTTCGACCTCGATCCCTACCTCTATTCGGGCAAGGAGGGGCGAGGCGAGGAGCCGGAGCTCAACCGGCGGGCGTTCACCCGCACCCGGTCGCTGGCGCTCAGGATCCGCGAGATCCTCGAGGGTTTCGGGCTTCGCACGTTCGTCAAGACCTCGGGCCGGACCGGGCTGCATCTCTATCTGCCGATCGTGCGCGACCTCGACTTCGACGCCGCGCGCGAGGTGGCGCAGACCATCGCGGTCCACGTTCAGCGCGAGCGGCCCAAAGACGTGACCATCGAGTGGGCGGTGCGCCGCCGCACGGGCAAGATCTTCTTCGACTACAACCAGAACAGCCGAGGCAAGTCGCTGGCGGTGCCGTACTCGCCGCGGCGGCATCCGGCGGCGACGGTGTCGATGCCGCTCGAGTGGGACGAGCTCGAGCACGTGTATCCGACGGACTTCACGCTGCACACGGTGCCGGACCGGCTGGACGCGGAGGGCGACGCATGGGCGGGCGTTCTGGAGGCGCGACAGAATCTCGCGGAGACCGTCGGCGCCGCGGAGGGCGCGCGATGAGCCGGCGGATCGAGACCCTGGCCAAGTCGTCCCACGCGCGGCTCCGCTACCGGGCGCAGGCGGGGTGGATCTCGCCCATGCTGGCGACCCTGGTCGAGGCGCCGCCCCGCACCGGCGGCTGGCTGTACGAGCCCAAGCTCGACGGCGTGCGGGTGCTGGTGTACTCCAACGGCGGCAACATCCGGCTGTTCTCTCGCAACCGGAAGCCGCTCGACGGCGCCTACCCCGAGCTGGTGGACGCGCTGTCGTTCGCGGTGCGCGGCGATGCGGTGCTCGACGGCGAGGTCGTGGCGGTGGACCCGCGCACGGGCCAGAGCAGCTTCTCGCGGCTCCAGCGGCGGATGCAGCTTCGCGATGAGCTCCGCGCGCGGGCGAGCTCGGGTGACGTGCCGGTCGAGCTGTACCTGTTCGACTGCATGTTCTACGAGGGGATCGACCTCACCAACCTGCCCCTCGTAGACCGGAAGGCGGTGCTCCGCGACGTCGTCTGGTACGACGACCCGATCCGGTTCACCCCGTTCCGCACCACCGGCTCCGCCGCGATGTTCCGCGAGGCGTGCGCCAAGGGCGCCGAGGGAATCATCGCCAAGCGGGCAGAGAGCCGGTACGTGAGTGCCCGGTCCACCGACTGGCTCAAGATCAAGTGCGTGCACCAGCAGGAATTCGTGGTGGCGGGGTACACGGCGCCCAAGGGCTCGCGCGAGAATCTCGGTGCGCTGCTGGTGGGCTACTACGAGAACGGCGCGCTCAAGTATGCGGGGAAGGTCGGGACCGGGTACGACCGGGCGGCGCTCGAGATGCTGGAGCGGAAGCTGGCGCCCTTGAGCCGGCGCACGTCGCCGTTTGCGCCGGGGCCGTCGCCGGCGGGCGAGGTGCAGTGGGTGACGCCGAAGCTGGTGGTCGAGATCGGGTTCGGCGAGTGGACGCCGGCGGGGCTGCTCCGGCATCCGCGGTATCTCGGGCTCAGGGAGGACAAGTCGGCGGTGGAGGTGCGGCGGGAGCAGTAGACCGGAAGCAGTTGAAGCCGGCAAGATGCACCGCATCCCCATCCACGGCCTCTCGTCGTCACCGAGTTCGGTCCCGACTCACGCCGGGCGTTGTCCTGCTCTGGAGCCATTCCCTCCCGACGGGTAGATTGAATCACCCCTGACATCGCGGAGCCCGACGACGGACCTGCGCGCGCAGCTCCAGTCCGCAGTGGGCAACACGTACGCCCTTGAGCGCGAGCTCGGGGGCGGCGGAATGTCGCGCGTCTTCATCGCCACCGAGACCGCGCTCGACCGTCCCGTCGTCCTGAAGGTCCTCCCGCCCGAGCTGGCCCAGACCCTGAGCACCGACCGCTTCCGCCAGGAGATCCGCCTCGCCGCGCGGCTGCAGCACCTGCACATCGTCCCCCTGCTCAGCGCGGGCGAGGCGGCTGGCCTCCTCTACTACACCATGCCGTTCGTCGAGGGAGAGAGTCTCAGGGCCCGGCTCGGGCGCGAGGGCGAGCTTCCGGTGCGAGACGCGGTCCGTCTCCTCTCCGAAGTAGCGGAGGCGCTGGCGTACGCCCATGAGCACGGAGTGGTGCACCGGGATATCAAGCCTGACAATGTGCTGCTTTCCCGGGGACACGCCCTGGTTGCCGATTTCGGCGTGGCCAAGGCCCTGTCAGCGGCGGCGACGGGCGAAAGCGAGGGCCTGACCAGCCTCGGCGTGGCACTCGGCACGCCGGCGTACATGGCGCCCGAACAGGCGTCCGCGGACCCGCACATCGACCACCGCGCCGATCTCTACGCGTGGGGCTGTCTCGCCTACGAATGCCTCACCGGCAGCCCGCCGTTCGTGGGCCGCTCCACCCCCGCGCTGCTCGCGGCCCAGGCGACCGAGGCGCCGGAGTCGATCCTCCGCCGGCGGCCGAGCCTGCCGCCCGGGCTGGCGGGGCTGGTGATGCGGTGCCTCGAGAAGCGGCCCGCCGACCGGCCGCAGACAGCGGCGGAGCTGGTGATCGAGCTTGAGGGAGCGGTGACGCCGAGCGGCGGGACCGCGCCGACGCTGGCGGTGGCGGCCGCGCCAAACACATCAATAGCGTCAACCCGGTCACCCCGTCGGTGGGCGCTCGTCCTGGCGGCCGCCGTGCTGCTGGCCGCCGTTGCGGCCGCCCTCCTGGCGCGGCGACACATCGCGGTCGCCGACTCGGCGGACTCACGCCGCCTGGCCGTGCTGCCCTTCGACAACCTCGGCGTGCCCTCCGACGAGTATTTCGCCGACGGCATGACCGACGCCGTCCGCGGCAAGCTGGCTGGCCTCCAGGGCATGCAGGTGATCGCGCGCGCCAGTTCGAACCAGTATCGCCGCTCGACCAAGCCGCTCGCCGAGATCGGCCGGGAGCTGGGCGTCCGCTATCTGCTCACGGGAACGGTGCGGTGGGAGCGGAACGTCGGCGGCACCAGCCGGGTCCAGGTGAGCCCCGAGCTGGTCGAGCTGCCGGCGGGGACCACGGCGTGGCAGCAGCCGTTCGACGCAGCAATCACCGACGTGTTCGCGGTGCAGGCAGGGGTCGCCCAGCAGGTCGCGCAGGCGCTCGGCGTCGCACTCGGCGCCGGCGAGCGTCAGCGCATGGCCGAGCGGCCGACGGAAAACCTCGCCGCCTACGACGCGTTCCTGCGCGGCGACCAACTGCTTGTGAGCGAAGGAGCGGTGGACCTCGAGTCCGCCCGCCGTGCGGTCGTCCAATATCGTCAGGCCGTGGAGCGAGACTCGACCTTTGCGCTGGCGTGGGCGCGGCTGGCCCGCGCCGCGGCCCTGCTCTACAGTGACGGCGATCGCGCGGACTCGATCGTCCGGCTCGCGCACACCGCGGTGAGCCGCGCGCTGGTCCTGGCGCCGAACCGGGCGGAGACGCACTACGCCGTGGCGTATATCGAGTTCAACATGGAGACCACGCGGCCGTACGCGGGGATCGAAGCGCTCGAGCGCGCGCGGGCCTTGGCCCCGACCGACACGGATATCCTCAGCCTGCTTGGCGCGACGGTTGGCCTGCGGGGACGCTCGGAGGAAGCGCTGGCGCGATTGGCCGAAGCCGCGAGGCTCGATCCCCGCTCGGTCCTTGTTGCCCGACGCTACGCCGGGACCCTCCTGGACCAGAAGCGATTCGCCGAGGCCGATTCAGTCGCGAGTGCCGGGCTCGCGCTGGCGCCCGACAACGTGGAGCTCATCGCCGCGGTGATCCAATCGCGTCTGTCGCGGGGAGATACGGCCGGGGCCCGCGCCGGACTGCAGGAGGCCGCGCGCCATCTCACCACGCAGCAACTCATTCTGAACCTGTCCAGCTTCGTCTGGCTGGATGATTCGCTCCAGGCCGCGGCGCTGCGGCTGCCGACGAGCGACTATGAAGGCGACCGCGTGGTTCAGCTCACGACCCGCTCGACGATCCTGTGGAACGCTGGTCGGCTCGACGCTGCCCGGGCGACCTCCGACTCGCTGATTCCGCTCGTGGAGCGCCAGGTCAAGGCCGTGCCAGCCAACTGGGGACTGCGCAGCTTCCTCGCCATCCTCTACGCCAACGCCCACCGCCGCGATGATGCCCTGAGGGAGCTGCAGCAGGCGCGCGATATCGGCAAGCCGGACCCGGGGAGCGTCTTGTACTCCTACTGGGTCGAGACGCACGCGGCCATCGATGCGCTGACGGGGCATCCGGCCGAGGCGGTGGCCTGGCTGGACACCCTCCTCCGGTTGCCGCGCTCCGTGACGCGGGCATCGCTCCGGCTCGATCCTGGCAACGCGCTGCTCCGGGGCCGCCCTGACTTCGAGCGGCTCGTCTCGGGCAAGCCCTGACCGTTTCGGACATTCTCGCAAGCTGAACTTTCAGCTGCATCCAGCACTGCAAGCTCTGGCAGCGAAGCCCCGTTTGGGGGCCGCAAGTATCGCGATGAAAAGCTAGTGCGCCAGCTACTCCGCACCGCACACTTCTTGCCCCCCAGGACCGGCCAACCCATCCGCATCCTGGAGGTCAGATGCTCTCGCGCCGCTTCCTCGCCGGCCTGGCGCTCGCCGTCATCGCTCTGGCCGCGTCCGCTGCTCCCGCCCATGCCCAGGGCAAAGGCAAGGGTCCCAAGCACTACACCGTCACCACCGATCGAGCGGTCAGCGTGACCCGCACCGTGCTGGTTCGCCAGGGGTACGACGTGGTGCGGGTGGAGCGCGTGGGCACGACCCAGGTGGTCTACTACCGCGCCGGCAACCACGGCCGCGGCAAGGGCAAGGGCCGGCTCGAGAAGATGGTGATCCGCACAGTGGACCGCCGGATCGTCTTCGAGCAGACGCCGCCCGCGATCATGGTGGACATCGACGTCAATCTGAAGCTGTAGGTCCTTCATCCCGAGCGACGGGAGGAATCTTGCCTCGAAGCGGTTCGAGCCGTTTGGGGCAAGGTCCCTCGCGTCGCTCGGGATGAAGCTCCCGGCCTCACTCCATCTCCACCCTCCACGCGTAGGTCTCGAGCTCGTCCGTCCGCGGCCCCGATCCCACCGTCGTCAGCGGGAACTCGGCCGCGTGCAGGGTCGAGAGGTACATGCTGCGCACGGCCTGCTTGAATCCCTCGGCACACTCGCCGCTCACTTCCGCCTCGTGTCCGGCGGCCGGGGTCCAGGTTACCCGGATCGAGCGCCCGCTCGGACTGGTCTCATCCTCCAGCACCACGCCGGTCATCGTCACCCTGCCCTTGCCCACCAGGTCGAGCGAGCACGCCGAGGCGGCCGGTCCGTGCGCGCCGCAGAACAGGAGGCGGGTCTGCCGAATGAAGCTGCCCGAGTAGGTGCTGTCGGAGTTCCGGATGAGCGTGCCGTCCAGCATCTCCTCCCCGCCGTTGCGGCAGCCGGCGGTCACGATCTGCTGCGGCCACATGCTGGTGAGGTGGAGACGATAGGCGGACTTGAGCGCACCGGGCGCGGGCGCCGGCCTCGGCGGCGCGGTCAGCGTGAGCGAAGCCGGCGCGACGGGCGCGGGCGACTGGGCCACGGCGGAGGCGGCGACGCCACCGAGCGCGAGCGCCGCGGCCAGCGAGGATATTCGGAAATGCATGGTCATTCTCCTGCCGGTGAAAGACGCCTCCGACCGGTGCCGGAAGCGGCGAGGTGAAGATTCCGCCTCGCCGGCATCGAGCCGGTGAGCGAGACGTCGCGCGATGGTCACGCGCTGCCGAGGAGGATGACAAGTCGCGTGCCCTACAGGGGGCTCGGATTGCGGCGCCGGACCAGGCGGTCAAAGCGTTGATGGTGAGCGGCTTAGCAAGGCGCGGACGAAACGGCCCCCAAGCGGAGCTAGCGAGGAACCGACAATTGTGTCGGTGAGGCCGGCGACCCGCCCCAGCGATGTCGGAGGGCCGCGCGAGCGCTGATGGTGGGAGTCTCCCGAGTGAGACGAACGAGGGATGACTCGGGGCTCGGAGCGCTAGCGCCTCACCCCCGGAACCGCCGGGGATCGATCCCGTACCGCCGCACCTTGTAGCTCAGGATCCGCTCGGTCGTGTCGAGCAACCGCGCCGCCTTGGCCCGGTTCCCCCGCGAGCTCTTGAGGGCATCCTGGATCAGGTTGCTCTCGAACACCGCCACCGCCTCGCCCAGCGAGCGCGACACCACCGTCCCCGACGCCTCCGCCGTCTGCAGCGTGGGCGACAGGTGATGCCCGTGGATCACGTCGCTGTCGGACACCAGCACGGCGCGCTCGATCGTGTTCTCCAGCTCGCGCACGTTCCCCGGCCAGTGGTACGCCATGAGCATGTCGATCGCCGGGGTCGAGATCCGCTTGATGATCCGTCCGTGCACCCGGGCGTACTTCTCGACGAAGTGGTCGGCCAGGAGCAGCACGTCCGACTTTCGCTCCCGGAGCGGCGGCACGTAGATGGTGAAGACGTTGAGCCGGTAGTACAGATCCTCCCGGAACGTCCCCTCGCCCAGCGCCCGCTCCAGATCCTTGTTGGTGGCCGTGATCATTCGCACGTCCACCCGTATCGTCTCGTTGCCGCCCAGCCGCTCGAACTCCCGGCTCTGCAGCACGCGCAGCAGCCTGGCCTGGGTCGACGGAGTGAGCTCCCCGATCTCGTCCAGGAACAGCGTCCCACCGTCGGCCTGCTCGAACTTGCCCTTCCGCCTGGCCTGCGCGCCGGTGAACGCGCCGCGCTCGTGGCCGAACAGCTCGGCCTCGACCAGGGTCTCGGGCAGCGCCGCGCAGTTGACCCGGATGAACGGCTTCCCGGCCCGCGGCGAGTGGTGGTGCAGCGCGTGGGCGATGAGCTCCTTTCCCGTGCCGCTCTCGCCCCGGATCATCACCGTGGCCGTGGTGCCCACCACCTGGTGCACCTGCTCGTACACCCGCTGCATCGGCCCGCTGTTGCCCACGATGTTGGTGAACTCGTAGCGCTCGCGCAGCTCCTCGCGGAGCTGCGAGTTCTCCTCCACCAGCCGCTGGCGCTCGCCCTCGACCAGGCGGTGGATGCGCACGGCCTGCGAGATCATCGCCGCCGCGATCCGCAGGACCTTGATCATCCGCTCCGCGTCGCCCTCGGCCATCACCGGCATCTCCACGGCCAGGGTGCCGGCGCTCAGCCCGTCCATCAGGATCGGCACGCAGAGGAAGCTGACGTCCGCCTCGCCGCGTGCGTCGCGCGAGACGGCCCGGTGCAGGAATTCCGGCTCCTCGGTCAGGTGCGGCACCACCTCCGGCGTGCCCCGCTGGGCCACGCGCCCCGTGATGCCCTCGCCCACGCGGTAGCGCACCCGGCCCGCGGTGCGGGGATAGCCCAGCGCGGCCTCGACCACCAGGTGTCCGCTCGCCTCCTCGATCAGCGTCACCGCCCCACGCCCCGCGCCGCAACGGCGCTCCAGCACCTCGAGCACGCCGTACAGCCCGGTCTGGAGGCTCAAGCTCCCCGCCAGCGCCTGGCTCACCTCGAGCAGGGTGGCGAGCTTGCGGACGTCGCCGCCTTCCGGCGTCGCCTCGGCGCCGGATGCGGGAATCGGGTCGGCACGACCACCGCCAACGGACTCCGGCGCGACCTCGCGGCTGCCCGACTGAGCGGCATCTTCGGTCACCAAGGAAGGCATGTGGAAGACGATCTTGCGGGGGGCCGGAGGCATGGCTGCTCGGGGCGAGGGAGGGCGGAATGGCTGGAGAAGTGTAATCACCAGTATGCATAAAATGCAAATGTGGTGTAAGATTTGCCATAAAATCTGGGATCAATTGCCGCATACGACCAATAGTCGTGCATAATATGCAAAAACTGGCGAGGCGGCCAAAGGGCCAGCCAGTGGGCGCCGTGGCCCCTCCCCGTCCTGGCGCTCGGCGAATAGTGCGTGGCAAAAAGGGGGCACGCCCGCAGGCGTGCCCCCTATGTTGCTTTGGCCGACCCGCGTGCTACCGCGTGCCGGTGCTCTTCTCCCCCGGGTGCCCGCCGATCGGGATGGCGAGGCCCAGCGAGGCGACGAGGTCGTTCTGGAACTTGTCGCCGCCGCCGAAGTCACCGTTGTACATGTAATCCTCGAGGTCCAGCCGGATCGCGGCGTTGTTGCTCTGGCCGAGACCGAACCGGAACCCGGCGCCGACGTTGGCGCCGAAATCGGTGGAGCTCTTGTTATTGTCGAACGGGTTCTTGCCCCGAGTGATCAGGGCCGGCCCACCCGCGACGTAGAATCCGACGCGGTTGGTGGCCGGGCTCAGCGCCAGCATCAGTCGGCCGGCGGCGATGAGCATGTTGGTGTTGGTCTCGTTGATGGTCTCGCCCGAGATCTTGGCCGGCGCGTAACCGCCCACCGCCTCGAGGCCGAGGTGCCCGGAGCCCCAGAAGGTGAGGCGCGCGCCACCGATGACGCTCACGTCGCGGCTCAGCGCATTGGCCAGGTCGGAGACCGAATTGCGGGTCGGGATAAAGGCGCCGGCCCAGGGGACCAGATCCACCCCCTGCGCCACGGCCTTCGCCGGCACGGCGGCAGACAGTGCGACGGCTGCCAGGATCGCCGGAACCTTCGCGTGTTTCAGGATCGACATTACACACTCCCCTGATTGACGGTGCCGCCGCGCCGGAAGTAGCGCGCGGACCGGGGGTTCGCCCGGTAGGCCTACTATGCCGCTCTCTGCCCAGGGGCGCTGTGAAGCCGGGGTGGTCGTGGGTGTGGGGTGAGTCACGGTGCTTCGCGGATGTTGCGCCGGTCCAACGAGTTTGGGAGACGCAAAAAGGGCGCGGTTGCGACCGCGCCTCTCGTGGCGTTGCCGGGTGAATCCTGCGGGATTCTTACCGGCGCGGCCGCTCCACGTTGAGTTGCAGAGGCAGCATCAGAACGGAGATGCCGGCTAGCCGTGCGGCCGGTCACACGATGTCGCCACGGTGGAAAAAGGTGGGTGGAACGGGCACGAATGCCCGTTCCCGCGAGATAAGTAAGAAGGGGAGATGAGGGGAAAAAACAGCGAGAGCAGGGGATCGAACAGCGCGCCCGGCCACAGAGCAGGGGACTCAGGGCTGTCTCGGGCGTCTCGCAAAAAGCCGTTCGCTCTTACTCCCACTAGCGTCGCAAGATAGGGTGCCCACAAGGCGCCGCTGTGCGGTGGATCACACCCCCGCGCCGAGGTACGATTCGAGCCCTCGGCCCGCCAGCACGTCACTCGCGAGCTCGAGGTGCACGCCGCGGTCCCGCCAGCTCTCGAGCAGCCGCTCGGCCTGCTCAGGATAGATCGCGCGGATCGCGTCGGTGACGAGGAAGAGATCCGCCTCCGGCCGATGGCGCAGCAGTCCCTCCACCGTGTACTTGTCGCAGAAATCCGTGGCGACGCCGTAGATGACGATGGCCTCGGGCTCGAGCGCCCGGAGCAAGGTCGTCGTGTTGGCGTTGGAGAAGACGTCGAGCGTGCGCTTGGTCAGGAGAAAGTCGCCGCGGTGCGCCAGGATGCGGTGGGCCAGCGCGCCGGGATCCTCGAGCTCGGGCTCGATGACCAGCGGATCCCTGAGCGCGGTCTCGGCGATCTTGAGCTGGCCCGGCGTGCCGCGCATGCAGTGGGGAGGGAAGGTGGTGCTCCAGTCGGGCGTGTCACTGATCTCGGCGTCGGTCTCCTCGTGGTTGTCCGCCGACGCCACGATGGGAATGCGGCGGGCATGCGCGAAGGCCGTCAGCGCCTCGAGGGTCGGAATGATCTTCTCGCTGCCCGGCACGTAGAGCCGGCCGGTCGCGTGCATGAAGTCGTACAGCGTGTCCACGTCCCAGAACAACAGTCGCGTCATGCGTGCTCCCGCGCGGATGACGCCGGCACCGGACGCCGGCGTGACATCGTGGCCTGCCGTAGCAATGTACGTATGGTCGTGCCGCCGCAGCTCCGTCGCCGGTTGACTTCCGGCCGGGTGGTCCATAAATCCCGGCAGCCTCGGAGCCTGGTCCCATCGCCTGGAGACTCGAGATGTCGGATCGCGTCACTCGCCCCACGTTCCTCGGGGCCGCGGGCCTGGCGTGGTGCCTGGCCGCGGCGCCGGACGCGCGCGCGCAGGTGGACTCGAGCCAGGTGACCGACAGCAGCGCCGCGCCTGACACAGTGGCGCCGGCGGTGCGTTCGCCTGCGCTCTCACCAGCCACGGCCGAGCCGGGCGCCCGCTGGCGCACCAGCTGGTTTCCGTACCTGACCGGCGGCGCGAACGACAGCCCGGTCCTGGCCGTGCGCGTGCGCCACTGGCAGCCGGCGGAATACGAAGCGCGCACCACCTACACCGCCGCGGTCAACGGCGACGCCGGCATCGCGCCGAGGGGCAGCCGGTTCATCGCGGCGTCGTTCAAGGCCCCCGGGCTGTGGGACGGGTGGCGGCTCAGCTCGCTGGCCATCGTCCAGCGCGAGGCACGCTACGGCTACTACGGGCTGGGCAATGACGCCACGTTCGAGCCCGATTCGGTGGGCAAGGACGATCCCTACCTCTACCGGATGCGCCGGACCCGCTATCGCGGCGCGGTGGAGGTCACCCGCCGCCTCAAGGGACCGCTCCAGGTCGCCTTCCTGGCCGGCTTCGAGCACGCGCGGTTCACCTCGCTGCCGGGGCCGTCGAGGTTCGTGGACGACGTGCCGTCGGGCGAGCTCAAGCAGGATGACCTCTCGGGGCGCCTCGCCCTGGTGTACGACACTCGCGACAACGAGTACAACACCCATCAGGGCTTGCTGCTCGAGGCCGGGACTCAGGTGGGGAGCGGCGGCGACGGCTACACCCGCCAGTACGCGATCCTGCGCGGCTATCTCAGCGTGCGCGAGGGGACGGTGCTGGCCGCGCGGATTGCCGGCTCCGGCATGGGCGGGACGCCGTCGCTGGACGCGCGCTTCGTTCTGCCCGGCTGGGAGCGCGAGGTCCCGGTGCTTGGCGGGGAGTATTCCCACCGCGGGCTCGACTACGGCCGGCTCACCGGCAGCGGGGTGCTGTTCGGCAACTTCGAGGTGCGGCACGACCTGCTGTCGCTCGGCGACCTGGGCGGGATCACCCTGGTCGCGTTTCTCGATGCGGGACGGGTGTTCGAGGGTGAGGATTTCCGGCTGACGACCAAGGACATGAAGGTCGGCGGCGGCGGTGCGATCGCGCTCCGGATTCTGCGCTCGAGCATCTTCACGTTCAACTATGCACGGGGGCCGGACGGGGGGAACTTCTCGGTGGGGAGCGGGTGGATGTTCTAGCCCACGCTCGCGGAGCGCCGGGACGGAGCGGGAGCGGAGAGGCCCGGCCTTCGCACAAGCACACAGTACTGCTCCCCGCTCACCGTTCTACCTCCGGCTGGACCTCGGGGCTCACCCCCGCCGCCGCGAGCACTTCGCGTAGCGTGGATTCGCCGCGGTCCCGGGCGTACCACTGCCGCACCTGCGGGTACAGTTCGGCCTTGGGAATCGAGGCGCGGTTGGCCATCACCCAGGCCTGCAGCTCGCGGGGGCGTGGGCCCCAGTGCCCCACCTCGCGGAACTCCTCGTCCAGCGCGATGACGATCGGGATCGAGCGCGAGCCGTTGGTGAGATAGCGGTCCATCACCTCGGGATATTCGTCACGCCTGAGGATGCGGAGCTCGAGCCCGGGCACCTGGTCGGCCAGCTTGGCCACCAGCGGGATGGTGCTCGAGGCGTCGCCGCACCAATCCTCGGCGAGGACGAGCAGCCGGCGCCGGGTGCCCGCCGGCAACGCCGCCAGGGCCCACCCGGGCAGCCGCGCGATCGAGTAGATCCCTTCCCAGAGGCCCTTGTGCTTGGTGCTCGCCGCGAGAAACTCGGGGTAGGGCAGCGCCCGGTCCCACAGATTCCTGAAGTCCAGCATCGTCGTCCCGTCCTTGGCCACCGCGCAACTAACACCAGAGGCGAGGCTAGAGTTCCTCGATGCGAATGCCGCGGCGTCCCAATTCCTCCACGTACGACCGGAAGGGGATCGCCTCGTCGGGCGTATGGACGCCCTTGAGCGTCACCCGGCCATCGGCCTGCATCTGGCCGGTGATCGAGAGGGAGTAGCCCGTGGTCCGCATCATGGCGCTGATGCCGTGGTCGGCGTCGTAGCGGTCGATGAGCCGGAACGCGACGCTGGCCGGCGCGCCGCCCCGGATGCCGGACACCATCACCTGCAGCGCGACAAGGTCCTTGCCGCTGGGCTTGTGCAGCTTGGGATGCACCGCGGCGATGAAGAGATCGCGCGGCACCACGCTCTTCCCCTTCACCTCCACCGGCGTGTTGTCCAGCAGCCCCAGCTCGCGGATCGGTCGCATGATGGCGACGTGGCCCGGGTAGCGGAGCGTCTTGTATTCCATCACGTCCACCTTGCCCTCATAGGCGAACGGCAGCGTGCTGATGCCGCCGCCGGTGTGGAACGCCTCCAGCGTGCCCACCGGCTGGGGGAAGTCCACCGCCTCGAGCTCGCTCAGCGCGTCGACCTGGACCGGCTTGCCGCCGCGCAACACCCAGGACGGCGTGGTGTAGTAGTCGAGCGCGCCCTCGAGCGAGTAGACGATCTGGTAGTTGAGCGGCGGCTCGGGCTGCTGCGGCAGGCCGCCCACGTAGACCTTCACCGTGTCGGTGCGATCGAGGCGACGAATGCCCTCGGCGGCCAGGATGTTGACCATGCCCGGCGCGAGCCCGCAATCGGGAATGACGGAGACGTTCCGATTCACTGCCTGGGCGTCGAGCTTCTTCTGCTCGAACACGATCTCGGTGTTGCCGCCGAGGTCCGAGAAATGGCAGCCGGCCTCGACCGCCGCCCGAGCCATGGGCCCGTTGTAGTAGTATGGGATGGCGCTCATCGCCGAGGTCTGACCCCGCAGCGTCTCCTGCACGGCGACCGGATCGGTCACATCCAGCCGCACGGTCTTGAGGCGCCCGCCCCAGTCGCCCTGGCGCGCCAGGAAGGCGGGGAGGTTGTCCAGCCGGAGGTCGGCCAGGGTCACCTGGCTCACGGCCGGATTCTGCAGGAGATCGTACGCGCAGGCGCAGCCCTGCAGCCCGGCACCGAGGACCAGCATCTTCATGGGGTGACCACCTCGAACGAGAACGAACAGAGCCAAAATTTCCCGGGACAAGCCCCGGAAAAT
Source organism: Gemmatimonadales bacterium (assembly GCA_050733015.1). Lineage (GTDB taxonomy): Bacteria > Gemmatimonadota > Gemmatimonadetes > Gemmatimonadales > GWC2-71-9 > CAVVWJ01. The sequence continues at coordinate 14,939 of JBOHSB010000088.1, forward strand.
ACCCCGGGAAGGGGTCGCGGTTCAACGGTCCCGCGAACTATTTTGCGATATGACAACCACCCAACCTACCCGCCGCGACGGTGAAGCCACCCGCCAGCGGCTGCTGCGAGCAGCACTCGAGCTCTATACCACCGTAGGCTTCCGTGCCACCACCACGCCGGCGATCGCTGCGCGGGCGGGCGTGGCCGAAGGCACGATCTACCGTCATTTCAGCGGGAAGGAGCACCTGCTCAACGAGGTCTTCCGCGGGGCCCAGCACTGGGGCACCACCATCGTGAAGGAAGTGGCCGACGAGGAGGGGGTGCCGGGCCGGCTCCGGCAGATCGCCCGCCAGCTCATCGAGACCGCGGCCCGTGACGCCCCCCAGACGCGCATGCTGCTCCGCCGCCGGGACGAGCAGCACCTCGACGAGCGGAGCCGTGAATCCGAGCGCGAGTTCCGCGAGGCGATCCACACCGTGGTGGCCGCCGGCCGGTCCGACGGCATCGTGCGCCAGGGCCCGGCCGAGCTGTGGACCGACATCTGGCTGGCGCTGGTGGCGTTCATCGCCGAGCGCGTCGGCGCCCGCGAGTGGACGCCGGATGGGCCGCCGGTCACGATGGCGCTGGACGCGGCCTGGGACGCGATCGCGGCGAGGTAGGTGGAAGGGCGATAGCCGAGGACGCCCAAAGGGCGATAGGGCGATAGGGCGGTCCGACGGTGAGGCAAGGCGCGAAGGTGTCATTCCGAGCCAAGCTCGTCATCCCGAGCGC
>JBOHSB010000089.1:0-26143 GCA_050733015.1 Gemmatimonadales bacterium
GGGCACGAGACCCCGGATCCGCCACCCCCTCCGCTCCAGCACCTGCAGCTGAAGCCCGTACAGCTCCTCGCGCGCGGCCCACGCACGCACCGAGTCCGCCGCCGCGGGCACGCTGTCGAGGTGCGCGTACCAGGCATCGACCGAGCTGCCGCGAAGCCCGAGCAGGGCGCGGATCATGTGCGAGCCCCAGAGCGCCGTTCCAACGCGGGTCAGCAGCTTGGCCCGCACGGCACCCGCCGGCCGGGGGAACGTGAGCACGATGTCGTCCCGCAGGCCGCCCCCACTGTCGGACACGGGCAGCGGCTCCCAGATGCGGTGATCGTCGCCGGCCACCCAGGGGCGCAGGTCGTCCCCCCGCTGGTCCACCGCGGACGCGGGCGCCACGGGCGCGGCGACGGTGTGAAGGCCGCCCCACTCGTCGGGCACGATTCGCAAGCCGGGCGCGTGGTCCACCGTCCACAGCTCGAACAGGTTGGTCATCTGGGTCTCGTTCACCTCGTTGGTGACGAGCAGGCGGTAGGCGCCGCGGTCGCTCCGCAGGTGGGGGAGCAAGCCGTAGTCGTCGCGCTCGAGGCCACGGGTGACCGCGCCGCCGTACGGCTCGGCGTCGAAGGTGTAGCGCTCGCCGTCCCATGAGTAAATGAACGGGCACGACTCCTTCGTAGCTGCCGCGATAACGCCAAGCGCCAGCACGACCCCAGCCAGGACGCCCAGCGTCGCGAACACCGACTTGCCCGTGTCCGAGCGCCGGAGCCACCAGCGCTGCACGCTGTCCACCGGCACCCGCTTCACCTGGCCGTGGACGGTGCCCTCGACGGTGTCGGCCCGGACCAACGCGTCCTTGTCGAATCGGATCACCGTCCCGTCGAGCGTCGTGACGCCCTTCAGGTGATCCACGGTCGGCGGCTCGGCCTCGACTCTGGGGACGCTGCGCACGCTGGTGCAGCCGCTGGCGAACAGCAGGGTGCAGGGCAGGAGCATCAGGGCGATCGGGCGCTGCAGGCTCCGGAGCATCGGTCCCTCCCACATCGTCGCGGATGACTGGCAGGACTGGCGATGTGGAAGGCTGTCGGAGGTGGGTCAAGCGGCGGTCAAGCGCTGCGGCTGGGGCTGCCGGCCTTGCGTGCCGGCAGCCCCGGCCCGAATCAATCCTGGAGCAATGCCAGCGCCTCCTGCACGAACCGGTCGGCGTACTGGAACAGGGCGCCGTGCCCCGAATCGGGGTAGAGCACCACGCGCGCGTTCGGAAGCTCGTGGAACAGGTGGTAGGAGTTGGCGGTGGGGACCATGATGTCCGCCTTGCCATTCACGACCAGCACCGGCTGGGTGATCCGGTGGAGCCGGGCCGCCCCATCCGCGCTCGAGCCGTTGCCCCAGGCCACGATGGCCTGGAACTGGGCCCCGACGGTCTGCTCGCCGCTCGGGGGATCGCGGTCCACCGTGCGCCGCGCCTGCCGCTCGATGAACGCGCCTCCTGCCGCCTGGCCCGGCCCGCTTTGGGAAAAGAACAGAAACAGGCGGAGCTCCTTGGGCGAATGCTGCTGCGCCTGCTCGAGCACCTGGGGCAGGTTGGCGATCCCCTCACCGCCCTCGGACCCGGTCCCCGCCAGGATGACTCGGCGCACCAGGTCGGGATGCTCCGCCGCCAGGATCTGCGCCACGAAGCCGCCCAGCGAGAAGCCGAGCAGGTCGACCTGCTCGAGCATTAGGCCTCGGATAAACGCCAGCGCGTGCCGGGCCATGTCTCGCGCGTTGCTGGGCGTGGTGCCGCTCGAGCGACTCACCCCGGCGTTGTCGAACAGGGTCACCGGGCGCGCGGCCGCGAGGCCGTCCACGACGTCAGGGTCCCACGTGTCCATCGTGCCGGTGAAGTGCTGCAGCAGCACGAGCGGCACGCCGTCGCGCCGGCCCAGGCGCCGGTAGGCGAAGCGGATGCCGTCGGCCTCCACGAACCGCGTCTCGGCGGTCGCGGAGGGGCTGTCGATCAGGGTAGCGGTCATGGCAGGCTCCTCGGAGTCGGTTGGGTACAGAGTGTAGTTACACCTATATGGGACGCGAAGCCGCGCCTCAGCTCGAGCGGGCCGCCTCCACGGCGCCGGACAGCGAGCGGAGCAGGTGGCGCACGCCCTCGCTGCCCATCTTCCCGGCCATGTGGGCCTGCGCCCTCTTCCAGTAGCGTTGCGCCGAGGCCAGCCTCTCGTGGGCTTCCGGGGTGAGGGATACCTCGCGCACCCGGGCATCCGCGCCGGGGGCGACCGTGATCAGCCCTTGGTCCTCGAGCAGCTTGAGGTTGCGCGTCAGGGTGGTCCGGTCCATCACCGACTCCTCGGCCAGCGCGCCGATGCTCACGGTCCCGAACTCCCTGATGGCGGAGAGCAGGGAGAACTGCGTGGCCCGGATCCCCGAGGGACGGAGCGCCTCGTCGTAGTACTGGGTGACGGCCCGCGCGGCCTTGCGGAGATTGGTGCAGGTGCAGTCGTGGACGTCGGTGAATTCGTGGCTCATGAATGGGAGGATATACACCTATATTCCCTGTGTCAACTGGACCATGGGCTCGAACGGCGGCGCGGCGACGCGGCTCACCCACTCGTCGTTCATCGACACCATGCCGGTGTACAGCCACTAGTGGGGTGTCACCCTGAAGGCAGCGAAGGCGCATGGTCGGGTCATGACTCCTTCGCTGCGCTCAGGATGACTCCGTTACGGCGTGACCGGGGTTGCCACGAACACCGACACCACGCCGGTCACGCCGTCCCGCACCCGCCCCGTGATCTGGCCGGCCTCGTTGATATCCTGGGCACTGACCAGCACGTCCGGCGCGATGCTCACCAGGTCGTTCAGGTTGTGCAGCACGCCGTCCTGCCAGAGGAATGCCCGCGAGCCCGCCGCGCCTCCAAACGACACGCCGACCACCTGACCGTGCCCGTTGAGGGCGAAGGCCTCGCTCAGGGGGTCGTCGTCCAGCGTGCCGAGGTCGATCGCAGTGGCGGCGCCGTGAGTCCACAGGAACGCGTGGGCGATGAAGTCTCCCTCAGGGTCGCCGGCGCCGGGCGGGTTGGAGAACCCGGCGACGTCGCCCGCGGCGTTGATGTCCATCGGCGTGTGCCACGTGGTGCCGCCGAGGTTGGGGATCTCGACCGGCTTGCCGTTCTTGTCCCACCGCACCGCGTGGCGCGCGCTGAACCGTCCGACCGACTGGTCGCAGTCGCCCGAGATGCCGACGGCGACGCCGTCGTCATTGATCGCCGTGGCGGCCGAGGCCGAATCGCCGGGGAACGGATGCAGCTCGCGGGTCTTGATGCGCGCGCTCGCGCCGCTCTTGGGCTCCCAGACGACGGCCTTGAAGCCCAGCACCTGGGCGTCGACGCAGGTGGGGTCGTGTACCGCCGTCTCCGCCCATCCCGCGATCTGGCCCCGGTTGTTGATGCCGGCCGCGAAGCCGTGGTTGCCGCCCAGCGTCGGCAGCTCGCGCATGACGTTGTCCTGGTACACGAAGGCGCTGCAGACGAGATCGGTGGTCTCGGGCAGGAAGCCGCCCAGGTCGCAGCTCCAGTCTTCGTGCAGCGGGTCGGGTCTGTCCGTGTGCGAGATGCCGACGACGGTGCCGGCGTCGTTGAGTCCGGGCCAGGGAACCGTGCTGCTGGGCCCGCCCAGCGTGAGGAGGTCGGTGAGCTGGCCGTTCCGCCACACGGCGGCGTGGCGGGAACCCCCAACGGTGTTGGACCAGCCGGCGATCAGGCCCTGGGCATTGATGGCCATCCCCCGGCTCTGCGTGCCGCCGAGCGACGCGGAAATCCTGGTGACCTGGTACGAGGGCGCCGCGGCCAGATGCGGGGTGGCGGCGAGCGGCTGGGTGACCTCGGTCTCGGTGCCGCAGCCGCAGACGGCGGCGAGCGCGAGGAGGGTGAGCGTGTCTCGCATGGGATTCTCCGGGGTGGGATGCGGAGCGCGCCGGCGGAGCGGAGCGGCGACGGCCGCGCGGTATGCTCGTATCTAGCGCGCGGCCACCGGGACGCTGGCCGTATCCGGACGTGCAATCCCGCAGGGGAGAGGGTGGCCGGAACCGGACCTGTAATCGGAATGGAGGGAGGCTCTTCATCCCGAGCGAAGCGAGGGATCTGCTTCAGGCATGGCCGGACCGACGCGTGGTTCCGAACATGCGGGCAAGATCCCTCGCTTCGCTCGGGATGACGGAGGTAGCTTCGAGCGATGACGATCACCGAGGGTACCACACCGCCTCCCGGCACCACCGCGTCGCCGAGGCTCCTGAGCCGCGCGCTCGCGCTGTACTTCGTGTCGGCGTTCGGCTCGATGACCAGCTTCTATCTCCTGCTCGCGGTGGTGCCGCTCTATGCCACCGCGGCGGGCGCGGACGGCGTGGGGGCGGGGCTCACGACCGGCGCGCTGATGCTCGCGACCGTCGCCGCCGAGTTCGCGACGCCGGCCCTCCTGGCGCGCCTGGGCTATCGGGTCGTGCTTGCGATGGGCCTGGTACTGCTCGGCGCGCCGGCGCTCGCGCTGACCCGGCCAGCTGGTCTCGCGACGGTCCTGGCGGTGTGCCTGGTGCGCGGCGTGGGTCTCGCGATCCTGGTGGTCACCGGCAGCTCTCTCGTGGCCACCCTGGTCCCGCCCGAGCGGCGCAGTGAAGGCCTGGGGATCCTTGGCGTGGTTGTGGGCGTGCCAGCGGTACTGGCACTCCCGGCCGGCGTCTGGCTGGCGGAGCGGGTGGGCTTCGCGCCGGTGTTCGTGGCCGGCGCCCTGGCCTCGCTGGTCTGTCTGGCGGTGATGCCCGCATTGCCCGGCCGAACCGGGGGCACCGGGACGACGGTCGGGGTGCTCGAGGGGCTCCGGACGCCGGCTCAGGTTCGGCCGGCGCTCGTGTTCCTGCTCACCGCGATGGGGACGGGGATCATCGTGACGTTTCTACCGCTCGCCACGCAGGGCTCGGGTCGGCTGGCGGCGGTAGCGCTGCTCGCCAACACCACCGCGACGATGGGTGCGCGGTGGAGTGCAGGCCGGTTCGGCCCTCGGCAGGGCCAGGCCCGGCTCCTGATCGTCGGGACGGTCGCGGCCGCCCTCGGCATGGGAGCGCTCGCGCTCACCGCGACCCCGGCCGCGGTGGGCGCCGGCGCGGTCCTGCTCGGGGCCGGCTTGGGCGTCGCCCAGAACGCGAGCCTCACGCTCATGTTCGACCGGGTGACGGCCGCGGGCTACGACATGGTCAGCGCCGTATGGAACCTGGCTTACGACGCCGGCATGGGGCTCGGCGCGGCCGGCTTCGGCGTCGTCGCGTCCCGGACCGGCTACCCGGGGGCCTTCGCCCTCACCGGGGTCCTGATGCTCCTCGCCCTTGCGCCGGTCTGGCGCAACCGGGCCTGGCTCGGCCCGGTCCAGCCCTAGCCTTCCGCGCTCCGCCGCTGCCGGTCCAGCTGCCGCAGCATCTGCAGCTGCGCCAGACACACCGCTTGCCGCTCGCTCGTGGTCGCCAGGGGTACTTCGCGCAGGTTGGGCATTGTCCCCTCCAGGTGTCGGTTGGCTGCCGAGTCGCCGCTTTCGATGGGGACACGATAGGAACCGGGGGTCACCGGGCAGTCACTGGAATCTCACCTGGGTGGGGATTGCTCCACCGGCAGCCCACTCCAGTGGACCGAGCCGGCGGACCGGTCGAAACCTCGGCCTACACGACCCTGGCTTTCCACTTGCCCCGCCGGAACACCGCGACGCTGGCCAGGGCCAGCATCGAGAACCCGGCGGTGATGGCCCAGAAAACCCCGGTCGGCCCGAGGCCGGCGACGTGGGCCAGCGCCCACGCGAACGGCAGCTCGAAGACCCAGAAGCAGGCCAGGTTGAGCCAGGTAGGCGTCCACGTGTCGCCGGCGCCGTTGAACGACTGGGTGAGCACCATCCCGTATGCGTACAACGGGTAGCCCAGGGCGACGATCCGGAGGCAATGGACGGCATAGCCGCTCACCGTGGGATCCGACGTGAAGGCCTTGAGGATGAGCGGCGCCGCGGCGAAGAAGAACAGGCCCACCGCCGTCAGGAAGAACGCGTTGTACCGGCCCGCCCGCCACACCGATGCCTCGGCCCGGTCGGGTTTCCGGGCGCCGAGGCTCTGGCCCACCATGGTCGCGGCGGCGTTGCTCAGCCCCCACGAGGGCAGCAGCGCGAAGATGATCAGCCGCACGGCGATTGTATACCCGGCGAGCGCGTCGCTGCCGTACCCGGCCAGGATGCGGACCAGGCCGAGCCAGCTCGCCATGCCGATCAGGTTCTGGAGCGTGGCCGAGCCCGACAGGTCGAGGATCTGCCGCATGACGCCGAGGTCGAGCCGCAGGTGCCGTGGGGCGACCGGCACCCGGCTGGCATGGCGGAACAACCGGACCACCGCGTAGGTTGCGCCCACCGACCGTCCGAACGTGGTCGCGATCGCGGCGCCGGTGACACCCAGCCTGGGGAACGGACCCACGCCGAAGATGAGCAGCGGCCCCAGCAGGATGTTGATGATGTTGGCCAGCCACAGCACCCGCATCGCGATCGCCGCGTCGCCCGCGCCACGGAAGATGGCGTTCACCACGAACAGCACGATGATCGCTGCCTCGCCGCCCAGCATGATCGTGGCGTAGCCTCGGCCGGTGGCGACGACCGACGGCGTCGCGCCCATCAGGACCAGGAGGCGCGGCGCCAGCAGCGCGCCGGTCACGCCGAGCACGACGGACACGATGACGGCCAGCACCAGGGCCTGTGCGGCGGAATGGGCGGCGCCATCGCGATCCTTCTCGCCGATGCGACGGGCCACCACCGCGGTCGCGCCGATCCCCAGGCCCATCGCCAGGGCGTAGACGATAGTCAGCAGCGACTCGGTCAGCCCAACCGATGCCACCGCCTCCGGCCCCAGGTGCGAGACCCAGAAGATGTCGGCCACCGCGAACACGCTCTCGAGCACCACCTCGAGCACCATCGGCACGGCCAGCAGCAGAATGGCGCGGCCGATCGGCCCCTCGGTGAAGTCGTGGTGGACCTCGCCGCGGACCGACTCCCTCACGATGGTCCAGAAGCCGACGGCCTCGGCGCCGGCAGATGCGGGTGGGGTGGGGGTGTCGATGCGGCGGGCTGGTTCGGTCACACGGGGTCCGGGCGAGTGTGGGCGGGAAGGATCGCCGCGGGCGGGGGTGAATGGCAATGGCCGGGAGGTGCCGTAGAGGAGGTCGGGCGCACTTCATCCCGAGCGAAGCGAAGGAACTTGCCGGGCCGAGTCCGAGCCACCCCCGGGCAAGGTCCCTCGCTTCGCTCGGGATGAATGGCCGCTACTGCGCCAGCATCGTCCTCACCTTCGCGACCAGCTCCTCCGGTCCGAACGGTTTCTGAATGAACGGCGCCTCTTCTGGCAGGAGGCTCCGCGCGAGCACGTCGTCGTCGGTGTATCCCGACATGAACAGGATCGGCAGTCCCGGCTGCGTCGTCGCGAGGCGCTCGCTCAGCTCCCGGCCGTTGAGGCCCGGCATGATGACGTCGGTCAGCACCAGCTTGGGGCGCTCGCGCCGGCGGGATACGACATCGAGCGCCTGCTGGCCGTTCTCCGCCTCGAGCACGGTGAGGCCCACCGCCTCGAGCGAGCGCCGCACCAGCTGGCGGACCGCGGCCTCGTCCTCCACGACGAGCACCAGCCCCGGCTCGAGCGGCGTCCGATCCGCCCGCAGCTCCCTCTGGGCCGCGACCGCCCCGCTGGGCTGCTCGGCCGCGGCGGCGGGCAGGTAGATCTTGATGGTGGTGCCGTGTCCGGGCTCGCTGTAGGCCCAGATGAAGCCTTCGTGCTGCTTCACGATCCCATAGACGGTGGAGAGGCCCAGTCCGGTGCCCGACCCGACCGGCTTGGTGGTGAAGAACGGCTCGAAGATCTTGGCCAACGTCTGGCGGTCCATGCCGCAGCCGGTGTCCGATACGACGAGCCGGACGTACGCCCCGGGTATGACGTGCTTGAGCCCGTGCTCCCGGCCGTAGCTCTCATCCAGCACGACTTCGTCGGTCGAGATGGTGAGCCGGCCCCCGGTGCGCATGGCATCGCGCGCGTTGGCCGCGAGGTTGATGAGCACCTGGTCCACCTGCGTGGGGTCCGCCACGACCCGGCTGCGGGAGCGGTCGGGCAGGACCGCGAGCTCCTTGTCCGCGCCGAGGATGCGCTCCAGCACGGGCGACAGCGCCACCACCGCCGCGTACACGCCGAGCGGCTTCACCTGGTTCACCTGCCGCCGGCTGAACGTGAGGAGCTGCTGCGCCACCTGCGCCGCGCGCATCGCGGCGCGGATCATCTCCTCGACGTCCTTGGTCTGCGGATGGCCCGGGCCAAGCTCCTTCACCACGAACTCGCCGAACCCGAGCACCGCCATCAGCTGATTGTTCACCTCGTGGGCCACCCCGCCGGCGAGCGTGCCGACCGCCTGGAGTTTCTGCGCCTGCGCGAGCTGCTCCTCCGCCTTCACCCGATCGGTCACGTCGGTGTGCGCGCCGACCCACTCGCGCACCCGACCCTGTCCGTCGAGCACCGGCACGGCGCGGAGCTCCATGTGGCGGTACTGCCCGTCGCGGCGGCGGAGCCGGTGCTCGGTGACCAGCACCTTGCGCTCGCGCACCGCCGCGTTCCAGGCCCGGGCCGCCTCCGGCTGATCCTCGGGAAACACCGCGCGGATCCAGCCGCCGTGCGCCGCCTCGTACGGAGTCTGCCCGGTGAACGTCTCCCACTGGCTCAGGTCGCCCGCCTCGCGCCCGTCGGCCGCCATGGACCAGACGATCTGGGCCGTGGCGGCCACCAGCGCGCGGTAACGCGCCTCGCTGCCCCGGACCAGGATCTCAGCCATCCGCTGCTCGGTGACGTCGTCGTCCACTTCGATGATGGCGTCGGGCAGGCCGACGGGATCGCGGTGGAGGATCCAGTGGGTCGCGATGCGGAGGGTCGCGCCGTCGCGGGTCTTTCGCGTCACCTCGCCCAGCCACTCGCCGTACTCGAACAGCGCGGACTCGGCCTCGCGAACCGGGACCGGCATCTCGGTCTCGATCAGATCCCGCCGGCCCGCCTGCATCGCCTCGTCCGACGACCAGCCGTAGAGCCGCTCGGCTCCGGTGCTCCAGAACCGGATGCGCCCGTCGAGCCCGCGCGCGGTGACCGGCGTGTGGCTCAGGATGAGCAGCAGCTCGCGGGTGTGCTCCTCGCTCGCCTGGAGCGCGGCCTGCGCCGCCGCCTGCGCCTCGAGCAGGCGGTTGCGCAGCGCCAGGTCGGCCTGGGCCCGCTCCGCGGCCCGGCGTCCCGCCTCCACCCGGCTGGCCACGTGCGCCGAGCGGAACGCGGCCCACACCGAGATCCCGATGAAGACGCTGACGTATGCCGCCAGCCCGACGTGGACCTGGTAGAAGCCGAGCCGGAGCGCCTGCACGCTGCCGACCGTGAACAGGATGGGGAGCACCAGCGCGAACGGCAGCAGCCGCCGGAGGAGCACCGTGCCGGGCTCGTCACTGAGGAGCAGCGGTACCAGGGCGGCCTCGTGGGTCGCCGCCATGATGCCGGTTGCCAGCAGGAGGAGCCCGAAGGCCGCGTACAGGGCGACACCGCTCCCGGGCGCGAGGCCATACAGCTCCGGCACACCGCCCAGGTGGCCGGCGATGGCGAGCATCGGCACGATGACGGCGGTGATCAGCGCCGCGGTGTACCAGCGCCGGGGCCGGACGCCGCGCACGGGCGGCGCGAGGAGCAGCACGCCGAGCAGCAGGAAGCCGGCGCAGCTCAGCGGGGCGGGGCGTCCGGGGAAGACGGGAACCAGCTGGCCGACCTGGTCGGGGAAGAGCAGGGTGTCCACCCGAAGGTCGACCCGGAACACGTACTCGGCCAGCAGGAGCGTCGCGAGGGCGGTGGCGAGGCCCGCCGACGTCTGCCGCAGCCGCGGGGATCGGATGTGGAGGGAGAGGAGGCTCGCACCAATCAGCACGAACAGGACGGCATCCAGCGGCTGGGCGAGCGGCATGAACAGCGCCGTCGGCATGACCGGGACGACCGCGAAGACGTAGGCCTGCAGCAAGGCCGCGCCCAGAGCCATGGCGATGGCTCCGGCCACGACCGGAACTCGGCGGATTCGTAAGACGACCGCGTCGCGAGCGACCATGCCTGCTCTATGACTTCAGGTGATATCGGGGACGCCTCGAAGATAACCGACCTGCGCACGGAAATGCGACCGATTGCAGTCTGCCCTCGCCCGGGACTTGCCCAAGTTTCGCCCTCGCCGCCCACTTCCCGGGATCGCCCGCTCGTCCGTTTTTCTGCGAGGGCACCATGCGAATCCGACTGGCGTTTTGCCTGCGCCTCGGAGTGCTCTGTTCTGCACTCTCTGCCTGCTCCGCCGACTCGACCGGCCCGGTCGATCCGGGCCCGGAACAGCCGCTACCGCCGGCGCTCAGCTGGTCGGATCCCGCGGCGTGGCCCAGCGGGCAGGTGCCGGTCGCCGGTGACTCGGTGGTCATTCCGCAGGACCGGACCGTGCGGCTCGACGGGAGTCCGCCGCCGCTGTCGAGTCTCACGATCGACGGTGCCCTGGTGTTCGCGGAGGCCGACCTCGAGCTCACCTCCGGGTGGATCGCGGTCACCGGCACGCTTCGCATCGGGACCAGCGCCGCGCCGTTTCAGCACCACGCGACGATCACGCTCACCGGCAGCTCGGACGGCCCGTCCATCATGGGCATGGGCAACCGGGTGCTCGGAGTGCACGGGGGCACACTCGATCTTCACGGCGAGCCGCGCGCCGGCTGGACCCGGCTCGCGGCCACCGCGCCGGCCGGCGCGACTCAGCTCCAGCTGGTGGCGTCGCCGCCCTGGCGCACGGGCGACAAGCTGGTGGTGGCCTCGACCGACTTCGATCCCAAGCGGGCCGAAGTCGTGACCGTGGCCTCACGGAGCGGTGCCGTCGTGACCCTCGAGCAGCCGCTGGCCTACGCCCACTACGGCGAGCTCCAGACCATCGCCGGCCGCACGGTGGACGAGCGGGCGGAGGTCGGGCTGCTGACCCGCAACATCGTGGTCCAGGGCGACAGCGCCACCAGCGTGGTGGCCGGCTACGGCGGCCACATCATGGGCATGAGCGGCACGCTCCGGGTCGAGGGCGTCGAGCTCCACTTCATGGGCCAGAAGGGGCTCATGGCGCGATACCCGATGCACTGGCACCTGATGGGCCCGGTAGATGGCCAGTACTTCGCGGGCAGCAGCGTGTGGAAGAGCTTCAACCGCTGCGTGACCGTGCATGGGACCAACAACGCCCGGGTCGAAGGCAATGTCTGCTACGATCACCTGGGCCACGGGTACTTCCTGGAGGACGGCAGCGAGACCGGCAACCTGCTCGCCGGGAATCTCGGCCTGGGGACCCACGCCACCACCGAGGGCGTGCTGCCCACGGACGCCAGCGCGGCGACGTTCTGGATCACGAACCCGGACAACAGCATCCGTGATAACGTCGCGGCGGGCTCCGAGGCGTTCGGCTTTTGGTACGCGCTGCCCGCCTCACCGACCGGCCTCTCGACCGGCAGCCCACTGCTCCCGCGCCTCACCCCGCTGCGCGAGTTCAGCGGCAATGTGGCCCATTCCAACCAGCGGCCAGGCCTCAACGTGGACGACGGCCCGCTGCCCGACGGCACCACCGAGACCACCTTCTACTCGCCGCGCACCGACCCCAATGACGCCAACACGGCCGTCGTGGCGGACTTCACCAACTTCACCGGGTACAAGCACAACCTGCGCGCGGTGTGGATCCGGGGGCGGGACGAGCGGCTGAGCCACGCCGTGCTGGCGGACAACGCCACCGGCGCCACCTTCGCCGCGAGCGAGACCTTCCTGGAGGATGCCCTGTTCGTCGGCGAGTCGGCCAACAACACCAGCGTACTCTCGGCCGGGACGCCGCGACGGGGCTATGAGTTCTACGACGGCCGGGTCGGCGCCGACCGGGTCACCTTCGTCAACTACACGGCCGCGGGCTCGATCCCCTCGAGCGCGCTCGGCTTCAACCGCGACCACGGCTTCTCGGTGAGCACCGCCAACTTCGCCGGCGACCTCCAGTTCCAGAACGCCAATCCGTATTACCTGGAGACGCCGCACGCCGACAAGGACGGCGACAAGGCCGCGGTGTTCCTCGACCGCGACGGGGCCGTTTCCGGCGCGCCGGGGGCGTTCATCGTGGCCAATACGCCGTTCCTGACCACGCCGAGCTGTACCTCGCGGCCGGAGTGGAACGCCTACGTATGCCTCAACCGATATGTGGGGTTCCAGGTCCGGAGCGACGCGGAGACCGTCGCGCCCCTGACGATCACCCGCGACGACGCGGCGGCCCTCACACTGGTCGGCGTGCCGGGCAATCCCAACACGGCGCTCGCCTCGATGGTGCCCGGCCGCGCCTATACCATTCAGTATGCGGGCACGGTCCCGCTGCGTCCCCGCATCTCGCTCAGCCGCACGCTCGACGGCGAGTGGGCCCGGGTGACGCTTCCGTATCCCCAGGCCGCGCTCAAGGTCACGCGAGACTACAACTCCTCCCAGCCGCTCCCCGCCGCCGCGAGCCTGGCCGAGCTCGACTCGAGCCCCGGCGACCGGTACTGGTACGACCCCGGGACCGGGTTGCTGCATCTCAAGCTCTTGGCGCGGCCGGGCCGGACCTCTACGAATCTGCTGGTCGAGCCGATGTAGGGCTGATCTTCCGAGTCGCCCCGGCTCAGCCTGCGAGCCCCCCAGGCCCCCTGTCCATAGGCAGTCGCGCGCCTGTCTCGCCCAGGCCATTCGTGCTATATGGATGGGGTTCACCCACAAGCCATTTCGCTGCTTTTCGTTGCACGTGTGCCTTCGAGGCTCCCATGCCGAGGTCTCGCCGTGTCCGTGCCCTTGCGTCCGCTGGCGCCATCGCGACGGCGGCCGCGCTCCTGCTCCACGGCTGCGGCCAGGAGCCGACGGCCCCGCCCGCAACTCAGGCCGGGTTGCGCTATCGGTTGACGGTCGGCGCCGGGAGCAGCACGGCGGGGGGCACTATCGCGGCAAGCCACGGCGGTATCAGCTGCACGGTAGTGGGCGCCACCAGCGCCTCGGAGGTCATCGGCGCGTGCAACGGCACCTATCCGGCCGGCACCGTGGTGAGCCTCACCGCCACCGCCGCGAGCGGGGCCGTGCTCAAGCTGGATGAGGAGTGGGGCGCCACCTGCCGGCCCAACGTCGAGGAGCACCGGGTCTGCCAGGTCACCATGGACCGCGCCCGCGAGGTGGCCGCGACGTTCGTCCCCGCGTCCACCAGCTTCACGCTGAGCGTGTCGGGCGGCGCGGGCGGTAGCGGGACGGTCTACTCGACCCCGAGCGGGATCAGCTGCACCATCACCGGCGGCCGGGCAACCGGGGGCAACTGCAGCGCGGGGTTCGCCCGTGGCACCCAGGTGAAGCTGACCGCCAGGATCCCGCACGGGCAGCGGCTCAAGGCCTGGGCCGGCGGCGGCTGCGACGCCGCCACCGGCGCCCAGGAGATCCTCGCCGAGTCGTGCACCACCACACTCGGCCGCAACGTCGGCGTGGTGGTGAGCTTCGACCCCTTGGCCGCGGCCACCGCGGCCGGCACTGCGGGGCAGTGGGCCGCGCCGATCAGCTGGCCGGCGGTCGCGATCAACGCGGTGCTGCTGCCCAACGGGAAGATCCTGACCTACGGGCGGAACCTGCACGTTCCGACCCTGTGGAATCCCTCCAGCCCGTCCACCTTCACCGATCTCACCCGGCCGGCCGACTTCTTCTGCAGCGGCCACGCGCTCCTGCGGGACGGGAGGGTCTTGGTCACCGGCGGCCACAGCGGGCGCGACAACTTCGGGATCAAGGTGGCCTACATCTTCGACTACCGGACCAACGGCTGGACCCGCGCGGCCGATATGCGGAACGGCCGCTGGTACCCCACCAGCACGACGCTCCCCAACGGGCAGGTCCTGACCATCTCGGGCGGCGACACCGCCGGCGTGTACAACCTGATCCCGGAGGTCTATCAGCCCGGGACCAACACGTGGCGCGCCCTCACGTCGGCCTCCAGGGTGGTGCCGTACTACCCGATGATGTTCGTCGCGCCGGACGGCAGGGTCTATTACGCGGGGCCGGAGACGGCCACGGCCTTCCTCAACCCCACCAACAAGGGGAGCTGGAGCACCGGCCCGACGAGCAACTGGGGCTACCGCGACTACGGCACGGCGGTCATGTACGACGCGGGCAAGATCCTCCTGGTCGGCGGCGGCGACACCCCGACCAACACGGCCGAGCGCATCGATCTCACCGGCGGCGGGACCTGGAGCTTCGTCGGCTCCATGGCGGTGGCTCGGCGCCAGCACAACGCCACGCTGCTGGCCGACGGCAAGGTGCTGGTGACCGGCGGCAGCAACGCGGTCGGCTTCAACACGGCGCCCACCACCAGCGCGGTCCTTACCGCCGAGCTGTGGGATCCGGCCAACCCGTCCCAGTGGAAGCCGCTCGCGAGCATGACCCACAACCGGCTGTATCACTCGGAGGCGCTGCTGCTGCCGGATGCCACCGTGCTGTCGGTCGGTTCCGGCCAGCCCGCCGCGACCGGCCAGACCGACGATTTCACGGCGGAGATCTTCTCGCCGCCCTACCTCTTCAAGTCGGATGGCACGCCGGCCAGCCGGCCGGTGATTTCGAGCGCGCCGACCAGCGTGGTGTACGGCCAGGCGTTCACGGTCAAGACCACCAGCGCCTCGAGCATTTCGAAGGTGACCTGGATCCGGCTCTCCGCGGTGACCCACTCGTTCAACCAGGGCCAGCGGATGAACGTCCTCAGCTTCACCAAGGGGACCGGACAGATCACGGTCACCGCACCGGCCAACCGCAACCTGGCGCCGCAGGGCCATTACATGCTGTTCCTGGTGAACTCGAGCGGCGTGCCGTCCAAGGCCAGGATCGTGAAGATCAACTAGCCCTCGGCTACCCGCCGAGCTTCGTCACCTCCGACATCCAGATATCGCTCTGCCGGTCGCCCAGCGTGAAGTAGAACCGTCCGCCGCGCTGGATGAAGCCGAAGCGGTGCCACTGACGGGTCGGATCGTCGAACCGCACCACCTGCCGCGGCGCGCCGCCCGATCGCGGCACGGCCCAGATGCCCGCCGCATGGGCGGCGTCCACCGCGAGATAGAACACCGTGCGTCCGTCGTCCGACCAGGCCACGTACGTCGGAATGGGGCTGCGCCCGACCTCGGCCGCTGGGACCAGCACCCGAGCCGAATCGTCGCGAACCCGTACCAGCATGACCGCCGCCCCCGAGGCGAACGCCATGTCGCCGCCGTCGGGTGACACCGCAACTGGGAGCGCGTCGCCGTGATACGCCGTGGCCGGCGGGCCCCAGCCGTCCCGGAGGCGCGCGAGTCTCCGGACCTGCGCGTCCGGGCCGTTGTAGTCGCGCAGGTAGTAGAGACTCCGGCCATCGGCTCCCCAAGCGGCCGCTCGGTCGTCGCCCGGACCGGTGGTCAGTTGGCGCCGGCCGCCGCCGTCGGCGGCCATGACGAAGATGTGACGGACCCCGTTCTGGAAGCTGTGGAACGAGATCTCCGTTCCATCGGGCGACCATCGCGGCCAGTAGCCGCCTCCCTCGGTGAGTCGTTCCGGCTCGCCGCCAGCCCCGGGCATGCGGTAGAGATCCTGGGTGCCATTCCGGTCCGAGTCGAACACGACCCACCGCCCGTCGGTCGAGACGTCGAACCCCTCGATAACCTGATTGCCGCTGGTGATCGGCTGCGCCTCGCGCACGGACACCGGTCCACCGCTCGGCACCGGGAGGGTCCAGATGTTCGAGGTCTCGGAGAACACCGAATAGGCCAGGCGCCCCGCCGCGGGAGCCAGGCTCATCGTCAGTGCGTTGAGCCCCGTGGTGAGACGCTGCGGCCGGCCATCGGGCCGGCCGGCGGACGTCAGCACCTGGCGGTAGACGTCGAGGCCGCCGTCCCGGTCGGAGATGAACAGCAGAGCGCGGCCACGAGGGGTCCAGACCGGACTCGCGGTGTGGGTCTGCTCGTCGGTCACCGCGACGGCGTCCCCACCGCCGGCCGGGAGCAGCCAGATCCCGCTGGGCCCGCGATTGGCGAAGAAGAAGCCGGATTGCTGGGCCTGGCGGTTGCCGTGCACGCACGCGATCCAGCGTCCGTCGGGCGACCACGAGGGCGAATGCATCTCGCCGCCGTGCGCCAGCAGCCGAGGCTCACCCCCCTCCACCGGCACCGTAAACAGGGAGTCGTAGCGGACGAAGGCGACCGTCTGCCCGTCCGGCGACCACCCGGCGGGAATCAGGAGACCGCCGCTGCCGAACACGTCCGTCCGCGCCGCCGGCCGATCGGCGGCGACCAACCGGCTGGCTCCGCCCAGGGCGGGCACGATCTCGATGCCCCGGGGCGAATCGAACAGGATGCGGCGTCCGTCGGGCGACCAGACGGGCCAACGCTGGGGATGAGCCAGTGACGGCGCCACGGCGACGGCCGCGCCGCCGTCCACTTGGCGGACCCGGATCTCCAGATTGGCGGAGCCGCCCGCCGCGTACGCCACGAACCGGCCGTCGGGGGAGAGGGCGGGGTCGATCTCGAGTCCGGGATCGAGCGTGACCTGGATCCGCCGGCCGAACTGCGGCATTGGGATGGACCGCGAGCGGAACACCAACGCGAGGCCGGCGACCGCCGCCAGCGCGACTGCCCCCGCGACCCACAGCCCGGCTCGGCGCGGACGCCGCGCGGGAGGCGCCAGCGGCGTCTCCCCCGACGGCGTGGCCAAGCCCTCGAGCTGCGCCAGCATTTCCCTGGCCGATTGCCAGCGGTCCGCGGGGAGCTTGGCCAAGGCGCGGGTGATCACGTCCTCCAGGGCCGGCGGGACCGCGGCCCGGTGCTGGCGCACCGGCTCCGGTGCCTGGGTGATGTGGGCGGCGATGAGTTGCTGCGGATTGGCGGCCACGAACGGCAGCCGGCCGGCCAGCAGCTCGTAGCCCATCACGCCCACCGCGTACAGATCGGCGCGGTGGTCTACGTCGTGCCCGCCCGTCGCCTGCTCGGGGGCCATGTAGGCGGGCGTCCCCAGGGCCATGCCGGCGGTAGTGACGAAGCCCGCGCCCGAGGCGTCACCCAGTGCCTTGGCCACACCGAAGTCGGTCACCAGGGCGTGCCCGCTGGTGAGCATCACGTTGTCGGGCTTGATGTCGCGATGGATCACGCCCTTCTCGTGGGCGTAGGCCAGCGCGTCGAGCACCTCGCGGAGGATCCTGACCGATTCACCGACCGGCAGCTGTCCCTCCCGGCCCAGGCGCGCCCGGAGCGACTCGCCCTCGACGTACGGCATGAGATAGTAGAGGAGGTCGCCAGCGCCGCCGCTATCGTGGAGGGGGAGAATGCCGGGGTGTTGGAGCTGGGCGGCCAGCTCGATCTCGCGGAGGAAGCGGTCGCGCCCGAGCGACGCACCCAGCTCCGGCCGCAGCACTTTCACTGCCACCGGCCGCCCGTGCCGCAAGTCGCGCGCGAGATACACGGTCGCCATGCCGCCGCGGCCGAGCTCGCGCTCGACGCGATACCGATCGGCCAGGGCGGCGGCCAGCGCGGACAATTCGTCTTGGTTCAGCTCGGACATTCCGGGAGAGGGCGATCTGGAATGTGCGCCCCGGCTCGATCGAATGCCAGCGCTATGCCGGCCCCGCGAGCTGCGTCAGCTTCACCGCCGCTTCGGGACCGGTGGGCTTGTCCTCGTCATGTTTGAGGAATGCGTACGCCTCCTGCCACGGCTGGCCGCGGATCCGCTCCAGCCAGACTTTGAGGGCGTCCTCACCGTAGTCCGTCCGGCGCAGCCGGAGGTAGCCCCACGGCGCGGTGGGGACCAGCGGCGCGCCGGCTCCCTCGCTCTCGTCCTCGTCGACGGCCACCAGCGCGACGTCGTGCTCCCGGAGCGCGTCGTAGACCTCGTCGGTGAACCAGGAGGCGTGGCGAAACTCCATCGCGGCGCGCCAGGTGCGCGGCACCAGGGCGAGGAAGTCCCGCAGGCGGGTCAGGTCCTTTCGGAGGGAGGGCGGACACTGGAACAGCGTGGGGCCCAGCCGCTCGCCCAGCACGTTGACGGTCCGAAGGAAATATTCGAGCGAGCCGTCTTCGTTGGCCAAGCGGTTGATGTGGGTGATCCGGCGCGAGGCCTTGAGCACGAAGCGGAAACCGGGCGGCACCTGGTCCGCCCAGTCGAGCAGCACCTTTTCCTTGGGGATCCGATAGAAGGAGTTGTTGATCTCGACGGTCGCGAGGCGCGTGGCGTAGTACCGCAGCATGTCGTCCGCCGGCAGGTCGGCGGGGTAGAAGCTGCCCTTCCATTCCTTGTAGGACCAGCCGCTGGTGCCGACGTGGATGAGCATGGACAGGGAAGCTACCCACCCCGACCCTATCGCGCCCCGCTGGCCTTCTTCCTAGGCCGCGCGGGCAGCTCCTTCGCGGCCTTGGTCGCGACGGCCCGCTCGGACCGCTTCTCGTCGGAGCCGCTGCCGCCGCGCCTGGCGAGGCTCTGCTTGAGGGCGTCCATGAGGTCGATGATCTTGGTCTGCGGCGCCTCGGTCGGCTCGGCCGTGATCTCCTGACCGTCGACCTTCTGCTGGATCGCCTCGAGCACCCGCTCGCGAACGGTATCGTGGTAGTTCTCCGGGCGAAACTCGTCCACCGCCGACTGCTCGATCAGGAGCCGGGCCAGCGCGAGCTCGGCCTCCTTGACCGGTGCCTCGGGACGCGGCACGTCGTCCGCGCTCCGGAGCTCGGCGTGATAGTGGAGCTGCTCCATCACCAGAAGGTCGCCCATGGGACGGACCAGCACGAGGTATTGCTTCCCTCGCGCCGAGTACTGGCCCAGCGCCGCACGGCCCGTCGCCTCGAGCGCCTTGGCCAGGAGTCCGTAGGCGCGCTCGCCGCCCTTGTCGGGGCCCAGGTAGTACACCTTCTCTAGATAGATCCGGTCGACCACGGCCAGGGGGACGAATTCCGCGATGTCGATCGCGTTGGTGGCCTTCTCGTCGAGGGCCTTGATCTCCTCGGCGGAGAAGCGCACGTACTGCCCCTTGGAGAACTCGTAGCCCTTGCCGATCTCGTCCTTCTCGACGACCGTGCCTTCCTTCGAGCAGATGTACTGCTGCTTGAGGCGCGAGCCGCAGCTGGTGTGCAGCATGTTGAAGCTGACACTGGCGGAGGACTCGCTGGAGGAGAACAGGTTGACCGGGACGGAGACCAGCCCGAAGGAGATCGTCGCGGACCCGATGGATCTGGCAGCCATGGTTGGTGTCGTTGGGTTGGTTTGGGGCCTTGATATACTGGCAGAAACGGGCCACCGCAAGGCGATGGTGCAGGGTGGATAGTGCAGAATTCTGCACCACGGGCTAGCGTCATTGGGACCTTGGAGTTACGGTCTTGTAACGGACCCCTGGATACCTGATTCGAGCGCGCTTCCTGGAGCTTTTGAGTACCCTGGTGGCGCTCGTGGCGCTCGCTTCGCCGGGGAATAGTGCAAGAAGCAGCACGAGACGCTGGCCCGGAGCATAGACCTCGCCAATCCGCCATCTTCGACCCCAACTCCCTCGCGCCTTCGGCGCCCGTAGATTCCACCCCCATGCCTCGGCAACCCACCCCCGACCACCTCGCCGCCTACCGCGCCAAGCGCTCGCTCGAGCGGACGCCGGAGCCGGCCGGCGCGGTCCGGCGCGAGGCCGGCCGCCTGTTCGTGGTGCACATGCACGCGGCCACCCGGCTGCACTGGGACCTGCGGCTCGAGATGGAGGGCGTGCTCCGCTCCTGGGCGGTGCCGAAGGGACCGTCGTACGACACGTCGGAGAAGCGGCTCGCGGTGCACGTGGAGGATCACCCGATCGAGTACGGCGATTTCGAGGGGCTCATCCCGGAGGGCAACTACGGCGCCGGTGCCGTCATCGTGTGGGACCGGGGCGAGTGGGTCCCGATCGGCGATCCGCTCGAGGGCCTCGAGAAAGGGAAGCTCCTGTTCGAGCTCAAGGGCTACAAGCTGCGCGGCACCTGGACCCTGGTGAAGATCAAGAAGGGCCAGAAGGAATGGCTGCTCATCAAGGAGCGCGACGGGTGGGCCTCCGCCGATCGGGTGACGCCCGCCGAGTCGGTGCTGTCGGGGCTCACCGTGGAAGACCTCGAGGCCGGCCGCGATCGGGGCGAGGCGATCCGCGCCGAGCTCGTCCGCCTGGGCGCGCCACGGCGCGCAGTCGAGGCCAGGTCGCTCAAGCCGATGCTGGCCGAGACGGCCGAGCATCCGTTTTCGCGCGCCGGGTGGCTGTTCGAGCCCAAGCTCGATGGCTATCGCGTGCTCGCCTCGCGCCGCGCCGGCGAGGCCCGGCTGCACACCCGGAACGGCAACGAGTGCGCCGAAAGCTTTCCCGAGGTCGCGCGCGCGGTCGCCGCATTACCGTTCGATCGGTTGGTGCTCGACGGTGAGGTCGTGGCGCTCGACGATCGTGGCATCCCCAGCTTCCAGCGGCTGCAGGGCAGGGCCCGCCTGCGGCGGCCCATCGACATCCGCCACGCTACGGTCGAGACCCCGGTCACCTACTACGCGTTCGACCTGCTGGGCTTCGAGGACTTCGACCTGCGCTCGCTGCCGCTCACCACGCGCAAGGCGCTGCTCCAACGGATCCTGCCGCCGCTCGGCGCGCTGCGGTACCTCGAGCACGTGGACCAGGACGGCGAGGCGCTCTACCGGGAAGCCGAGCGCCTCGGCCTCGAGGGAGTGGTGGCCAAGAAGAGCACCGCGCCCTACAAGTCGGGACGAAGCCCGGCCTGGCTCAAGGTCCGCTCGCGGCTCACCGGCGACTTCGTGGTGGTGGGATTCACGGCGCCCAAGGGCTCACGTGGCGGCTTCGGCGCGCTGCATCTGGCCGAGTACGTGAAGGGCGCGCTGACCTATTCCGGCCGGGTAGGCACCGGCTTCTCCGAGAAGCAGCTCGCCGAGGTGGCTCGCTCGCTCGAGTCCCGCCGCCGGGCCGATGCGCCATGCGCCGGACCCGTGCCGCAGGAACGCGCGACCACCTGGGTGGAACCGGTGCTGGTCTGCGAGGTCGAGTACACCGAGTGGACCCAAGAGGGCCTGCTGCGGCAGCCGGTGTTTCTCAGGTTCCGGGACGACAAGCGGCCGGAGGAGTGCGTCAGGAGCGACGGTCGGACGCTCGGACGGTCGGACGGTCGGGGCGGACTGGACGTGGAGGCAGACCAGCACGATCCGCACAAGGAGAGAGGGCCGGGCTCCAAGGCTGTCGACGCGACCCTCGGGAAGCGGGGGAAGAAGGTCCCTCGCTCCGCTCGGGATGACGGTCGCGCCGGCGACGACAACGAGCTGCCCTTCGAGCTCACCAACCTGAAGAAGGTGTTCTGGCCCGAGGATGGCTACACGAAGGGCGACCTGCTCGCGTACTACCGCGACATCGCACCCTGGCTGTTGCCCTATCTCCGCAACCGGCCGCTGGTGATGACGCGGTATCCCGACGGCATCGCCGGGAAGTCGTTCTTCCAGAAGGATGCGCCGGGGTTCACGCCGGACTGGGTCCGCACCGAGCGGATGTGGAGCGAGGACACTCAGCGCGAGATCGATTATTTCGTCTGCGACGACCTGGCCTCACTGCTGTACGTCATCAACCTCGGCTCGATCCCGCTCCACCTCTGGGCCAGTCGCGCGCCGACGCTCGAGCGGCCCGACTGGTGCGTCCTCGATCTCGACCCCAAGGGCGCGCCGTTCACCCAGGTGGTGGAGGTGGCCCTCTCGGCCCGGGCCCTGTGCCAGCGCATCGACCTGCCCCTGTACGTGAAGACCAGCGGCTCATCGGGACTCCACCTCCTGGTCCCCCTCGGGCGCCAGTGCACCCACGAGCAGTCGCGCTCGCTCGGCGAGCTGCTCGCCCGCTGCCTCGTGGGCCGGCTGCCCGACATCGCCACCATCACCCGACAGGTCTCGAAGCGGGACGGCCGGGTGTACATCGACTACCTCCAGAACGGCTCCGGCAAGCTGCTGGTCTCGCCGTTCTGCGTGCGCCCCCTGCCCGGCGGGCCGGTCTCGACGCCGCTCACGTGGCGGGAGGTGAATCGCACGCTCGATCTTCGGCGGCACACGCTCAAGACGGTGCCCCAGCGAATGAAGAAGCTGAAGACGGACCCGCTGGTCGAGGTGATCGACGTGGTGCCCGACCTCGCTGACGCGTTGGGACGGCTGCAGGAGGAGCTGAGGTGAACCTCATCCCGAGCGCAGCGAGGGGATCGTGCCGGCCATGGCTCGGGGACGGCGGGGCAAGATCCCTCGCTCCGCTCGGGATGAGGAGATTGCCATGAGCCTCGAGGAGATTGCCATGAGCCTCGACATCCATGTCGGGGAGCGGGTCGGCCATGTCTCGGGCATCCTCACCCGCCCGCCTGATGCCCGGGTGGTGTACGTGCTCGCCCATGGGGCGGGCGCCGGGATGCGGCACCGGTTCATGGAAGCCGTCGCCGGCGCGCTCGGCGCGCGTGGCGTGGCCAGCCTGCGCTATCAGTTCCCCTACACCGAGGCCGGCGGCCGGCGGCCCGACCCGCCGGCGGTGCTCCACGCGACCGTACGCGCCGCGGTCGCAGCGGCCGCCGAGCTCGCACCGGACCTGCCCCTCATCGCCGGCGGAAAGTCGATGGGGGGGCGGATGACCTCGGGCGCCGCGGCGCGCGAGGCGTTGGCGGGCGTGGCCGGCCTCGTCTTTCTCGGCTTTCCGCTCCATCCGCCCAAGCGCCCGGGCGAGGACCGGGCGGAGCACTTGAGCGGGGTCCGCGTGCCGATGCTGTTTCTCCAGGGCACCCGCGATGACCTGGCCGATCTCGGGCTCATTACCGGAGTCTGTGCCCGGCTCGGCTCGCTCGCGACCCTGCACGTGGTCGACGGAGCCGACCATGGCTTCGAGGTGCTCAAGCGATCGGGCCGGACGGACGCCGAGGTGCTGGAGGAGCTGGCGGGAACGGTCGCGGACTGGTGCCGCTCGACCGGCATCGGCCGATGGTAGGCCGGCCAAGGTCGACCTCGGCGTCTAGGCCCAGGCCGGACGCGCCACCAGGATGCCGGTCGAGCGCCGGATCGCGGCCACGTACTCGGGCAGCGTGGTGCCCGTGATCTCGACCACGCCACCCGAGAGCGGCGCGTGCAGCACCCGCAGCACCGCGTCGTCGCCGCGGTACGCCAGTGCCGCATGGGTCACGTCCAGCCCCGGGATCTCCGTGGCGAAGGCCAGCACGTCGCCCGTCTCGATCCGGTCCACCACCTGCGGGATTCGCTTGGTCGGCACGACGAACCGCGGTGGCGGGTCCAGCGTGCGCTCCATGCGCTGAATCTCCTGGAACGTCGTCTCGTCGCGCAGGGCGGGGTAGCTGGCGCGGTGCTCGGTCATGAACCGTAGCGATCGAACGTCCTCCGCGCCGCCCAGCTCCTTCCCGAGATCGCGCACCAGGCCTCGCCTGGCACCGTCGCTGATCCACTCGCTGAAATAGTGCAGCCGCGACGCGTAGCCCTGGCGCTTGCCGCCGCGGTAGCGCATCCGCTCGATCTCGCGGCCGAATCGCTCCCAGGTCGGAGGCTGCCCGGTCCCCGCCACGCGGGCCACGGCGAGGCACGATTCCACCAGCGTGACACAATCGAAGCGGGTGAGCGACACGGTGAGCGGCTCGCGGTCCGGGCTTCCGCCCGCGCGGAGGTACGCGTCCAGCGTTCCCGGGCGGTAAGGCGTTCCCCGGGCTTCCTCCCCGACGCGGACGGTGGCCGGCCCGAGCGGCCCGTCGTGGCGGACGAGCCCGGCCGCCCGCAGCGCGGCGCTCCAGGCCGCAAGACGAACTTCGTCCGGCGTCGGGCGCGTGCACGCGGTGAGCGGCGGCGGCAGCAGCAGGGCGGTGACGGCGGCAGCGGCGGTGCGACAGAAGTCGCGCCGAGAGAGTGGCGGACTCACCGGAAAAATTCCCCCGGCTCGAGTCGGAGCGCAGACGTTCCACCGCGCGGACGCCACTGGGATGCTGGGCGGCTCATTCCGGCCGGGTGGCGTCGAGCGTCGAACGATGGACGTAGCCGACGGCCCGCCCGTCCACCAGCACTCGATACCATCCCCGGACCAGCGAGTCCACCAGCACCGCGTCGCCCGGGTTGAGCGTGGCCACCGCGGGAGCCGAGCGCGTGCGCTCGCCCCGGACGTTGACCCAGGTCTGCGCATAGCGGCGGACACTCGGCCCCGCCGGCCGGATGGCGGGGACAGGAGCCGTCCCGGGAGGCGCTGCAGCGCTGTCCAGGACCGCGCCCGGGGATGCTGCCGGAGCCGGTGGGGCCGCCCGGGCATCCGGCGCGCCGTCGGCGTGAGGGCCGGCGGCTGGCACCCCGTCCTCCCGCGCCGGACCACGACGGATCAGCGCGGCCACGAGGACGATGGCGAGGACCGCGCCACCGACGGCGAGCGCGGTGCGGCCACCGCCGAGCGACGGCGGATCCGACGGGCGGTTGAGCGGGCGGGAAGGAAAATGGAATCCGCAATGGGGGCATCGGGTCGCAACCGCCAGCGCCCGCTTGTTGCATTGCGGGCACTCCACGTAGGTCGTGGTCACCGGGTCAGGTCCGCGGCGCGGGGCGTGGGTGCATGTGGGGGTAGCTGCAAGATGACCTTGTCCCCCCGGCTTCGGCTAGGCACCTCCCCTATGTTTCATGGTGGTCGTGGTGTCGTTCGAAACGAGCACAGAGGAGATGCAGTCCATGCCACCGCGCTGTCCGCACCTCGCCGAGGTGCAAAACGTCCCTCCCAGGACCCCCGCTGGTTGCGAGGAGTGCCTCGCCACGGGCGGCCACTGGGTCCACCTGCGGCTGTGCCAGGAGTGCGGCCACGTCGGATGCTGCGACAACTCGCCCGGCCGGCATGCCACCAAGCACTTCCATGCGTCCCGGCACGCCATCATGCGGAGCTTCGAGCCCGGCGAGGACTGGAGCTGGTGCTACGTGGACGAGCTGTTCTTCGAGCCGGCGGTGCGGCCGGCGTAGCACTGGCGCCCAGCGGCCCAGCTGGGCCGCCGGGCGCTGGCGTCAATGGGCCGCGGCACTCGCGCGCTCGCTCAGCAGCCGCTCGGCAAACTCGAGTCCTTCCTCGACCCGCACGAGCCTCGCCTCGAGCTGCTCGATATAGTCCCGCTGCGACTCGACCGTGCGCTGGAGCTCGGCTACCGGCTCGCTGCCGCGCCCGCGGTCCCACCCGCGGTCCCGGTAGTACCGCCGGCGCCCGCCGCGCGCGGCCAGGAAGAACATGAGCGGGATCAGCCACCACCACATGTGGAATAGCATGGCGTCACCTAGAGCGTTGAGGTCTGCCAGGCCTGCTCGATCTCGTCGGCGGCCCGCTTGAGGATCTCGGCGACGCGTTTGACGGCCGGGTCCTCGGGGCCGCGGCGCCAGGCGTGCCGGAACGTGCTCCGCGCCAGCCGGCTGAACTCACCTTGCAGCTCGCCGATGGCGCCACCGGTGAAGTCGCGGACGGTGTCGCGCACCCGGTCCACGATCTCGTCCAGCAGATCCCGGTGCTCGTCCAGGTACCGTTCCCCCTCCGGCGTGATCTCGTAGACCTTCTTGCCGCCGGATTCGGTGGCCCGGACGTAGCCCTGGTCCTCCAGCATCTGGAGCGTGGGGTACACCGTGCCCGGCGAGGCCGTGTAGCACCCCGCCATCCCCTCTTCGAGCGCCTTGAGGATCTCATAGCCGTGGCGAGGCTTTTCCTTGAGCAGCCGGAGGATGACGAACTTGATCTCCCCGGCCTCGAACATCTGGCGGCGGCCTCGGCCCCTTCGAGGACCCCACTCCCCCCACCCGCGCCCCCAGAACGGGAACCCGGCGCCGAAGTCGAATCCACTGCGCTGACTACACATGGCTTCCTCCATACTGGGTCGATATGTCTGGCGATATAGCTGCCGATATATCGTAGTAACATACTGGAACGGCGTCAAGAGGGTTCCTCTCGCAGCGGGGGACGACGCCCTAGCGCGTGGGCGATCGAAGGTCCGGGAGCGCAGCGAGAGCCGGGAGGTGCCGAGCCGCCACTGCGTTCTTTTGTGG
>JBOHSB010000090.1:0-7122 GCA_050733015.1 Gemmatimonadales bacterium
GAGGTGCGCACCGGCGCGCCCGCCGCGGCCCTCGACCTCGCCGCGCGCACCGTGACCGTGGCCGGCCGCCCGATCCGCTGGCGGCATCTCATCGGCGCCGACGGGGCCGACTCGGCGGTGCGCCGGGCGCTCGGGCTCCCGTCCCCACGCGAGTACTTCGCGGCCGAATACAACGTGCCGGGCATCCGGCTCGAGCCGCTCCGCGTCGAGTGCGATCCAGGTGCGCTGGCCAACGGCTACTTCTGGGTGTTCCCCCACGTCGCCTACAGCTCGCTCGGCGCGGTGGCTCCCAAGCACCTGGTGGCGCCATCCACGCTTCGCCGGTATCTCGACGCTCGCCTCGATCGGCTGGGAGTGGCACGCGACGGCGTGCCCTTCGAGGGCGCCACCATCGAGATCGAGTACCACGGCTGTCACTTCCCCGGCGGTGTGCACCTCGCCGGGGACGCGGCGGGGGTGGTCTCGTCGCTCACCGCGGAAGGGATCTACGCCGCGATCGTCACCGGCGAGGAGGTTGCCCGGCAGGTGCTCGAGCCGGGCGCGCCGGCGCCCAAGACCCGCCGCTGGCTCCGGACCAAGCGCCGCCACGACAGCCTGGCGCGGTGGCTCGCACGCCCGGGCCCGCGCGCCTGGACGATGGGCACGCTCGCGCACCTGGCGGCGCGTCCCGCCCTCCGCCGGCCCCTGGCAAACTGGTTCCTCCGGCCGTGACCGGCCTGCCGAGCCGGTTCTCCACGCTGGTCCGGCGCGCAGGCGCGACGCGGGATCCGACCCCGCTGGGTGACGCTCTCATTGCCGCCTGGTCGGAGCCGGGACGACACTACCACGACGTGCGCCACCTCGAGGACTGCCTCACGCAGCTCGACGACCTGGAGGTGGACCGGGCAACGCGGGACATTCTCGAGATGGCGCTCTGGTTTCACGACGCCGTGTACGAGCCGCGGGCCACCGACAACGAGGAGCGTAGCGCACGCTGGGCCGCGGAGGGCCTCGCGGCGGCGGGGGTGCCCACGGCAGCCGTGATGCAGGTCGTCCGGCTGGTCAGGCTCACCCACGCGCACGGCCCCGCCTCCGACGAAGCTGGCCGCCTCATGTGCGACATCGATCTCTCGATCCTCGGCCGCCCAGCCGAGGTGTTCGACGAGTACGAGCGCCGCATTCGGGCCGAGTACGCGTGGGTCCCCGAGGTGGCGTTCCGCCACGGGCGGACCCGGATCCTCGAAGGCCTCCTGCAACGGGTTTCGCTCTTTCAGACCGAAACATTTCGACGGCGCTTCGAATCGTCCGCCCGCAGCAACCTGCATCGCGCCCTGGCGGCCCTGGCCGGCCGAAGGTGACCGGGCTCACCTTCACGCCGGGGAGTGGGGCTTACCTTCGCGGGTCGGTGTGGGGACGGGGAACGGGAACCAGACCATTCTTGGTGGCGCCGACGCGGCGCCACCCGAAACGAGGACACCATGAAGCGCTCAACGGCTTTCCTCCTGGCCACCTTCGCGGCCATCGCGCTTGCGGCCTGTGGCCCGCGCCGGACGGACAGCACCACCGGCGAGGCGAAAACCGGCGCGACCGGCAGCGCCTACGACACCTCTTCGGCCACGGGGACCATGGGCGACAGCACCCATGTCAAGTCCGACTCGACCGCGCGCTGAGCCGCGGCCTGGCTGGCGGGATTCCCGCGAACGGGACACGACTCAGGTCGTGTCCCGTCTTCGTTGGATTATCTTCAGGCATGCGGATTCCGCTCCTGTTCGTCGCCGCGCTCGCGGCCTGCGCGCAACCGGCCGATCGCGGCCGCGCGGCCTGCGGGCTGGCCGCGCTGGCTGGCCCGACGGCCCTGCTCACCCAGTTCAGCGTCCCCCGCCAGACGCTCTCCGCACCGCCGAAGGATCTTCCCGAGCGCCTGGTGACGCGAGTGGTCGCTGGACCGGCCCTTCCCTCCATCGTCGGTCGCACCGATTCGCTGCTGGTCATCGGCGTCGAGGGCACGGTGCCGCCCGCCGTCAAGCCGGGATATGGCGTCCTGGTGCTCGACACCACCGAGCATGCCCGCGGTGTCATGCTCTACGAAGGCACGCCGGTGGAAGGCGCCCCGCAGATCGGGACCGTGACCGTTGGGGCGGCCACCCTCCCGCTGATCGGCATTCAGGTCGACCCCTCGCGAATCGAGGATCCACGCTGCCCGTTCTTCCCCGACTCGGTGCTGCCGTGAGCGCCCCGCGCATCGGGGTGAGCGGCGTGGTCCGAAGTTGGGACGGGAACGAGCGGACCGGCGTCAACTCGGCCTACGTGCGATCGGTGCTCGCGGCCGGCGGGGTCCCGGTGATCCTGTCGCCCGTGGTCGGTCCAGCGTATGCGGCGCGGGCCATGGATGGGGTGGATGGCCTGGTGCTCACCGGGGGCGAGGACATTCATCCGGCCTTGTACGGGGCGGAGCCGTCGCCTCACGCCTACCCGCCCAGTCGGGAGCGCGACCTGTTCGAGCTCGCGCTTTTCGCGACGGCGCAGCAACGGGACCTGCCCATCCTCGGGATCTGCCGGGGCATCCAGCTGGCGAACGTGGGACTCGGCGGCACGCTGTTTCAGGATCTGCCGTCCGAGCGACCCGGCCCCGTCGCCCACGATCCGGGCAGCGCCCGCGACGCGCGCACGCACGCGGTACGCCTCCAGGACGGGAGCCGCGCGGCCCAGGCCCTCGGCGGCACGGAGCTAACGGTCAATTCCTTCCATCACCAGGCGGTGGACCGGCTGGCCGTGGGACTGGTGGCGACGGGATGGAGCGAGGATGGTCTGATCGAGGCCGCCGAGTCGCCGGCGGACGCGCCCTGGTTGTTGGCGGTGCAGTGGCACCCGGAAGAGATGCACGCGGATGCGAAGGCGCCCGAGCGGGGTCTGTTCCGGGCGCTGGTGGAGGCGTGTGCGATCGCCGAGGTCGGCCGACGGTCCTGAGTGTACGTCGTTCGAAACGGTTACGCCCCGCCGAGCTGTCGCAGCACCCGGTCGGCGGTGTGTGAGTTCGGAAACAGCAGGCGGTCGCTCACCCCGTTGAGGGCGCCGCGCAGCGAAGGAAACCGCTCCGACGCGGTCCGGAGCACTTCGACGAGGCCGTACTCGCCGGCCAGGGTGTGATCCGACGCCATGCCGAAGCCTCGGCGACCGAGGGCGTCGTAGTAGGTGACATCCGGTCCCGCTTTCCGCAGGTGGCGCGCCGCGATATAATCGGGAAAGAGCCCGGCCAGCCACAGGGAGTAGTTCCCCAGGTGGAGCATGACGCGGAAGCGGCGGTCGCCGTTGCTCAATTCCAGGTCCGCCAGGATGTCCACCAGATAGCGGTGCCGGTGGTCATCGTGCCAGTCGATCCGCCACGCCCGGTCCCGCTGCCCGAAGTCGAGCAGCAGCGCCGACAGATAGTCCGCCAGCTCGCGGTCGTCCACGCCGGCTTTGCGGAGGGAGTGGCGCACCACGACGTAGAAGAACAGCGCCTCGGAGGGGACTAGCATGGTGCGTACAGTCAGGAGCCGCTCGAGTAGATCGGGCGCATCCAACAGCGGGTCGGGCCCTTCGGTCGTGAGACGGCGCTCGAGGTAGGCGCGCCGGTGCGCGGAGCCGCGGCTCAGTAGCAGGATCACCAGCTGCAAGTCCGCAGCAGTCAGCCGCCCCCGCGTATTCGCCCGGATCATGGTTACCCCTCCTTCCGCCAATCTCGCCGCCAGCGCCACGACGGACGACCTCGCGCTGCTGCGTCAGGTCACCGCCTTCGGTCAGGAGTTGGCCGGCACGCTGCGCCGGGCCTCGGTCATCGATCTCCTGCTCCGGCACATCCGAGAAAGCCTGTCCCCCACCGAGATCGCGCTGACCCTGTTCCATCGGGATGCGGATGCCCAGGATTTCGTCCATGCCTGGCCCGCTGGACGCCCCGACCGCCGGCCGCTGCTGCAGCTGGTCGAGCGGCTGGGGCCGCTCGTGCTGCCCGAGGGCCTCGAGATGCTGACCGCGCAGGGGGACCTCCCGGCTCAGCCGGACGGCGCGGGGTCGTGGCTCCTGGCGCCATTCGTCGCCCGGGGGAGGGTCACCGGCGCCGTCGCGATCCGGGGCGAGTCTGGA
Source organism: Gemmatimonadales bacterium (assembly GCA_050733015.1). GTDB lineage: Bacteria > Gemmatimonadota > Gemmatimonadetes > Gemmatimonadales > GWC2-71-9 > CAVVWJ01. The sequence continues at coordinate 4,102 of JBOHSB010000090.1, forward strand.
CGCTTCGGCTCGTCCTCACTCCGGCTGCTCGAAGGCCTGGTCGCGCAGGCGAGCATCGCGCTGGAAAGCGCGCGGCTGGTGGACCTGCACGACGACGGGCGCCGTTCCTGGCAGGAGGTGGTGGACGCCATCTCCCCCGCGCTCTGCATCGTGGATCGCGGCGGCCGGATCCGCCGAGCCAACCGCGCGTTTGCCGATCTGGTGAATGCTCCGCCGGCGAGTCTGATCGGCCGGCCCTGGCAGGCCTTCGCCCCGCCCGAGTGGGCGGCGGACCTGCAACGGGCCCTGGACCAGCAAGGAGCGGGCCGCGAGGCGGAACTCAGAACCGGCGAGCAAACCTATGCGGTTACCGCCGTGCCGATTAGCAGCACCGACCGCTCCACCCTCGTGCTCCTGTTCGATGATCAAACGGAGCGGCGGCGTTTGCAAGACCAGCTCATCCAGTCGGAAAAGATGTCCGCCATCGGGCAGCTCATTGCCGGCATCGCCCATGATCTCAACAACCCCCTCGCCTCGGTCGTCGGGTTCGCGGATTTCCTCGGGGAGGTCCCCAACGTCCCGCCGGCCCTGCGCGAGCCGCTGACGGTCATCCGGGAGGAAGCCGAGCGCGCGTCGAACATCGTGAAGAACCTCCTGAGCTTCGCGCGGAAGCAGGAGCACCAGCGCCGTCCCACCGCGCTGCGGCCGCTGCTCGACGCCACCTTCGTTCTGCTCCGCAACCAGCTCATGGCGCACCGGGTCGAGGCCTCGATCGAAGTCGAGGACCAGCTGCCGATGCCGGACATCGACCCGAATCAGATCCAGCAGGTGTTCGTGAACCTCATCAACAACGCGGCCCAGGCCATCGCGAGCACCGGCCGTCCCGGCCGGGTGGTGGTTCGCGCCCGCCGCTGGCTCGACGGCGTGGCCATCGACGTCGTCGACGACGGCCCGGGCATGACGGAGGCGCTCGCGGCCCAGGTGTTCGAGCCCTTCTTCACCACCAAGCCCGAGGGGGAGGGCACCGGGCTCGGCCTGTCCATCAGCCAGGGTATCGTCCGCGAGCACGGCGGGCGCGTCATGCTCGCGACCGAGGAGGGCCGCGGCTCGACCTTCACGGTGCAGCTGCCGCTGGCCACCCGACCCCCTGCCCCGACCCCGTCCGCCGGCACGGGTACCCCAACTAAACCCCTTCGGGTACTGGTCGTCGACGACGAGCCTCACATCCTGCACTACATGCACGCCACACTCGACGCGTGGGGCCACGTCCCCGTGGTGGCCAGGAACGGCCGGGAGGGCCTCGAGCTGGCCGACCGCGAGGCGTTCGACCTGGTGATCTCCGACCTCAGGATGCCCGAGCTGAGCGGCCGGGAGTTCTACGAGGAGCTGGCCCGCCGCCACCCCGCCCTCGCGGCCCGGCTGATCTTCAGCACAGGCGATACGGTCCGCGGCGACACGCTCGCATTCCTCGAGAGCCTCGATCGACCCTACCTCCACAAGCCGTTCAGCCTCGCCGAGCTTCGCACCCTTCTCGCCGCGGTCGCCCGCGAAGCGTGACCCCGCGCGTCGTCCACCTCGCGTCGGGACGCGAGTGGCGCGGTGGCCAGCGTCAAGTCTGGCTGCTGGCCCGCGCCCTCGCACGCCTGGGTCTCGCCCAAGTGGTCGTGACGGGTACCGCGAGCGAACTCGCCACCCGCCTCGCGCGGGACGGTATCCGCGTGCGCGCGGTGCCCTGGTCCGCCGGTCTCGACCCGCGGGCGCTCCCCGGGCTCGTGTCGGAGCTCCGGGCCGGACCGTCTCTGGTGCACGCGCACGATGCCCATGCCGTCACGCTGGCCGGACTCGGCGCGTGGCTGGCCGGCCGGCCGCTGGTCGCGACCCGCCGGGTGGACTTTCACCTCCGGCGACGGGGGTTCTGGGGCCGAGCCGCGCGGGTGATCGCGATCTCCCGGGCCGTGGCCGACGTGCTCGTGGCGGACGGCATCGCGCCGGACCGCATCGCCGTGGTGCACTCCGGGATCACGCTCGAGGACCTGCGCGCGACTTCGCGGCTCGGGATCCGCGACCGCCTCGAGCTCGAGCCAGAGACGCCGATTGCGGCCAACGTGGCCGCGCTGGTGCCCCACAAGGATCACGCGACCTTGCTCCGCTCGGCCGCGCTGCTGGCCGGGCGGCTGCCCGCGCTGCATTGGGTCGTCGCCGGTGACGGACCGCTGCGGGCCGAGCTCGAGCGGTTGCGCGCCGAGCTCGCGCTCGATGGCCGTGTCCACTTCCTGGGTCACCTCGACGAGCCGGCCCGCCTCATCGCCGATGCAAGTTGTTTCGTCATGAGCTCACGGGAAGAAGGGCTTGGGACATCGGTGCTCGAGGCCATGGCGCTTGGCATTCCGGTTGCATCCACCACGGCGGGTGGCCTGCCCGAGATGCTCCACGCGGGCGCGGGGCTGCTGGTCCCACCTGCCGATCCCGCGGCCCTGGCCGAGGCGGTCGCCCGGCTCCTGAGTGAGCCCGGTCTCGCCCGCGAGGTGGCGTCGAAGGGGTCGATCGCGGTCCAGGGCTTCACCGTGGAGCGCATGGCAGAGGCGGTCCGATCGGTGTATCGTTCCTTGATCCCATTTCCTTGACGGATCATGATTTACGTTTGTATACCGAGCCGAGATGAAGCCCCGACCGTGGGGCTGCTGCTGTGGAAGATCCGCCAGGTATTCGCGTCCTTCCCCCGCGAGTACCAACTGCTCGTCCTCGACGACGCCTCTACCGATACGACGTCGGAAATACTCGAGCCGTACGCCCGGGTGCTGCCGCTCACCGTCATCCGCCGGAGCCAGCCGCAGGGCTACGCGGCGTCGGTCGAGGAGTTGCTTCGCAAGGCCGTCGACCTGACCGATCGCCCCAAGCGCGACACGGCCATCCTCATGCACGCCGATTTCGCGCACAACCCGCAGATCGTCCCCGACCTCGTGCGCCGGATCGAAAGCGGCGCGGACCTGGTGGTCGCCGAGGGACAGCTCGAGGGCGAGCCGTCCCGCAGCCATCGATGGC
>JBOHSB010000091.1:0-18651 GCA_050733015.1 Gemmatimonadales bacterium
CCCGGGCACCGGCGGCACGCGCGGCCGCCCGGGTGTCGTCGGTCGAGCCGTCGTCGACTAACAGGACCTCGACGCTCCAGTTCGGCGGCGCTTGGTCAAGCACGGCGCGGACCAGCCGCGCGATGGCGGGGGCTTCGTTGCGGGCGGGAATGATGACCGACGCCGAGCGGCGCGCCGGCTCAGGCGACGGCATGCCGCTCCACGTCGTCGTACAGCTCGGAGACCGCCTCCACGAACCGGCCCCAGCCCAGGTGGGTCGTGGCATACTGGCGGGCGGCCGCCGCCAGCCGCCCGGCGTGACCGGGGTCGCCCAGCACCGCGAGAATGCCTGCGGCCAGCGCCGCGGTCCGGGGGGCGACGAGCACCGCGCGCTCCTCGGAGAGCACGGTCCGGTGGGTGGGGATGTCGGTCGCGACGATCGGACGGCTCGCGGCCAGGTAGTCGAAGATCTTGAGGGGAAGGTTGCCACCGTAGGCCCGGGGTGACACCAGAACGTCGGCCATCGCCAGGTAGGCCGGCATGGCATCCCTCGGCTGGCGATCCACCACCCGAAGGGCGCCGGATGCCACGTGCGCCGCGGCCGTCGCCAGCTCGCCGTCCACGCCCTCGGCGCCGACGAAGACGAACGTTGCCTCGGGCAGTCGCTGGCGTACCAGGGGGATCGCGGCGATCAACTCCGGCAGCCCCTGGTAGGGCTCGAAAGTGCCGCTATAGAGCACCACCTGACTTCGCGGGCCGAGCCCAAGGGTCTGCCGCAGGCGCGCGACCTCCTGGGGATCCGCCTCGGCGGGCGCGCTCGGGAAGTGCCACTCGCGCACCCTCGCCTCCGGCACCATGTCGCGCACCCGCGGCGACAGTCCCGCGCTGGTCACGACCAGATCGGCCTGGCTCAACAGCCACCGCTCGGCCGCGTCGAGCATGCGCCGGGTCGGACTGAGGCTCAGCGGGCCGAGCTGGCCCAGCTGCTCGGCGAGGCTCGATTGCATGTCGTACAGCAGGGGGATGCCGCACTGGCGCGCGAGGATGGCCGCCGGAAACGCGGCCTCTTCCACGGCGTGCACGCAGGCATAACGCTCGCTGGCCAGCCGGGCCTTGAGCCGGGCGGTGAGCGACAGGTCCAGCACGACCTTCCGCCACGAAAACCCGACCGGGACCGACTCGAAACGAAGCGGGTTGCCCGAGCGGAATATGCGCAGGGCCGGAATCTCCACGTCCGTCCCGATGGGGTACGTCAGCAGGTCTACCCCGCGTCCCAGCTCGCTGAGCGCGAGCAGGACCTGGCGGAGGGCGATCGGGGTGCCCCGGTCCTGGTAGAACGGTTGGGGCGCCACCACCAGCACCCGGCGGCCCGGGGGATCCGCCACGATCGCGGCGGACCTCCCGTGCTTCGGCTCCCAGGGCCGGTGCGTCCGGGTCGGCTGAGCCACCACCGTGGCTGGTGAGGCGGTGTTGTAGGGCTCGGTCAGGCCGTACTCCGCGAAGCTCTAAGTGTATTTGCTGTAACAGTTTTCGCTACACGCCGCCCGGTTTGCCGTGGCAGGGTGCGACAACCACCAGGAATAATATGATGGTACCATCGGCGCCAGCGTGATGCACGCCGCCGAGATGAGCAAAATTCTTGCCCGCAAAGGACATCAAAGCAGTGCCGAGGGACAGAGGTCCGACAGTACGCAGGCGCCGCAGCGCGGCCGCCGGGCGATGCAGACCTGGCGCCCGTGGAAGATCAGCAGATGGGAGAGCAGCCCCCACTGCTCCTGCGGGAACAGAGGCATGAGGTCCTGCTCGATCTTGGCCGGGTCATCCTGCCCCGTCAGCCCCAGCAGGCGGCTCAGCCGGGCGACATGGGTATCGACGGTGATCCCGTCGTTGATGCCATAGGCGTTCCCCAGGATCACGTTGGCCGTCTTGCGGCCGACCCCCGGGAGCACGCGGAGCTGCTCCATGGTGCTCGGGACCTCGCCCCTATAGTCGGCCACCAACGCCTCGGCCATGCCGATCAGGCTCCGAGTCTTGTTGCGAAAAAAACCGGTGGACTTGATGATGGCCTCGACATCCTCGGGGCGTGCGCGCGCCAGTGCCTCCGGCGTCGGGTAGGCCGCGAACAGCGTCGGCGTCACCAGGTTCACCCGCGCGTCGGTGCATTGCGCCGAGAGAATCGTGGCGCAGAGCAGCTCGAAGGCGTTCCGGTGGTCGAGCGCGCAACGGGCGTCGGGGTAGGCGGCCCGCAACCGGGTCAGGATCTGCGGCGCCCGTTGGGCTGCGTCGCGCGTGCGCCGTGGGCGAGGCCGCCGAAGGCGGCGGGCCGCGGCCTTCATCCACCCCGCCCGACGGCCCGCGTCAGGAACTCCTCCACCGGCTGCGCGTTGAGCACGTCGGCCGGGCCCAGCCACGCCTTCCGCGCCATGCCCACGCCGTACCCCACGTTGCCGATGCCGGCGACACTGTGCGCGTCCGCGCCGATCGAGATGGCGACGCCCCGCGCGCGCGCCCGACGCACGGCCCGCCAGTCGAGATCGAGCCGGTGCGGGTCCGCGTTGATCTCGAGCGCGACGCGGGTGGCCGCCGCCTTCTCGATCACGGCGTCGAGGTCGAGGCCATAGGGGTCGCGTGAGAGCAGCAGCCGGCCGGTCGGGTGCCCGATGATGGTGAGGTGCGGGTTGTCCATCGCGGCCAGCATGCGGGCCGTCATCTCGCGCTCACCCATGTTAAACCGGGTGTGGACCGAGGCGATCACGAAATCGAGCCGTGCCAGCACGGCGTCCTCGAAGTCGATGCGGCCGTCCTGCAGGATGTCCGCTTCGACGCCCTTGAGCACCCGGATGCCCTCGTGCCGTTGGTTGACCGCGTCGATCTCGTCCGCTTGGCGCTCGAGGTCGTCGGGGCGCAGGCCGCCGGCATAGGCCGCGGCCTGGCTGTGGTCCGTGATCCCCACGTACCGGTAGCCCGCGTCCCGGCAGGCCAGCGCCAGCTGCTCGACCGTGTTGGACCCGTCGGAATAGCGGGTATGGCAATGCAGCAGCCCCTGGAGATCGCTCCGCTCGAGCAGGCGCGGGAGCCGGCGCTCGGCCGCCGCGGCGACTTCGCCCTGGCCCTCCCGCAGCTCGGGCTCGATGTAGTCCAGCCCCAGCGCGTCATAGAAGGTCCGCTCGTCCGGGGTGGGCACGAACGCGCTGCCCCGCCAGAGCGCCGCGCCGGTCAAGGCGAAGTTCCGCGCGGCCGCGTGGGCCGCCAGGTCGCGCAGGTGCGCCTCCGAGCCGGTGGCCTGGGCCAGGACGGCGCCGAAGTTCACCGCGGTGGTGACCACGATCTGCGCGCTCGCGCCCCCGGCGAACCGGAGGGTAACGCGCCGGTCGTCCTGGCCGGCGAATTCGTGGACTCCGGGAAGCTGGCTCAGGCGCTTGAACAGCTCGCCGGGCGCCACCTCTGCGGCGAGCACCAGCACGAGGTCCCGCACCACTTCGGCCCGGCGGCGTACGTCGCCGGCGACGACGGCCTGCCTCACGCCGGGCATCCGCTCCAGCGCGGCGCGCAGGCCCTCCGCCTCATCGGAGGCGTGATGCAGCAGGCGGTAGGCGCTCGCATGGCGGAGATAGGCGATGCCCTTGAGGATGTTCTCGCTGGTCTTGGGCCCGAAGCGGGGCAGCTTGGCCAGCCGGCCATCCAGCGCCGCCGCCTCGAGCTCGGGCACCGAATCGATGTCGAGCACGTCGTGGATCTGGCGGATCTTGGCGACGCCGAGGCCGGAGATCGCGAGCATCTCAACCAGGCCGGGCGGGATCTGCTCTCGCAGCTCCTCGAGCAGGCTGGCTCGGCCGGTGGTCACGATCTCCGAGACGATCTGCAGGGTGGCGGGACCGACGCCCTTCGTGGCCGCGAGGGTTCCATCCTCGAGCCCCTCCCGGAGGTCACCCGTGAAGCTGCCCACCGCACGCGCGGCCGTGCGAAAGGCGCGGATCCTGAACTGATTCTCGCCCTTGAGCTCGAGGAAGGCGGCGATCTGCTCGAGCACCTGCGCCACCGCCTTTTTGTCCATGAAGCTGCGGACCGCGTCGGTCATCGCTCGGGAGACGAGAGGGAATTGGCCAGCGCGCGCGTGCGCCATCCCAGCTCGAGGAGCTCCTCGCCGCCGACGATGGAGTAGAGGCCGGCGGACTGGCCGCCGGCGAGCACCGGCGAGAACAGTGGGCTGCCGTCGGGCCGCTCGAGCGCCCGCGGCCTCGGCCCCGCCATCTCGACCGCGCTGAACCCCTCGCGCTCGGGCCGGATGCCGAAGATGCCGAGCACCCTGAGCTCGGCGCCCGTGCTGTGGACGAAGCAGCCGTCCATCGGCTCGGCCGGAAGGTCGTCCACCACCCGGGCCCACACCTGGCGGTCCTGCAGCTGGGCGTAGTAGGCGCGAGGCGGCTGGCCGGGGGCGGGCGATGCCGGAGGCGGCGCCTCGAGCAGGGCCGCGAGCCGCTCGGCGGTGAGCGGGAGGGTCAGCGCGCCCCCGTCCCACAACAGATAGGCGTGGTGTACCAGGGCCACCAGCTGGTCCATCCCCTCGCCCAGCCCCTCCTCCGGCCGGAGGTCATGGAGGAGGGAGACGACGTCGGGCAGCAGCAGGAACGCATCCCGATCCGCCGGGTCGTGACCGGCGCGCTCGAACGCCGCGCGGATTCTGGGAAAGACCGTCTCCGCGGTGCGGGAGAAGACGAGGTCGAACGGGGTAGGGCGGGACATGGTGGGAAGATAGCCGCCCGTGCTCAGGCGAGGGCCGGTCCCAGCCCACCCTCAGAGGAACCCGCCCACCACGCTGCGGAAGGTTTCGAAGGCTTCGACGTAGGGGACGTGCCCGCAGCGCGGGACCGGGTGGAACTCGGCCCCGAGGAGCTCTGCGGCCGTCCGCGCTGCCTCGATCGGAATGGGATCGTCCTCGCCATGAAGCACGAGAGCCGGGATCCCGGCCAGTGCGGGCAGGCGCGGCCGAAGATCGTAGTCGCCCAGGCTGCGCCACACCTCCTGCTGGGTACGGCCGACGACCCGGAAGGGCGTCAGCTCGCGGGCGCGGGACGGATCGAAGAAGTAGGCGGCGACGGACAGCTCGAAGATGCGCTGCTGGAAGGCGGCCGGATCACGCTCCCGCAGTCCGCTCTCCCGCAGCACGCGGCGCTCCTCCTGAAAAGCAGGGTCCATGTTGCGCCGGGCGAAGGCGGCCTCGAACCGCTCGCGCGCACCGCGCCACGTCGGCGCGGGGGATACCAGGGCGAGACGCCCCACCCGTCCCGGGTGCTCGAGCGCGTACAACAGGGCGAGCAGGCCACCCCATGAATACCCGGCGACGGTCAGCTGCTCCAGGCCCCAGTCCCGGCGGAGCGACTCGAGGTCGGCCACCTGCTCGATCCAACCCACCGGCACGTGGCGCGCGACAGGCGAGCGGCCGCCGCCGCGCTGATCATAGTAGAGCAGCTCCCGCCCGTCCGCGAGGGCATCGAACCCCGGCCGAAGATACTCGTGGTCCGCTCCGGGGCCGCCATGGAGGACCACGACGGGGGGGCCGGACCCGATCCGCCGAACGAACAGGTCCGCGCCGGGGACGCGGACCGTTTCGGTGCGGCCTTCCACCGCCTCAGCCACCGGTCACGCGCTCAAAGCAGCACGGCCAGGGCGTCCGCCACCTTCTTGACCTCCGCCTCCTCGGCGGTGGTGAACGGGTCGGGGACGTCGCTGTCCACGTCGATCTGCCCCAGGATGACGGCCCCGCGCCGGATGAGCACCACCAGCTCCGAACGGGTCCAGGTGTTGCAAGCGATGTAGTTCGAGATGGCCCGCACGTCGGGCACGTTCTGGTCCTGGCCGGTGGACACGGCCGTGCCGCATACGCCGTGACCCACCTCGATGCGGGTATGCTCGGTCTCCCTTCCCGCATGGGCCTCGAGCACGAGCTCCTCGCCCTGCAGCATGTACAGGTAGACGGACGTGTACGGCGGGCCGGCCGACCGGATCTTCTCCGCGGCCAGGCGCAGCAGCTCCACCCGGCCGACATCCCGCGCGAACGCCCCGCGCAGCGCGGCGATCACCCGGTCGCCGTCGAGCACCGCCATTTCAGCCTCCCCGCTCGCCCAGCACGGCGCGCAGGGTCGTGGTCTGGGCGCCCCGGCGGACGACCACGCTCACCGTGTCGCCCGGGTGGTGATTGCGGAGCGCTTCCGTCATCGCCTCCAGGTCCGACACGCTCATGTCCCCGATCCTCGTGATGATGTCGTCGCCCCGGAGGCCCGCCTTCTCCGCCGGGCTGCCCGCGCGCACACCCAGGAGGCGCACGCCGCCCGGACTGTCGGTCATGTCGGGCACCGTGCCGAGGTATGCGCCGTAGCCCGGCAGGGGCGAGCCGGTGCTGGCCGGCAGCAGCGGCGGCGCGGCGGGCATCAGGGTGAGCGGGGTGGGGCGATTGGCCAGCGCGGTCACCAGGCCGGTCACGAACGTGGCCACCTGGCCGAACCCCTCGACGTTGATCTTCTGCCAGTCGTCCGTGGTCCGGTGGTAGTCCTCGTGCAGGTCGGTGAAAAAATGCAGCACCGGGCGGCCGGCCGCGTAGAACGACGACTGGTCGCTGGGCCCGTACCCGTCGCCCTGGGCCTTGAGGTCGAATCCGGCGTACCAGTTGAGCGAGTCGAGCAGCTTCGGAAACTCCTTGGCGCTGCGCGAGCCGTAGACGATCAGCCGCTTCTGCCGCAGCCGGCCTACCATGTCCAGGTTGATCATCGCCAGCGTCGTGGCCAGCGGGTACACCGGCTGCTTCACGTAATACGCCGAGCCGAGCAGGCCGAGCTCCTCGCCGCTGAAGGCGATGAACACCACCGTTCGCGCCGGTGGCGCCGCCGCCAGCCGCTGGGCGATCTCGATCAGCATCGCCGAGCCCGACGCGTTGTCGTCGGCCCCGTTGTGCACCTTGCCGGTGCTGTCGGGGTCGAGGCTGCCGAACCCGCCGAGGCCGAGGTGGTCGTAGTGCGCACCGATGATGACCGTCTCGTTCCGCAACACGGGGTCGTGTCCCGGCAGCAGGCCGATCACGTTGCGCCCGGTGAGGCCGGCCACGTGCGCGTGCTGGGCCACCGGGGCGTCGCGCGAGATCGGAAAGGTCTGGAACCAGCCGCCGGCCGCCTGCTGGAGCCCCACCGCCTTGAACCGCCGCGCGAGATAGGCCGCCGCGGTATCGGCGCCGGGGCTGCCGGTCATCCGGCCGTCCAGCCGGTCGTCACTCAGGAAGCGGATGTCATCCAGCGGCAGCACAGGGGGCGGCGCCGGACGCACGACTGCGTGGGTGGCCGTGCCCATCTGCTGGGCGCCGAGGCGGGCGGCGGCGAAGGCGAGGACGGCCGTAAGGCCGGCGAGCGTGCGGCGTGCGGACATACGCTGGAAGAATATCACGCCGCGCTCAGCGCGGCACGAAGTCGGTGTCGGGGGGGAGACGGCGCACGAAGGCGGCGAGCAGTCGGGCGGTACGGTCGAGATCCTCCAGCACGATCATCTCGTTGGGGCTGTGCATGTACCGGTTGGGCACCGAGACGAGCGCGGTGGCCACGCCGCGGTGCGCGTTGAAGATCGCCTCCGCGTCGGTGTGGGTGTCGCGGGCCGCGGCCTCGATGGCGTAGGGGATGCTCTCCGCCTCCGCTGCGGCGGCCAGCCGCTCGAACACCAGCTCGCTCACGGATGCGCCCCGCGACAGGATCGGGCCTCCGCCCAGCCGGTAGTCGCCGTGCTTGCGCTTGTCGATGCCGGGATAGTCGGTCGCGTGGGTCACGTCGATCACGATGGCGACGTCGGGCTCGAGCGCCGCGGCGGAGGAGCGGGCGCCGCCACCCATGGCGGCGATCTCCTCGCGCGTGGTGGCGACGGCGGTGACCGCCGCCCCGGTGCGCTTGGCATCGACCGAGAGCAGCCGCAGCGCCTCGAGTACCACGAAGGCGCCGATGCGGTTGTCGATACAGCGGCTCACCAGCCGGCCGTTGGGGAACTCGAGCACTCCGGCGGCGAGGACGCCCGGGTCGCCGATCCGAAGCTGCCGCTCGGCCTCCGCCCGGCTGGTGACGCCGATGTCGATCCAGAGGTCCTCGACCTTGGAGACCTTCTCCCGGTCGTCCTTGTCCATGAGGTGGATGGCCTTCTTGCCGACCACGCCGACGACCGCACCCTCCCGGCCCAGCAGCCGCACCCGCTGCCCCACGAACACCTGGTGATCCCAGCCGCCGATGGTGTCGAAGCTGACGTAGCCGTCATCGTCGATGTGGGTCACCATGATGCCGATCTCGTCGATGTGCCCCGCGAACATGACCCGCGGCCGCCCCTGGCCGTTCAACGCGGCGAACGAGTTGCCCGCGACGTCGGCCCGCACGTCGTCGGCAAAGCGTTGCGCCTCGGCCCGCCACAGGCGCGCCGGCGCGGCCTCGAAGGCCGAGGGACCGGGCGTGTCGAGCAGGGATTTCAGGAAGGCGAGCGACTCGGGCGTCATGATCATGCCGGTTGAGAAGAGCGACAAAGCTCGCGGCGACGCGCCCGCTTGTCTACCCCTCGGCAGCGCGCAGCGTCAACTCGAGGAATGCGGTGCCCGGAACGGGATTATGGCGGTACGGCGCGATCGGCTGAAATCCGAGCGAGCGGTACAGGGTGCGCGCGGACGCCATCGCGGCCAGGGTGTCCAGCCGCATCGACGCGTATCCCGCCGTTCGCGCGGCGTCCACGACCGCCTCGGCGAGCCGCCGCCCCACGCTGGCTCCCCGAAAGCCCGGCCGCACGTACAGACGTTTCATTTCGCACACGCCGGGTTGCAGCGGGCGCATCGCCACGCAGCCGGCCGGGTCGTCCCCCACGCGGGCAAGCAGCAGGCACCCGGAGGGCGGCGAGTAGTCGCCGGGGAGACCGGCCAGCTCCTCCGCGAAGCCCTGGAAGCAGAGATCGACATCGAGAGACGCGGCGTACTCCTCGAACAGCGCCCGGACTTCGACCAGCGGCTCGCCGCCCGCCACGTGCTCGATGGTGACCGTCACCGGCGGGGGCTCCAGCGCGCCAGACCGGGGCGCTCCACGCCAGCCATTGCGGCCTGCAGCCGCTCCGCGCCGTCCACGATCCTGGGACCCGGGCGGGACGTGTACGCGTTGCCGTCGAGCAGCCACACCGGCGCCGAGCCGAGCAGATCGAGCGCAGGGGCGATCGTCACCAGGTCGAGCTCTTCCCGCGACCGCTCGACGCCGAAGCCGCACAGCATGATCACGATGAGGTCGGGCCGAAGCGCCGCGGCCTCCTCCCACGTCGTTCGGGCCGAGTGCGCCCCAGGCCGGGCACCCACGTCGGTACCGCCGGCGGCCTCCACCAGCTCGGGCACCCAATGCCCAGCCAGGTAGACCGGCTCGAGCCACTCGATGCAGAGGATTCGCCGGCGGATCGTCGCTGGGCGGTGGCTCAACCGGTCGAGCCGGCTCCGGAGCCCGGCCGCGAGCTGGTCGCCATCGGCGGCCAGATCGAGGGCCCGTCCCACCCGGCGGACGTCCTCCAGGACGCCACCCACGGTGCGGCCGGTCAGCGAGAGAATCCGAGGCGGGCGCGGCATCACGTCGGCCAGCCGATGCACGGCTCCGTCCGCCACCGCACAGACCTCGCAGAGATCCTGGGTGATGACCAGGTCGGGCGCCAGCAGTGCGAGCGCATCGGCGTCCACCTGGATGACGGCGCGTCCTGCCTCGTGGAGGCGGCGCACCTCGAGGTCGATCGCCCCGCTGGGCAGGGACGGATCCAACGGGGTGGAGGTGAGGCGAGGGAGGCTTCGCACCCAGGCGGGATGGTCGCACTCGTGCGAGACGCCGGCCAGCAGCGCGCGGCCTCCGAGCGCCGCGACGATCTCGGTCGCGCCCGGGAGCAGGGTCACGACCCGCATCGGCGCTCGCTAGGTCAGGGACCCGGTCGCTGGCGAGCTCAGCGGCTCGCCACCCGGTACAGCGCCGCGCCGAGGCACGCGAACACCGCGAGGGCAACCAGGTCGTTGGTGGCGAACGCGCCGAGCACCGACTGCAGTCCCGCGACGTGCGCCAGGTAGTCCGCGGCCGGCACCTGTGCCGCATCCGCCTGCTTCACCAGCGCGGCCGCCACCCCGGCAATCGCCACGCCGGCCAACGCCCCGCCGGCGATCAGCCCGCTCGAGAACAGCACCCCGGGTCCGGACTCGACCTCGGCGATGGACTGGGCGGCACCCCGGGCCCGCCGCTCGACCAGCCAGCGTACCACGCCGCCCGCGAACATCGACGCCGACGTCGAGATCGGCAGGTAGACGCCCACGGCGATGGGCAGCGACTGAAGTCCCATCAGCTCGATGCTGAAGGTGAGAAAGACGCCGATCAGCACCAGCCCCCACGGCAGCTTCTGGGTCAGGATGCCGTCGGTCACCAGTGCCATGATGGTGGCCTTGGGCGAGTCGAGCTTGGTGATGGGCCGGCCGTTGAGCTCGCGGATCCGCCCGCCGATCCCCGGATCCACCAGGTAGGCCACCTCGTGGGTACCGGGGTCCACCAGGTACTTGCCCGGCTGGATCCCCTGGGTCGGCAGGTTGACCCGCATTACGTCGTACTCGTGGCCGTCGTGGCGCATCCGCTCGCCCAGCGAGGTGACCGAGCGGGTCTCGGCGCCGGGCGCGGCGGCCTCGAGCGCGATGCCCGGGTGCGACTCGGGGACGATGGTGGTGTAGGTGTTGTTGAGCAGCGTGAGGGTCCAGCCGACGGCGAGCGCCGAGGTGACGGCGCCCACGATGATGGCGAGCTGCTGCCGCCGCGGGGTGGCGCCCACCAGGAAGCCGGTCTTGAGATCCTGGCTGGTCGCCCCGGCGTTGCTCGCGGCCACGGCGATGACGCCCGCAATGGAGATGGCCCCCACCCGGTGATCCACCCCGGTCCAGCCGATGAGCAGGAAGATCGCCGTCGTGCCGATCAGGGCGGCGATGGTCATGCCGGAGACGGGATTGGCGCTGACCCCGATCTCGCCCGTGATGCGGGACGAGACCACGACGAAGAAGAATCCGAACACCACGATCAGGATGGCGCCGAGCAGATTGACCGCCAATTGGGGCAGCGCGGTGAGGAGCAGCGCGAGCCCGACCGCGCCGGCCAGCGTGACCCACACCGGAAGGTCGAGGTCGGTGCGGAGCCTGGTCGCCGTTTCGCCCAGGCTGCCGCGAAGATCCTGGAACCCGCTTCGGAACGCCGAGACGATGGTGGGCAACGCGCGAATAAGCGCGATGATGCCGGCCGTAGCCACCGCGCCCGCCCCGATATAGAACACGAAGTTCGCGCGCACCTCGCTAGGGCTCATGTCGGCAATGAGCTTGGTCTCGGCGAAGATCGGCTTGGTGAGCCCACTCCCGAACAGCTTGATGGCGGGAATGAGCACGAGGTATGCGATGCACCCGCCCGAGAACAGGTATCCGGCGATGCGGGGGCCGATGATGTAGCCCACCCCCAGCAGCTCGGGGGACACCTCGGCGGAGATGGACGCGCCCTTGTAACCGGTGGAGACCCAGCCCGGGTACTCCTTCCAGACCTTGAGCCCCGACATCAGGAACTTGTAGGCGAAGGCGATCCCGAAGGCCTGGAACAGGCGGCGCGCCTGCAGGCCGCCCCTTTCCCCGGCGACCAGCACCTCCGCGCAGGCGGTGCCCTCGGGGTAGGTGAGGGTGCCGTGCTCCTTCACGATGAGCGCCCGCCTGAGCGGGATCATCAGCAGCGTGCCCATGACCGCCCCCACCACCGCGACGATCGCCACCTTGCCAATGCTCAGGTCGTACCCCATCAGCAGAATGGCCGGGAGCGTGAACACGATCCCGGCCGCGATGGATTCGCCGGCGGAGCCGGTGGTCTGCACGATGTTGTTCTCCAGAATCGTCGAATGCCCGAGGGTCCGGAAGAACGCCACCGCGAGCACGGCGATGGGGATCGAGGCCGACACCGTGAGCCCGATCTTGAGCGCGAGGTAGACGCTCGACGCGGCGAACACGAGCCCGAGCAGCGCGCCCAGGATCAGGGCGCGCGCCGTGAGCTCGGCGGGAGACCGGGCGGCCGGGACGAACGGTTGGAACTCGGTGCCGGGAGACGGGGAGTCGGTGGTCGCCATGCAGGGCCGTTTCTCGATGAAGGATGGGGGGATAGTAAGAAGTCGAGGGGCGCGCCGGAAGCGCGCCCCTCGGGATCACCGCGCGGAAAGCGGGGTCCTTACTTGTTGGGCCAGTTGCCCCAGATGCTGCAATGCCCGGCGTTGTCCGAGCCGAGCAGCGAATGCTTTTGAATGGAGATGGCCGCATTCATGACGGCTTGAGGCGCGAAGTGCAGCCGCAGGTTCGCGAGCGTGGCGAAGATCTTGCCAAAGTGCGCCTGGCTCAATCCGTGTCCCGACTCGTGCAGGGCGACAGTCTCCACGTCGATGGCGGTGCTGTTGTCGGTATCGATGCCCCACTCGAAGGCGTCGTTGTAGTAGGTCTCGCGGAAGGCGGCGTCGCCCTTGCCGTCGTGGTTGATGTCGGTCGGGTTGATGCCGTCGTCAGAGAAGAAGAACGTGAACGTGACGCCCAGGATGAAATTGCTGCCGCCAGGTGCCAGCGCGTCGAAGAAATCGGCCGGAGTCCAGCCGGCGTGGGTGATGTCGGCGAACGGGGTTCCAATCAGGCTGGGGTCATTGAACACGATCCCGTCGATCAAGTCGGGGTCAGCGCCGCTGTCGGGCACCTTGATGATGGGGAAGTTGGAGCAGGTGGTGGTGGCTTCCCAGGTATGCATCTCGCGGTCGATCGCGGCTTCGGTGGCGGCGTTGGTGAGTGGGGTGCCGGTATGCGTCGCGCCGTCGCTCTGATCCACCAGGTAGGTGATCTCGGTTCCCTCGCCGCGGCGAGGATCATTAGGCACGAACTGGAACGCCAGCTGCTTGTTGCCGCGATCGAAGGCGAACACGATCTGGCCCGCCTCGTCCGCATTGTCGCGCGTGACCCATTCAGCGTGATCCACCCGGTACTTCGAGCCCCGGGCGGCGAGGGTGAGGTTCGCTTGCTTGAGGAGCGCCACGGCCGACCCACCGGTGTTGATGGCCTTCCTGGCGAAGGCCTCGCCGGGGGTGGGGGTCGATTGGGCGGTGGGCGAGGGAGCCTCGTTACAGGCGGCGACGAAAAGCGCGGCGGCGAGGGCGAGGCAGGCGGACGGTCTGGTCATACCAAACATCTCCGGGGAAGGGTGTCGCACGATCTGCACGTCGTGATGAGCGGAGCTGGATGACAAAGCAGCGGGGCGCTGCCAGGAAGCGCGAGACCGGAAAGGCGCCCTAACATACCGTCGGCCCGCCAGCCTGACAACGGACCCCCGATTTCCTCGGCTGCAACTTTTTGCGTTGTGGATCATGCTCGGCGCGTGACTGTCCTCACCGCGCTGGCGACGGGTTCAGCCTACTGTGCTCGCGTCGGCTCGCTACTGCCGGCGGCGTTTTCCGTTTTCAGCGTGCTGGCGCGAGCAGGGCGGGCGACCCGGCCCGGTCGCGCTCGAGCCCTCGCGCGACCGGGCCAACCAGGGGAGGCTGTCATGCTGTGGACCATCTTCGTCATCCTGCTCGTGTTGTGGCTGCTGGGCATGGTTTCATCGTACACGCTCGGTGGCTTCATTCACGTGCTGCTGGTCGTGGCGATCGTGATCGCCCTGATCCAGCTCATCCAGGGCAGGCGAGTCGTATGAAGCCGGCCGCGATCGTCGGCGTCCTGCTGATCATCGTCGGCATCGCGGGCCTCGCCTTCGGCGGGTTCTCCTTCACGCACAGGGAGAAGGTGCTCGACGTCGGCCCCATCGAGGCCCACGCCGACAAGAAGGAGTCCTTGCCGGTACCGCCGATCCTCGGCGCCCTGGCATTGGTGGGCGGCGTCGTCCTGCTGGCGACCAGCGCTCGACGGGCGTAGCGGCCACTCAAGGCCGGCAGTACCACGGGGACGTGTCCACAGGACACGTCCCCCTGGTGTTTGTGCAGCCCCCACCACACCGTCCAGCGCCTGCGGAAGCAGCCACAGAACCGGACCCGTGCAGCAGGCGTTCCCTCAGTAACGGCAGTAACGGCGGTACGCCAACGCCCACACGTGGAGCCCGCTGATCGTGCGATCCCCCCGGCTGGCGCCGGCCCCCCGGCCGATGCATTACTAGGCCGTATGCCCCGCTCCGAGCCGCCTCACGGGAAGGCTGGCGATCCGTCGCCCGACGGACCGAGGGGCCGTCGCCCGCTCGCACTGGCGGGCGAGGCCACGCTTCGCCAGCGGCTGGTGGCCCGCGACGAGCAAGCGCTGGTCGAGCTCATCGAGCAGGCGAGCCCCTGGCTCCTGGGCCTCACCACGTCGATGCTGAGCGATCAGGACGAGGCGGAGGAAGTGGTGCTGGAGGTTTTCGCCACGGCGTGGGAACGGATCGGCGCGGTAAGCGACGAGCATGACGCGCTGCTGCCCTGGCTGCTCCGCATCGCGCGGAACCGCGCCATCGACCGGCTTCGCCGGCGCCGCCGCTGGCGGCTCAAGCTGGCCCGCGCCGAGGCCTACGGCGAGCTGCCGGCCGAGCGGGTCCGCGCCAAGGAGGTGAACGAGGCGGCGCAGCCCGGCTGGCACGTCCACGAATCGGTTCACGCCGCGCTCGAGCGATTGCCCCCGGATCAGCGCGAGGTCGTCCGGCTGGCCTATTTCCAGGGCCTGACCCACTCCGAGATCGCGCAGCGCCTTGGCATCCCGATGGGGACCGTGAAGACCCGGCTCAGGCTGGCCTTCGACAAGCTGCGGCTGTCCCTCGCGGCGATCAAGGATTGGATCGCATGAGCACTCACGACTGGTATGTCGAGAATCGAGCCGGCTTCCTGGCCCGGAGCCTCGAGCCCGGTGAGGAGCGGACTTTCCGCGACCACTTGGTACGGTGCGAGGAATGCTCCCGGGAAGTGGCCCGGCTCGAGCGTGAGCTTGGCTGGCTCCCGATGGGAGCGGCACCCGTGGCTCCGCCCCCGGGATTCTCCCGCCGAATGGCGGCGGATGTGCTCGACCGGCCGAACCGCTGGCGCCGCTGGCTGCCACTCGCCGCGGCCGCGGTGCTGGCGCTGGCCACGGGTGCCGCGGCGCTCTCCGAGCGCAACGAGGGTCGCGACCTGCGCGCCTTGCTCTTCGCCCGCGAGTCCCGTCTCGCGGCGCTGGAGGACACGCTCTCGGTTCTGCGCCGCGCGAACATGGTGCTGCAGACCCAGATCTCGATGGACGGCCACCAGGGCGGGATGCTCATCTTCCAGGACGCGGCGTCGCACCGGTGGTGCGTGATCGTCCATGGGCTGCCGCCCGCGCCGGTCGGCAACAAGTACCAGTTCTGGTTCATCACCGAGTCGGGGATGGTGCGGTCGGTCGAGGTCAATGCCGAGATGGAGCGGCCGGCGTTCATGACCCTCCCGATGCCGGGGGTGGCGGCCCCGGTCATGGGGGCCGCGTTGACCATGGAGCCGGTGGTGAACCGCTCGGACGAGCCGAAGGGCCCGATGCTGGCGCACGTAGTGTTCTGACTCGTGCTCGGGAAGGCGACCCGACTAGTGCGCCTGGAGCGTGGTGTCCTGGGTGGCGGACCGGGCCACGAGCGAATCGCTTTCGGCGGCGCCGGCGGGCCACCACGCCGGAGGCGGCGAGGTCTCGTCCCCACCGAGCTGGACCGGCGGCACGTCGGGCACCGTGTCGGTCGGGATGATCACACCGTTGGCGCCGAGCTCGCGGAACAGCTTCCACTGGGCCTGCCGGGCCGCCCAGGGCCGGCCGCCGTTGTACATGAGGGCGACCAGCAGGGTGCCCTCGGGCCGGCCGAGATAGCCGACCACGGAGGACACCCGGCCGAGCGTTCCGGTCTTGGCCCGGACCACCCCCACGCCGGGAAAGCCGCTGTTCAGGCGGTGAAGGGTGCCGGTCCCGTTGGCCGGCAGCAGCATCGGGAAATTTCGGCCCGCCGGCGTGTTGGGAAACTTGGCCAGATAGGTCACAAAGGCCCGCGGCGAGACGCGATCATCGTAGGAGAGACCGCTTCCATCGACCAAGGTGACGCCGTCCTGCGAGCCCACGACCTCCCGCACGTGATCGGTGAGCAGCTCGGGCGCGTGATCCCGGCCGCCAGCCCACTGCAGCAGCAGCTCGGCGCCGAGGTTGAGGCTGCGCCGGTTGATCTCGCTCGCGAGCGAATCGAGCGGCGGCGACGAGACCTCGGCCAGCACCTGCGGCCCGCCGGCGGGCGGGGCGCCGATGTAGGGCGACGGATTCCACTTGATGCCCGCCCGCTCCAGCGCGCCACCCCAGACGGCGCTCAATACCGCACGCGGGTCGCGCGCCACCGCGGTGAGTCGCCGGGGCGCGGCGCGAACGCCGATGGTGCCGGACAGCACCCAGCCGCCGTCTGCCCGGGCGCTCAAGGCGAGCCGGGAGCGCCGGCCGGAGCGGGTGCGAGCCGAGACGGCGACCATGGAGCGGATGGCGTCCGGCGCCGTCTCGATGATGCGTGGGCGCTGGCCCACCCGGGCCCCCGGCTGCACCGTGATCCAGATGACGTTCTCGTGCAGGGTGAGCGGCCCGACCAGCGGGGCGAAGATCCGTCCCCGGTGGTGGATCGACCAGACCGCCGGATAGACCGCATCGGCCGGCCCGTTGGAGCTCTGCAGCTGCAGCGGACCGGTGAGCCTGCGCACCCCCGAGCCGGCGAGCTGCATCGCGAGATCGTAGAGGGTGGGGCCGGAGCCTTCGGCCCGCTCCAGCGAAGGATCTCCGTTGACCTCGAGGGCCCAGCTTCCGATCCATGCGCCAGTGGTGGAATCGAGCGAGCCCACGCCGACGATGCGGGTGGGCCGCCGCGCCGTTCCGCCGAGCACACTGCGCGCGAACCCGGTGGTGAACAGCTTGACCGTGGAGGCGGGCATGAGCGGCCCATCGGGGTCAACGCTCCACAGCACCTGCCCCGACTGATCGGCGATCGCGATGCCCCAGTCGCCGGGCGACGAGCGCTGGGCGCGCTGGTACCACGCGTCCATGCGCTGGGTGAGCCACCCGGCGTCGGTTTGCGCCGCGAGCGACGCGAACGGAATCTGGAGCGAGGCCGTCAGTGCCAGGAGCACGACCCGGCGGCGAAGTGAAGCGAGACCCACGGCACGTCCCTGCGAGAAAGTGGCTTCGGATTTTCGGGCGGGAGAATGTATCGCCCGGGGCGGCACGGCACGTCAACCCGATAACATCATGCTCGGTACGATTTTACGTCATAAGTCCCAACTCGGAAGATCCCGGCCGCGGACTTCTCCGGATGACCCCAGGCAAGTGCAAATCCCGGGCCGAGATGCGGTGACGGTGGTCACGGCTCCAGGCCAGGCCGGAGCCTACTCTCACCGCTGGCGCAACGACATCGTGGCGGGCGGGCAACGCCCGTTCCGCCTCGGGACACCGTGAAGTACCCCTGGGAGGATCGAATGCGATCTCACACTGCCGCATGTCTGACCGCGCTGGCCGTGCTTGCCGGCGCCGCCTGCGCCGGGTCCGGGCGGAGAGACAACAGCTCCGGAGCCGCGCCGCTCGACACGATTCACATCGAGTCCGGCGACACCTTACCCCCGGCCAACGGCGCTGCAGCGATGCGGCGGGACACCGCCAGCCACGACAGCGCGGGTCGAGCCGTTCCCGGGATGGCGCAGCAGGACTCGACCAGCGGCTTGAGCGGGGCGGGTGCGATCGACACCACGCCACGCGATTCTGCCAAGCGCGGCGGCGCCGACTCGGTGCCCTGAAGCCACGCGGATCGGCGACCACCAGCGCGAAGGGGACATGCCCGACGGCATGTCCCCTTCGCATGTCGGCCACCGGGCCGCGCTATTTGAGCATCGTCTTGGCGATCGTCTGCAGCTGCATGTTGCTGGTGCCCTCGTAGATGGTCCCGATCTTGGCGTCGCGGTAGAACTTCTCCGCCGGATACTCCTTCGAGTATCCGTAGCCGCCGAACAGCTCGAGGCAGCTCGACGTGGTCCGATCAGCCACCTGGGAGCTGAACAGCTTGGCCATCGCCGCCTGCTGCGCGAAGGGCTGCCCCCCGTCCTTGAGCCGTGCGGCGTTGTAGACCATGAGGCGGGCCGCCTCGAGGTCGGTCGCCATCTGGGCCAGCTGGAATTGGACGCCCTGAAATTCTGCGATGGCCTTGCCGAATTGCCGCCGCTCCTTGACGTACGCGGTGGCGGCCTCCAGCGCGCCCGTCGCCACCCCGATCATCTGGGCCCCGATCCCGATCCGTCCCTCGTTGAGCGTCTCGATCGCGATCTTGTAGCCCTGTCCGACAGGGCCGAGCACGTTGTGCTCCGGCACCCGGCACTGCTCCAGGATCAGCTCGGTGGTGCTGGAGGCGCGGATGCCGAGCTTGTTCTCCTTCTTGCCCACGTCGAACCCGGCAAAGCTGCGCTCCACCAGGAACGCCGTGATCCCCTTGTAGCCCGCGGCGGGATCGATCGTCGCGAACACGACGAACAGCCCCGCCTCCTTCGCGTTGCTGATCCACAGCTTGCGTCCGTTCAGCCGATACCCCTCCGCCGTCTTCTCCGCCCGCGCCTGCAGCGCAAATGCGTCCGATCCCGATCCCGCTT
>JBOHSB010000092.1:0-3060 GCA_050733015.1 Gemmatimonadales bacterium
GGGCGGTGCTACTCCCCGGTGCCAAGGCCCCCCACCTGGTCAAGCGCGCCGACCTCAAGACCATGAAGCCGGGCTCGGTGATCGTGGACGTGGCGGTGGATCAGGGCGGGTGCGTCGAGACCATCAAGCCTACCACCCACGAGAATCCCACCTACTTCGTCGACGGCATTCTGCACTATGCGGTCGCTAATATGCCCGGCGGGGTACCCCGGACGTCCACCCTCGCGCTCACCAATGCCACGCTGCCATATGGACTTAAGCTGGCCAAGCACGGCTGGCGTGCCGCCTGCAAGGCCGATCCGGCATTGGCGCTGGGACTCAACGTGGTCGAGGGGAAGGTGGTCTACCCGGGCGTAGCCGAGGCCTTTCGCCTCCCGCTGGCCGACGTCGCCTCGGTCCTGTGACCGAGGTGCTGATCACCCGGCTCCCGCACGCCCAGGGCCTGCCCCTGCCGGCGCGCGCCACGCCGGGCTCCGCGGGGTACGACATCGCGAGCGCGGACGCCGGCACCCTGGCGCCCATGGAGCGGAAGCTGTTCCGGACCGGGTTCGCCATCGCGGTGCCGGAGGGCTTCGAGTGCCAGATCCGGCCGCGCTCCGGGCTGGCGCTGCGCCACGGGATCTCGCTGCCCAACACCCCGGCGACCATCGACAGCGATTACCGGGGTGAGCTGATGATCATGCTGGTCAACCTGGGCGCCGATCCTTTCGAGATCACTCGGGGGATGCGGATCGCCCAGATGGTGATCGCGCGCGTCGAGCACGCGACGTTCCGGGCGGTGGAGGAGCTGCCGGGGACGCACCGGGGCGGGGGAGGGTTCGGGAGCACGGGGCGGTAACGCATCCCTCATCCCGGGCGCAGCGAGGGACCCTGCCGGTGGGTGCAGGCGCGCGGCTGCGGTCCGTGTCCGTCACGAAGGTCGCTCGCTCCGCTCGGGATGAAGCATTCATCGGGATGGCAGCACTCGACGAGGCAGTCTCTGACACCAACGCAGTCCAACGCCGCTTCCCGATCCACGAGGCCCCTTTTACCTTGTGAACCATGCGCCTGACGGCCACCGGATGAAGCTTCCATCATTGAATCTGATGTCCTGGCTCCCCGCGAACGAAATCGCGGTCGATCTCGGCACGGCCAACACGCTCGTGTATGTCAAGGGCGAAGGCATCGTGCTCAACGAGCCCTCGGTGGTGGCCATCGAGAAGGCGACCGGAAAGATCAAGGGCATCGGACTCGAGGCCAAGCGGATGCTCGGGCGCACGCCGGACGGGATTCTGGCGGTGCGGCCCCTCAAGGACGGCGTTATCGCCGACTTCGACGTCACCGAGAAGATGCTGCGGTACTTCCTCAAGACCATCATCGACAAGCACGTCTTCCGCGTCAAACCCAAGGTCATCGTCTGCGTCCCGTCGGGCATCACCGAGGTCGAGCGCCGGGCCGTGCGCGACTCGGCCGAGACGGCCGGGGCCAAGCAGGTGCTCATGGTCGCCGAGCCGATGGCGGCGGCGATCGGCGTGGGCCTGCCGGTCGAGACGCCCACCGGCAACATGGTGATCGACATCGGCGGCGGCACCACCGAGATCGCCGTCATCGCGCTCTCGGGCATCGTGTCCGACACCTCGATCCGGACCGGCGGCGACGAGCTGGACCAGGCCATCGTCCAGTTCATGCGGAAGAACTACAATCTGCTGGTCGGCGAGCCGACGGCCGAAGCCATCAAGATCAAGATCGGCTCCGCCGCCCCCACGGGCGACGAGCGCGAGATGGAGGTGAAGGGTCGCGACCTCGTCTCCGGTATCCCCAAGACCGTCCGGGTGCATTCCACCGAGATCCGCGAGGCCGTGCAGGAGCCGATTCAGCAGATCGTGGACGCGGTGCGCCGCGCCCTCGAGATCACGCCCCCCGAGCTCGCCAGCGACATCGTGGACCGGGGCATCGTCATGACCGGCGGCGGCGCGCTCATCCGGGGCCTCGACATCCTGCTCGCGCAGGAGACCGGGCTCCCCATTCACGTGGACGAAGATCCGCTCACCTGCGTGGTGCGCGGCACCGGACGCATTCTCGACGACTACGAGAAATACCGCAGCGTCCTGTCCAAC
Organism: Gemmatimonadales bacterium; assembly: GCA_050733015.1. Classification (GTDB taxonomy): domain Bacteria; phylum Gemmatimonadota; class Gemmatimonadetes; order Gemmatimonadales; family GWC2-71-9; genus CAVVWJ01. The sequence goes on from JBOHSB010000092.1 coordinate 2,097, forward strand.
TGAGCATGGCCAGCGCGTCGGAACGCTCGTACACGCGCCGGGACACCGTGCTGTTCTGCGTCTGTCTCGGGCTGTCCCTGGTCGGGTTGTTCGCGCCCGCCGCGTGGGGCCTGAACGTCGCCGCCGCGCTCCGACAGTCGGTGCTCGCGCCGCTGGTCTGGCTTCAGGTCCAGGCCGAGGAAGGAAAGACCAGCCGGGTCCGCCTCCGCGCCATCACTGCCCAGCGCGACTCGGCCTCGTACCTCGCGCAGGGCCTGCCGTCCCTCCTCGCCGAAAACGAGCGCCTGCGCCAGCTCCTGGGGCTGAGTCGCCGGCTGGCCAGCCCGTACGTGGCCGCCGAGGTGCTGCACCAGCCTCAGGCCACCGACGGGCGGACGCTGCTCCTGAGCGCCGGGTCGCGCGACGGGGTCGCCGCGTTCGACCCGGTGGTGGCACCGGAGGGGCTGATCGGGGTGGTCCTGAGCGCCGCGCCGCGCACCAGCATCGTGATGACCTGGGCCCATCCCGAGTTCCGGGTGAGCGCGTTCACCGTGTCGGGCAACGCGGCGGGTGTGGTCGCGCCTTCCCCCTCGGGCGCGGGTGAGGGCGCGCTCGAGTTCCGGGGTGTGCCGTACCGGGATTCGGTGTCGGTCGGGACGCTGGTGCTGTCGTCGGGGCTGGGCGGGGTCTACCCGAAGGGCATTCCGGTGGGCACGGTCACCGGCATCGTGAGCGAGCAGGCCGGCTGGGAGCGCGTCTACCGGCTACTGCCGGCCGCCAATCCGGGGTCGGCGGGGCACGTGCTGGTCCTGACCTCGCCCAACGGCGATCTGGCGCGGGCCTTCCCCAGCGACTCTGCGCTCGAGGCGCAACGCCGGGACTCGCTCGAGCGTATCCGGGCCGCCGACTCCGTGGCGCAGGCCGCGCGGGAGGCCCGGGCGCAGCGCGCGGAGTCGCTCGCGGCCATCCGCCGGGACACCACGCG
>JBOHSB010000093.1:0-11806 GCA_050733015.1 Gemmatimonadales bacterium
GCGCGGGAGCGCGGCGCCGCCGTGGCGGTGGATTCGCGCTCGGCCGACCGGCGCCGACGGTTCGAGGACTGGGCCGCGTCGCAGGGCGTGAAGCTCACGGACGCGGCCGGCTGCACGGTGATCATCAACACCACGCCGCTCGGACTCGCCCCGGGCGATCCGCTCCCGCTGGCCCAGCCTCCGGCGGCGGGATTGGTCGCGCTCGACATGGTCTATGCCGGGGGCGACACTGCGTGGGTCCGCGCGATGCGCGCGGCGGGACTGCGCGCGGCTGATGGCCGGACCATGTTGGTCGCCCAGGGCGCCGCGGCGCTCGAGCGCTGGTTTCCCGGCGAGCGCGCCCCCGCCGAGGTGATGCGCGCAGCGGTCGATGCGCGGCTTCGCTGAGGCGCTCGCCGGGGTCGAGCGCTGGCTGCTCCCTCCGGCGTGCCTGCTGTGCCAGTCGCCGGTGCCGCCGCGTCAGGGGGACGCGCTGGTGTGCGAGCTCTGCCGCTCCCGCTGGGAGCCGATCGCAGGGCCGGTGTGCGCCCGCTGCGGCCAGCCGGCATTCGGCGACCTCGAGTGCCGGCTGTGCGCCGCCTGGCCGGCCGGGCTCGCCCGGGTGCGCAGCGCGGTCTGGCTGCGTGGCTCCGCGCGCCACGCGGTCCACCTGCTCAAGTACGAAGGCTGGTGGCGCGTGGCCGAGGCGCTGGCCGAGGCGATGCGGACGCTGGAGCCATTGACCGGGCAGGTATGCTTGATACCGGTGCCGCTCGGTAGCCGGCGCCTCAGGACGCGGGGCTACAACCAGAGTGACCGGATCGCCCGGGCACTGGGGACGCTGGTGGGCCGGCCGGTGCGCGCCGAGGTGCTCCGGCGGCGGCGGGAGACCCGCACGCAGACCGCGCTCACGCCGGAAGGCCGCCACGCCAACGTCGCGGGTGCCTTCGAGGCGCGCGGCGCCACCGGCCTGGCGTGCGTGCTGGTGGATGACGTCTTCACCACGGGGGCCACCCTCGCGGCGGCCGGCGCGGCGCTCCAGGGCGCGGGCGCGGCGCGGGTCGAGGCGGTGACGTTCGCGCGGGCCGAGCCACCGGTGTCGCTCGGCTAGCCTATCAACGAAGGAGAGACGATGGCGATTCGAGTGGGGATCAACGGCTTCGGCCGGATCGGCCGCAACGTGGTCCGGGCCGCCCAGGCGATGGGCGCGAAGGAGCTGGACTTCGTTGCGGTCAACGACATCACCGATACCGCGACGCTGGCCCACCTCCTCAAGTACGACTCGGTGCACGGCCGCTTCCCAGCCGACATCATCGCCGAGAAGGACGGGATCATCGTCGGCGGCGACGCCATGCGGGTGCTGGCGGAGAAGGATCCGGCCAAGCTGCCCTGGAAGGAGCTGGGCGTGGATGTCGTGCTCGAGTCGACCGGGCGGTTCACCGACCGCGACCAGGCGGCGCTGCACCTCCAGGGCGGTGCCAAGAAGGTCATCATCTCCGCCCCGGCGAAGAAGGAAGACATCACCATCGTGTACGGGGTGAACCACGAGGCCTATGACGCCGGCCGGCACCACGTCCTTTCCAATGCGAGCTGCACCACCAACTGCCTCGTGCCGGTGGTGAAGGTCATCCTCGACCGCTTCGGCTTCGTGAACGGCTTCATGACGACCGTCCACTCCTACACCAACGACCAGCAGATCCTCGACCTGCCGCACAAGGACCTGCGCCGGGCCCGGGCCGCGGCACTCTCGATCATCCCCACCACCACCGGCGCGGCCAAGGCGACGTCCCTGGTGCTGCCGCAGGTGAAGGGCAAGATCGACGGCGTCTCACTCAGGGTGCCGACGCCCGACGTCTCGGTGGTGGCGCTCTCCTGCACCGTCGAGCGGGCCACGTCGGCCGACGAGGTGAACACCGCGTTCCGCGAGGCGGCCAAGATCGGGCCGCTCAAGGGGATCCTGGCGGTGAGCGAGGAGCCGCTGGTGTCGGTGGACTACATCGGCTCCCTGCAGTCGAGCACGGTCGACGCGCTCTCCACCAACGTGGTGGCCGGCACGCTGGTCAACATCACCAGCTGGTACGACAACGAGATGGGCTACTCGGCGCGGTGCGTGGACCTGCTCCGCTACGTGGGCCAGCGGTTGTGAAGCGGACGCTCGAATCGCTGGACCCGGCGGCCCTCGACGGCAAGCGCGCGCTGGTACGAGTGGACTTCAACACACCGGTCAAGAACGGGGTGGTCACCGACAACACCCGCATCCGGGCCGCGCTCCCGACCATCAAGTACCTCCGCGACCGCGGCGCACGGGTGGTGCTCCTCTCCCACCTGGGCCGGCCCGAGGGCGGTCCCGATCCGAAGTATTCGATGCAGCCGGTCGTGCGCGAGCTCGAGCGCCTGCTCGGCGCGCCGGTCACCTTCCTGGCCGACCCCGCGTCCGACGAAGCGGCGACGGCCACCCGCCACCTGCCGCGTGGCGGGGTGGCCGTGGGAGAGAACACCCGGTTCTACCAGGGCGAGGAGAAGAACGATCGGGCGCTGGCGGAGCGGTTCGCGGCCCTGGGTGACCTCTACGTGAACGACGCCTTCGGCTCGGCGCACCGCGCTCACGCCAGCACCGAGGCGGTGGCCCGCCTCCTCAAGCCCGCCGTGAGCGGGTTTCTCATGCAGCAGGAGCTGCGCTACCTGGGCGAGGCGCTGCACCACCCCAAGCGGCCGTTCGTCGCGGTGCTGGGCGGCGCCAAGATCAGCGGCAAGATCGATCTCATCGAGGCGCTGCTGCCCAAGACCGACGCCATCCTGCTCGGCGGCGCCATGGCGTGCACCTTCTTCCGCGCCACGGGCCTCGAGACGGGCACCTCACTGGTGGAAGCGGACCGGCTCGAGCTTGCGCGGCAGCTCATGGCCAAGGCGGGAGCCAAGCTGGTGCTGCCCGCCGGCGCGGTGATCGCGCAGAAGCTGGAAGCCGGCGCCCCGACCCGCGACGTGAAGCGTGACGCGATCCCGCCCGGCTGGGCGGTCTACGACATCGATCCCGCGACCGAGCGCGACTTCGCCTCGCGCATCGGCTCGGCCGGCACGGTGGTATGGAACGGACCGATGGGCGTGTTCGAGACTCCGCCGTTCGACCACGGGACCCTGGCTGTGGCGCGCGCGATGGCCGACGCGACCGCGAAGGGCGCCGTGACCGTCATCGGCGGCGGCGATTCCGCTGCGGCCGTGGCCCAGGCGGGACTTGCCGACCGCATCACCCACGTGTCCACCGGTGGCGGCGCCTCGCTCGAGTTCCTGGAGGGCCAGGAACTGCCAGGCGTGGCGGCGCTGGACGACGCATGAGGCGCCTCGACGCATGACCGCTCGCCCGCTGATCTACGCCGCCAACTGGAAGATGAACCACGGCCCGGCGGCGGCCACCGCCTTCGCGGAGCGCTTCCTCGATCTCACCGCGCCGGCCACCGACCGGAGCCTGTGGTTCTTTCCCCCCGCGGTCTCCCTCGCGGCCGTGAGCAGCGCGGTTCGCTCCCGTCCCGACATCCGGGCGGGCGCGCAGAACGTGCACTGGGAGCCCAAGGGCGCCTTCACCGGCGAGGTCTCCATTCCGATGGTGCAGGAGGCCGGTGCGACCGTAGTGCTGGTGGGCCACTCCGAGCGGCGCCACCTGTTCGGTGAGACCGACGAGCAGGTGGCGCGAAAGACCGCTGCCGTGCTCAAGGCCGGACTCAGGCCGCTGGCCTGCGTCGGCGAGACCCTGGCCGAACGGGAAGGGGGTCGAACCGAGCACGTGATCATCCGCCAGCTCGAGCCGCTGCTCGACAAAGTGCCCGCGGAGGAGTGGGCCCGGGTCGTGGTCGCGTACGAGCCGGTCTGGGCCATCGGCACCGGCAAGAACGCGACGCCGGACGACGCGGCCCAGGTGCACGAGCTGATCCGGTTCACCGTGGGCCGCCGGGGCGTGCCGGGACGGGTGCCGATCCTGTACGGCGGCAGCGTCAACGCGGGCAACGTCCTGGCCTTGTTGGCCCGCCCGGAGCTCGACGGGGTCCTGGTCGGCGGCGCGAGCCTCGATGCCGATGGCTGGGCCGAACTGGTGGGATTGGGCGCCGCGGCCTAGCTTTCCCGCATTCCCTCACAGGAGACGACGGATCGATCTCGAGGAACGGCTTCGGGGCGCGGTCGGCGACCAATACCGCATCCTGAGGGAGCTGGGCGGCGGAGGCATGAGCCGCGTGTTCCTCGCCGAGGAGGTCCGCCTCGGCCGCCAAGTCGTCATCAAGCTCCTGCCGCCCGAGATGGGCGCCTCGGTCAACGTGGACCGGTTCGAGCGCGAGATCCAGCTCGCGGCCCGCCTGCAACATCCCCACATCGTCCCGCTCCTCACGGCCGGCGCCTCGGGTGACCTGCTGTACTATGTCATGCCGTTCATCTCCGGTGAGTCGCTCAGGGTGAAGCTGGCGCGGGAGGGCGAGCTGCCGGTCACGGAGGCCGTGCGGATCCTGCGCGAGGTGGTCGATGCGCTCGCCTACGCCCACCGGAACGGCGTCGTCCACCGCGACATCAAGCCGGACAACATCCTGCTCTCCGAAGGCCACGCGGTGGTGACCGACTTCGGCGTGGCCAAGGCCGTCACCGCGTCGAGCGGCGGCGCGTCGCTCACGTCGCTCGGCGTGGCCCTGGGGACGCCGGCGTACATGGCGCCCGAGCAGGCCGCGGCCGACCCGCACGTGGACCACCGGGCCGATATCTACGCCGTGGGCGCGCTGGCCTACGAGATGATGGCCGGGCGGCCGCCGTTCACGGCGCCGACGGCCCAGGCTCTGCTGGCGGCCCAGATCACCCAGACGCCCGAGCCGGTGGTGCAGCACCGTCGAACCGTTCCGCCGGCCCTCAACGCCGTCATCATGCGCTGCCTCGAGAAGCGGCCGGCCGACCGCTGGCAGAGCGCCGCGGAGCTGGTGCCGCAGCTCGACGCCATGAGCACGCCCACCTCGGGAACGATGCCGGTCACCGCGGGGGCCGTGATCTCGACCGGCACCGAGAAAGCGATCCGCCGCGGGCATCCCGTACGGGTCGCGGCGGTCTTCGTGGTGGCGTCGCTGGTGGTGCTCGCGGTGGTCTGGGGGCTGGTGCACCGCCTCGGTCTGCCCGACTGGGTCTGGTGGGCCGCCATCGCGCTCCTCGTGATCGGCCTGCCCATCATGCTCCTCACCGGCCTGCATGAGCGTCAACGCGCCGTGGCTCGGACGATCGGCTTGGTCCCCTCCTCGCCGGCCAGCCTGGACGGATGGCTGACTTGGCGCAAAGCGCTGCTCGGCGGTGGGCTCGCGTTCCTCGCGCTGGCGGTCGTTGCCGGCGCTTACACGGCCATGCGCCTCATGGGGATCGGTCCGGTGGGGACGCTGGTCGCCTCTGGCGTGCTCAAGGAGCGCGAGCCGCTGGTGCTAGCGGACTTCGAGAATCGCACCGCTGACTCGACGCTGGGGCCGTCGCTGACGGAGGCGTTCCGGGTCGACCTGAGTCAGTCGCCTACCATCCGGCTGCTGGACGCATCCTCCATCGCGGACGCGCTGCGGCGCATGGAGCGCACGGAGACCGGGAGTCTCCCCACGACGCTCGCCCGGGAGCTCGCCGAGCGCGAGGGGATCAAGGGCGTGGTGACCGGACAGATCGCGCCAGTAGGGAAGGGATACGTGCTCTCCGCCAATCTTCTCGGGGCGGCGGACGGACATGTGTTGACGGCGGTTCGGGAGAGCGCCGAGAACGACGGCCAGCTGCTCGAGGCCATCGGCCGGCTCTCCAAGAAGCTCCGCGAGCGGATCGGCGAATCGCTGGTCTCCATCCGCGAGACCGCGCCGCCGCAGCAGGTAACCACCGCCTCACTGCCGGCCTTGCGACGGTATTCCGAGGCGCTCCGCCTCGAGGAGGACGACAAGCAGGAGGCCGCCATCGCGGCCCTGCGCGAGGCGGTGGCGCTCGATACCGGCTTCGCGATGGCGTACCGGAAGCTCGCGGTCCTCATCGGGAACACCGGCATGGACGACGCGGCCCAGTTCGAGGCGGCGACGCGCGCCTTTGCCCATCGGGATCGACTGCCGGAGCTCGAGGGAGATCTCACGGCGGGCTACTACTACCAGTGGGTTGCCTACGACCCCACGGCCACGGTTGCCGCGTACCGGGCGGCGCTCAACCTCGATCCCGACAATCTGCCGGCGCTCAACAACCTCGCGGTGGAGCTGGGCCGGCGGCGCCGGTATGTCGAGGCGGAAAGCCTGGTCGTCCGGGCGACGCGACTGGGGCGAGGCGCGTCGTTCTTTCAGAATGCCGCCATTTACCAGGTGGCGCAGGGCCACTTCGCCGCTGCCGATTCGACGCTGGCACGCTACGCGGCCAAATCGCCTTCGAGCCCGGTTCTGCTGGCCCTGCGTGCCCAGATGAGTGCCGCTCGCCAGGACTACGCCGCGGCCACGCGGCTGATGCTGCAGGTGCGGGCGGCCCAGGCGTCGAGTCCAGCGTGGCAGGCGGTCACCAGCTTCGAGCTCTCCCGCGTGAGCCGGCTGACCGGCAGGCTCGCCGACACGGAGCGGTATCTCCGCGCCAACATGCAGGTGCTCGAATCGAACGGCCAGACCGGCGAATACGTCGGGCGCGCCGGTGAGCTCGCGATGCTGGAGTCCGAGATGCGCGGCCGGCCGGACTCGGCGATGGCGACCCTCACGGCGGCGCTGACCAAATATCCGCTCGCCAGTATCCCGCTGCTCAACCGGCCCTACGTCGGTCTCGTCCTCGCGTACGCCACCATGGGCAAGGCCGCCGAGGCGCGGCGCATGTGGAAGGAGTACGAGACGGCGATCCCCGAATCGGTCCGCCGCGGCGACCAGCTCGGCCAGCTGGCCGCAGGCCTGGTGGCGGAGGCGGACCACCATCCAGACCAGGCCGAGTCCCACTACCGCAACTGGTACGCCGGGAGCGGCGAATGCGGCCCCTGCGGGCTATTCGAGCTGGCCAAGCTCGCGGACGCGGCGGGCCGGACCGACAGCGCGCTCGCGCTGTACGACCGCGGCATCAGCGTGCCCAGCCTTTCCCGGTACCGGTACGATTCCTACCGGCTGCCGGCGGCCCTCAAGCGTGCGGGTGAGCTGTACGAGGCCAAAGGCGACCGCGCCAAGGCCGCCGACCGCTACCGCCGCTTCGTGGACCTGTGGAAGGACGCCGATCCCGAGCTGCAGCCGGGCGTGCGCGAGGTGCGCGCGCGCATCGCCCGCCTGGCCACGGAGCCCGGCACCTGAGCTCGGTCCGCATGCGGCTCGACGACCGTGCGCTGTTGGCCCGCCTGGTCGCGTTCGATACCACCAGCCACGCGAGCAATATCCCCCTCGCCGACTTTCTCGCCGAGTACCTGGACCGGACCGGCGTCCGCATCGAGCGCAACCGATCCGCCGACGGCCGGAAGACCAATCTGGTCGTCGCGGTCGGTCCCGACACGGAGGACCGGAGCGGCCTGCTGCTCTCCGGCCACATGGACGTGGTGCCGGCGCTCGAGGCGGATTGGCGCTCGGATCCCTTCGCGCTGGTGGACGACGGCGACCGCTACGTGGGCCGCGGCACGGCCGACATGAAGGGCTTTCTCGCGCTCGCCACCAACCGCTTGGCGGCGCTCGACCCGACGAGGGTCCGGCGCCCGCTCGCGCTGCTCTTCACCTATGACGAGGAGACCGGCACCCTCGGCGCGCGACGCTTTACCGAGACCTGGCCCGAGCCCGAGCGCCTGCCGCGCGAGATCGTCATCGGCGAGCCGACCGCGATGCGGGTGGTCCGCGCGCACAAGGGCCTCCTGCGTTTACGCCTCCGGTTCGCCGGCATCGCCGCCCACTCCGGCTACCCCCACCTGGGACACAACGCGATCGAGCCGGCCGCCCGGGCGATCGTGGCGCTCTCGGAGCTGAGGCGCCGCATGGAGGCGGAGCGCCCGCCGCATCACGAGCAGTTCCCCGGGGTGCCGTTCGCGGCGCTCAACGTCGGAACCATCGCGGGCGGCAGCGCGACCAACGTGGTGCCGGACCGCTGCGAGGTGGACGTCGGGATCCGGCTGCTGCCCGGCATGGGGGCCGCCGCGATGGCCGACCGGATCCGCGAGACCGTCGCGGACGCGCTGGGCGCCGAGCCGTTCACGCTCGAGCACGTGAACCTGACCCCGCCCATGATCGCCCCAGCCGACGCGCCGATCCACCGTGAGCTGTGCGAGGCGGTGCATCAGCACGACGAGCACAGCGTCATGTTTGCCACCGACGCCGGCTGGCTGCAGGACGCCGGCTTCCAGTGCGTCCTCTTCGGACCCGGGAGCATCGAGGTGGCGCATCGCGCCAACGAGTTCATGCCGGCCGGGGAGCTGCGGCAGGCCGGCGAGCTGCTCGACGGACTCGTGCACCGGCGCTGCCTGGTCGAATGAGCCGCCTGCTCGAGCCCGAGCTGACCTGGACCGGCACCGCACTCGAGCCAGGACTGCAGATCGCGATCGGCACCGACGGCCGGATCGAGGAGGTCGGCCGCCTGGGACGGCCCGGCGCCGAGCGGCTGGCGAGCACCGCCCTGCTTCCCGGATTCGTCGACACCCATTCGCACGCGTTTCAGCGCGGCCTCCGAGGCTCCGGCGAGAGCTTCCCCGCCGGGGCGGGCAGCTTCTGGACCTGGCGCCAGGCGATGTACCAGCTGGTCGAGTCGCTCGACCGGGCCACCCTCCGCCGAATCTCGGCCCGTGCCTTCGCGGAGATGCGCGACGCCGGTATCACCTCGGTGGGCGAGTTCCACTACGTCCACCACGAGCGCGAGGGCGACTTCGCCCTGGACGACGCCATCCTCGAGGCGGCGGCGGATGCCGGTATCCGGCTGGTGCTGCTGTACTGCTTCTACGCCACCGGCGCGCCGGGCCGTCCGCTCGAGGGCGGCCAGCGCCGCTTCGCCACGCCATCCGTGGACGAGTTCTGGCGCCGGGTCGACCTCCTCGCCGGTCGCCTGGACCCCGCGACACAGACGCTGGGCGTCGCGCCGCACAGCATCCGAGCGGCGAGCCCCGACCACATCCGGCTGATTCACGCGGAGGCGGTCCGTCTGGGGCTGCCGGTTCATCTGCACGTGGAGGAGCAGCGGCGCGAGATCGAGGAGTCGATCGCCGCCTACGGCCGCACGCCGATGGCCGTCATCCTGGAGGCGGTGCAGGGAGGGACGTTCACCGCGGTGCACTGCACCCACACCAGCGACGAGGACATGGCGCGGTTCCTCGATGCCGGCGGCATCGCCTGCCTCTGCCCGCTCACCGAGGGCAATCTGGGCGACGGCATCCCCAGGCTCGATCGCGCGCACGCTGCCGGCGGCCGCCTCGCGATCGGGACCGACAGCAACCACCGGCTCGCGATGCTGGAAGAGATGCGGTGGCTCGAGTACGGCCACCGGCTCAGGGGGGAGATGCGGGGCGCCTTCCCCGACGCTGCGGGCGAGGTGGCGCCGACGCTCCTGGCCGCCGCCACGACTGGTGGCGCACGCGCGCTGTCGCTGCCGGCGGGCCGCATTGCGGCGGGCTACTGGGCCGATTTCGTCGCCGTGGATCTGCGCTCGCCTGCGCTGGCCGAGGTGCCGAGGGAGCGCCTGCTGGCTGCGCTGGTGTTCGGGGCGGGGAACGGGGCGATCGCCGGCACCTATGTCGGTGGCAGCTGGCGCCCGAGCGGAATGCCGTGAGAAACGCCTCCGCAGGACTGAGGGCCCGGTTGTCGTCCCGAGCGCAGCTAGGGACCCTGTCGGGCCGGGGTCGAACCATTCGCGCGCAGGATCCCTCCCTGCGCTCGGGATGACCCCGCAATGCCCGAGCTACCCGACATCACGGTCTATCTGGAGTGCCTGGCCCCGCGCGTCGTCGGCCAGCCGCTCGAGCGTCTCGTCATCCGCAACCCGTTCGTGCTGCGGAGCGTCTCGCCGTCGCCGGCGGAGGTCGCCGGAGCGCGCGTGACCGGACTGCGGCGTCTGGGCAAGCGGATCATCCTCGCGCTGGAGGGCGAGCGCTTCATCGTCATCCACCTGATGATCGCCGGGCGGCTCCGGTGGCACGCCGCGGGCGCCAAGCCCCCGGGCAAGATCGCGCTGGCGTTGTTCGCTTTTCCAACTGGCACGTTGGTGCTGACCGAAGCCGGCACCAAGCGGCGCGCCTCCATTCATCTCGTCGCTGGCGAGGAGGGACTGGCGGCGTTCCGGCGAGGTGGCCTGGAGGTGCTCGATGCCGACCAGAACGGGTTCGCCGAGCGGCTCCGGAGCGAGAACCACACGCTCAAGCGGGCCCTCACCGACCCGCGACTCTTCAGCGGTATAGGCAACGCGTACTCCGACGAAATCCTGCATCGCGCGCGCCTGTCGCCGCTCGCGCTGACCCGAAAGCTGGATGACGACGCCGTCGCCCGCCTGTTCGAGGCCACCCGGACCACCGTGCTCGACTGGACCGCGCGGCTGAGGGCCGAGGTGGGGAGCGGCTTTCCCGACAAAGTGACCGCGTTTCGTGAGGGCATGGCGGTCCACGGACGCTATCGAGAGCCGTGTCCGGTCTGTGGCGCGCCGGTGCAGCGGATCCGCTACGCGGACAACGAGACCAACTATTGCGCCCGGTGCCAGACCGGCGGCCGCCTCCTGGCGGACCGGGCGATGTCGCGGCTGCTGCACGAGGACTGGCCGCGGTCGCTCGACGAGGTGGAATGACGGCTATCGACCCTGAAGCGAGCACGCCGGGCGCGCACGCCTCCCGAAGCCGTCCGACCGCGGTCCGCTGGCGCATCTGCGCCCTCATGACGGTCGCGAGCTTCGTCGCGTACATCCTGCGCACCAACATGTCGGTGGCCGGGGAGCCGATGTCCAGGGACCTCGGGCTGACCCGCGTCCAGCTCGGGATCATTCTGTCGGGCTGGGCCTGGGGGTATGCGGTGTTCCAGTTTCCCGGCGGGGTGGTCGGCGACCGCATCGGGGGACGGCGGGCCATTGCCGGGCTGGCATTCCTGTGGGGCGTCCTGAACCTGCTGGTGGGCTTCGTTCCCGGACGCGCGCTCGGCTCCGCTCTCATCGTCATCGTGGCGCTCATGACGCTGCGGTTCTTCATGGGAGTGGCCCAGGCACCGCTGTTTCCGATCATCGGCGGACGGATGGTGGCCTGCTGGTTCCCGGTGTCGGGGTGGGCGCTGCCCAACTCGCTGCAGAACGTCGGCCTCACGTTCGGCGCGGCCGCCACCGGCCCGCTCATCGCATGGCTCACGGAGCGCGCGGGCTGGCGGGCCTCGTTCCTCTTGACCGCGCCGATCGGCTTCCTGCTCGCGGCGGCGTGGTGGTGGTACGTCCGCGACCGCCCGTCGGATCACGCGGCGGTGAGCTCGGCCGAGCTCGAGCTCATCGACAAGGGGCGGAGCACGCCGGTCGCGGACGCTCCCGAGCGGGGGGCATGGCGCGCGCTGATCCGGAACCGCCAGGTCCGGCTGATCACCGCCGGCTACTTCAGCGCCAACTTCGTGTTCTACTTTTTCTTCAACTGGCTGTTCATCTATCTGATCGAGGGCCGCGGCTTCAAGCTGCTCGAAGGCGGGTGGTACGCGGCGGTTCCCTGGATCGCCGGGGCCCTCGGGGCTTTCCTGGGTGGATGGCTGTGCGACCGGCTGTGGAAGCGGATCGGCGCGCGCGACAGCTGCCGGACCCTGGGGGCCGCCGGCATGGCGATCTCCGGCGTCTTCCTGTTCGCGGCCGCTCGCGCCGGCGATCCGCTGAGCGCCGTCGGCCTCCTCGCGCTGTGCCTGGCCGCCGAGCAGTTCACCGA
>JBOHSB010000094.1:0-3047 GCA_050733015.1 Gemmatimonadales bacterium
ATTATTTGCCGGCCCCGTTTGCGTGGTGGGTACTCGTCGTGGCGGCGGAACCAGCTGAGCGGGTCGTCGGGGCCGCGCGCCTCGTTTCGCCCTCGCGGCGCCTGGTCGAGCCACTGGTACATGCCCCAGAGGCCGTCCAACCCACGGGTGTACGCCGAGTAGGTGTGGTAGACGACGCCGTCCTCGAGCGCGAACGCGCTCATGCCGGGCGCTTCCCGCGTGAAGGTCGCCACGTCCGTGCCGACGCCCGCCGCGACCGCCACGATCGGACTCTTGCCGGCATCCGGCGACGGCCGCACGTCCATCGGGCGGAAGTTGTACTCCAGGACTCCCGACCGCTGCTGCTTCTCGGTGAATGCCACGCCGAAGTCGTAGTTGAAGTCGCTGCCGAGCGAAGAGGCCCAGGGGAAGCTCCAGCCCATGCGCCGCTTGAACGCCTGCAGCTTCGCGAGCGGCGCCCGCGACACCGCGGCGAGCGTGACGTCGTGATTCGCCAGGTGGACGACAAACCCGTCGAAGCCGTCCGCGATGGACGAGCAGGAGGGACACCCGGCCGTATAGTCGGGCCCGAACATGAAGTGATAGACGAGGAGCTGCGAGCGTCCTCTGAAGAGATCGGCGATGGACGCTGTTCCCTCGTCGGTCTCGAAGCGGTACTCCTTGTCGATTCGCACCCAAGGCAGATTCTGCCGTTGCTCCGCCAGCTCGTCGCCGCGCCGGGTCAGCGCCTTCTCGGCCTCGAGCAGCTCGAGCCGGGCCGCAAGCCACTCTTCACGGGTTCCGATCTTATGATCGGTCATTGTTGCGCTCCTTTGATCGGTCATTGTTTCTCCCCTTCTTGTCGTTGCAATAGGTTGGCGTGGTGCGCGCCACCGATGGCGTCTCACATCGGTGGCGCGAGTCCGGGAATGAGCCCGGGCGCGACGACGATCAGGATGCCGAGCCCGACGATCGCCAGTGCCAGCGGTACGTCGACGGCGGCTCGGGGCGGCAGGAGCTTCTGGGCCACGGCGAGGACGGCGATCACGGCCATCCAGGTGACGCTCATGACGCCGAGTGCTGCCAGGATCAACATCAGTCCGATGCTCGAGCCGACGCAGTAGAGCCCGAACGCGAACCCCGAACGAACACCCGCGCGGCAGCGCCGGCGGCAGTCGTGCTTGATCCGCGTGAGCTCGTAGACACCTGCCGCGATCACGAGGGCGCCGGCGGCGGCCGACCCGTGTGGCCGGTACAGCGCATACACGGCGACGCCGACGAGCGCCCAGACGGCGAGGTACGACCCGACGAATAGCGGCACGGCGCGCACATGACCGCTGGCGTGCGCGAGCCTCACGACGGCCGGGGCCGCGCCCGGCAGCATCATCGCGGCCATCATCCATACCCACATGGCCACGAAGAACGCGAACGAGCCGAGCTGGGTCGCGACGCCCATGTCCATGCCGTTCATTTGCCGGATCGCGACGACCCAGGATGCGGCGCCGAGCCCGAGGGTCCCCGCCAGCGCGGCGGCCGTCGCGGGCGCGCGAAGCACGACGATTTGTTCGATAACCTCAGCGCTGGGCGTGTCTTGAGGCTCTTCGGCTACAACGGCCATGGGTTCGTTTCCTCGGATGTCAGTCGGCAACCGATCCGGTGCTTATGCAACCTGGGTGTTGCGCATCATAACTCGAAGCCGGGATATATGCAACCCCGGTGTTGCGCGTTCAGCATAGGCACTGCTGGCTGACACCGCTCGAGGCTCGGCCACCCCTTGGCACCTGCCGGCGTAACAGATCTTGGCCTCCGGTTCCCACCGTGACCTTGGGTTGCTTCTCTTGCGTAAGCTGGTACCGGCTCCTATGGTCGATTCATCATGGTTCCGGAGCCTGGCTTCCCTTCATCTCCGTTCCAATCCAAGTCTCAACCCCGGCTGCCTGCCGGGCACCGGAATACACCGTCATCATGGCGTCCCTGAGGACGCGAGGAAGGAGCCAAGATATGTCACCAGCAACTGCCGACCGCATCAAGAACATCGTCCTCGTCCATGGTGGGTTCGTGGACGGCTCTGGCTGGCTCGGGGTGTATCGAGGATTGAAGCAACAGGGGTTCAACGTCAGCGTCGTCCAGAACCCAACGACCTCCCTGGCAGATGACGTGCGCGCGACGCGCCTGACCCTGGCGCAACAGGATGGCCCGGTGATTCTGGTCGGCCACTCCTACGGCGGGGTGGTCATCACGGAAGCCGGCAACGACCCGATCGTAGCAGGGCTGGTCTACATCGCGGCCTTCGCGCCGGACGCCGGTGAGTCCGTCGCAACCTTGATCAAGGATCCCCCTCCGGGGGCTGCCGTTCCCCCGATATTGCCGCCCCAGGATGGCTATCTCTTCCTGGAGAAGGCCAAGTTTGCCACGTCCTTTGCCGCCGATGTCGATCCCGAGCTCGCGGCGTTCATGGCGGATGCTCAGGTCCCGTGGGGTCTCGAGGCGCTTCAGGGCGCGGTCAAGCAACCGGCCTGGAAGTCCAAGCCGAGCTGGTATCTCCTCACCACGGAGGACCGGATGATTCCGCCGGCCGCCCAACGGGCCATGTCCGGGCGGGCGGGGTCGACCGTCACCGAGGTGCGGGCGAGTCACTCGGTCTATGTTTCCCGGCCTGAGGCCGTAGTCACCCTCATCGTCCAGGCCAGCAAGGGTGCGCTCCAGGTTGCTGGAGCCGCTGGGTGATAGCATCAGCCAAGCGGGCGTGAGACGCCAACCGCTCACGACCGGGGCGGTACTGTCCGGTTTTGACTGCAACAGTCGTGGGCCGTAGGTTGGGGAGGGCGGGTGATGCCGCCCAAAAGGAGGGACTATGGCAGAGGGAAGCTGCGGCTGCACCAAGGGTTGTTGCGACACTGGGTGTTGCTGCGGAACCAGCGCCTGTACCTGCGGGTGAGTGAGGCGGGCGACTGAGCGGAGGGCCGGGGACAAGCTCCCGGCCCTTCTTCGTTTCTGCCTGGGCCGGGCTCGGGCCAGATCGGCCCGTGACGGGCGGCCGCCGATGTCATCCCGAGCGAAGCGAGGGA
>JBOHSB010000095.1:0-2919 GCA_050733015.1 Gemmatimonadales bacterium
TGACGGCGGCCGACGACCCGCTTAGCGCTGCTGTTCGGTCCTTCCGTCTTTCCGTCCTACCATCCTACCGTCTTTCCCTCGGCGGCAGCAACACATGCTCCCACAGCAGCGCCGCCACGATCGCGCCGAGGATCGGTCCCACCCAGTAGACGCTATGCGCCACCCACTGGCCAGCGACCAGCGCGGGCCCGAAGGCGCGAGCCGGGTTCATGGCCGCGCCGGTGAGCGGGCCGCCGACGATGATGTCGAACCACAGCACCAGCCCCACCCCGAAGCCGCCGACCTTGGGCGCCTCAGGGTTGACGCAGGTGCCGAACACGGCGGACACCAGGAAGAACGTGAGGATCGCCTCGAGCGCGATGGCCTGGGTGATTTGGATGTTGCTCGCGATGGCGGGTGTGCCGAGTGCGATCGGGCGGGTGACGCCGATGGGGAAGATGGCCTTGATGGCCAAGGCCCCGATGACGGCGCCGACCAGCTGGGCGACGATGTAGGCTACGGCAGTCTGCCCCGTGGTCCGGCGCGCCACCAGCAGGCCGATGGTGACCGCGGGGTTGAGGTGACCGCCCGAGATGGCCATCGTGGCCGTGATCATGACCGCCAGCACGATCGCGTGGGCGGTCGCGATGCCGTACACGCCGTAGTTGGCGTCGGGATAGTACTTGGCGGCGACGGAGCCCACGCCGATGAACACGAGGGCGAAGGTACCCAGCGCCTCAGCGAGCGAGCGGCGAAGCAGCGAGGACATCAGCCATCCTTTTGAGGTGTGTCGGGGAAGGGACGGGCGCGAATCTAGGCGTCCGCCCGCCGAAACACCAGCGCGGCGTTGATGCCGCCGAAGCCGAAGGAATTGCTGAGCAGGATGTCGGGCGCGAGGTCCCGGCCCTCGCCGACCACCAGGGGCAGATCGCAGGCCGGGTCCGGGGTCTCCAGGTTGACCGTGGGGGGAAGCCAGCGGCGCCTGGCCGCGAGCGCGCAGATGGCGGCCTCGATGGCCCCACTCGCGCCGAGCGCGTGGCCGTAGTACCCCTTGGTCCCGCTCAGCGGCACCCGGTAGGCCGAGTCGCCGAAGACCTGCTTGATGGACGAGGTCTCGGTCGGGTCGTTGAGCGGCGTGGACGAGCCGTGGGCGTTGATGTACCCCACCTCGCCGGGAGCGACGTGCGCCTCCGCCAGTGCGTTCCGGATGGCCCGCGCCGCCTGCGTCCCGTCGGGCCGCGGCGCGGTCATGTGGTGGGCGTCGTTGGTCAGGCCGTAGCCGCAGATCTCCGCGTAGACCGGCGCCCCGCGCGCCAGCGCCCGGCTCCGCTCCTCCAGCACCAGGACCGCCGCGCCCTCCGCCATGACGAAGCCGTCGCGCCCGGCGTCGAACGGCCGGCTCGCGTGGGCGGGATCGTCGTTACGGGTGGACATCGCGCGGATGATCGAGAAGGCGCCGAAGCAGAGCGGGGCGAGCGGCGCCTCGGCGCCGCCGGCGAGCATGACGTCGGCGTCGCCCCGGACGATGGCGCGAAACCCGTCCCCGATCGCCATCGCACCCGAGGCGCAGCTCATCCCGTTGGTCGAGTTGGGGCCGGTGCAGCCGAACTCGATCGCGATGTTGCAGCTGGCCGCGCCGGCGAACACTGTGAGCGCGAGCGCCGGGTCCACCGCCCGCGGCCCCTCCGTGATGAACGCGTGGTAGTTCTTCTCACCGTTGGCGACGCCGCCGAGGGCCGTCCCCATCATGGCACCGACGCGGTCGGGGTCCTCGCGCCCGAGATCGAGCTCGGCGTCAGCCAGCGCCATGCGGGTGGCGGCGATAGTGAACTGGGAATAGCGGTCGAGCCGGCGCGCCCGCCGCTCCTCGATGTGGTCGGTCGGCGCGAAGTCGGGCACCTCGCCCGCGATGCGCGATTTGAACACCGTCGGATCGAACCGGGTGATGCAGCGGACCGCCGAGGTCCGCCGGCGGAGGCCGTCCCACAGACCGTTCACGCCGAGCCCGATCGGCGTGATCGCCCCGATACCCGTCACCACCACCCGCCGAGGCTCACTCATGTCGCCCTCTCTACCGCCCGGCGGATGCCTGCAAGGGTCCGCGATGCGATGCCATGGATGAAGACCGGTCCGATCACCCAGGAGGCCACCGCGCCTCCGATGAGCGGCCAGCGTGGCCCGGTCCAGTCGTGTACGATGGTCACGTCGGTCTCGTCGCCGACCGACGCTATCTGCCATACCACGTCCATTCCCGTGGTGATCCCCCGCACGTGGCGGTAATGCACCGCCGGCGCCGCGCGGTCCACCCACATCTCCGAGATCCACCAGGTCGGATACTTGAGCGGGCCGAAGGGCCGCCAGGCGGCCATCTCGACGAGGCCCCCGTCGCCTTCGGGCTTGAGGCGCCGGACCCAGCGGTAGTGGGGCAGCAGCGCCGGCCAGCGCTCGACGTCCACCGCCGCGTCGAGCACCCGCGCCGCCGGCGCCCGGATGCGGGTTCGATCCACCGTCCGCATCAGGCGTCCCTCGTCCGCCAAGTGGCCACCAGTCGGTAGCCCGGCCGGCGCTCGACCGTGGCGCGAACGCCCGCGGCCTCGAGCAGTCGGCGCAGCTCGCCCGTGGTGTAGCCGCGGCGAATCGAGGTCATGCCGTCCGCGACGGTGACGGGATCGAACCGGAGCGCGCGCGCGCCCACCCAGAAGGCGAGCGGGCCGAGGCGGCCACGCCGGAGATCGGCCACGACCACCGCGCGCCGGGCCACGCGGTCGGACTCCCGGAACAGCCGCACCACGGATTCGTCCGACAGGTGGTGCGCCAGCTGGCTCACCAGCACGATGTCCACCGACTTGTCGCGCAGCGGGGTCGCGCCGGCGCAGGCGACGGCGCAGGGCACCCCACCGGCCGCGGCCAGACGCGCCGCGACCGGGCTCCGCTCGAGGC
>JBOHSB010000096.1:0-13583 GCA_050733015.1 Gemmatimonadales bacterium
GATCCGCACCACGCCCTTGTCGCGCAGCTCGACGTCGTCGGCGTTGGGCGTGCCCCGATGCATCGCCAGGCCCAGGGCGAAGTGGGCGTCGTGATACAGGTTCGCGCCGGTCGAGATGACCCAGTCCACGAACCCCGCTTCCATGAGGGGGATGAGGCAGCTCATCCCGATGCCGGCCGGCGTCATGGCCCCGGTGAGCGTCATACCGACCGTAGTGTCGGCCTCGAGCATGCGCTGGGTAAAGAGCTGGCACCCCTCGCGCAGGCGTCCGGCGTTGTACGCCAGAAACGCGTTGTCGATGAGCGCGGCGACGGTCTCCCGGCCGGAGATCGCCGCCGGATCGATGCGCTGGCCCTTGAGGTAGGGGGCGGACGGTCTGGTCATCGGGGGACCTCTATATGATGGGACGGACGTGATCGGCGGTCATGCGGGCCATCTCGTCGACCGGCTTCTCGGCGCGAGCCTCGATCACGATCCGGGCGGCCTCCGCGGGGTCGTCGGTGACGCGGAAGAGGAGCAGGTCGGTCGGGTTGATCTTCCGCTCCTCGGCGACGGTGCGGGTGAGCCAGTCCACCAACCCCGCCCAGTACGCGCTGCCGAACAATATCACCGGGAAATGCTTGACCTTGCCGGTCTGGATCAGCGTGAGGGCCTCGAACAGCTCGTCGAGCGTGCCGTAGCCGCCGGGGAAGACGATGAAGGCCGTGGCGTACTTCACGAACATCGTCTTGCGCACGAAGAAGAACTTGAAGTTGAGGCTCCGGCTCAGGTAGGCGTTCGAGCCCTGCTCGAACGGCAGCTCGATGTTGCACCCGATCGAGAGCCCGCCGCCTTCCTTCGCGCCGCGGTTGGCCGCCTCCATGATTCCCGGGCCGCCGCCGGTGATCACCGGGATGCCGGCCTGGGCGAGCAGCATCGCCGTCTGCACCGCCTTGACGTAGTGCGGATCGGTCGCCGGCGTGCGCGCCGAGCCGAAGATCGTGACCCCGTCGCTGACGTCGGCGAGATTGTCGAAGCCCCACACGAACTCGCCCATGATCCGCAGCACGCGCCACGAGTCGGATTTGAGGAAGATCTGCTCCGGCCGCTGCGGCGGCGGGCTTTCGAGCAGCTGCTCGTCTTCGGTCGGCAGCTTGTTGTCGCTCACGTGGCGGTAGGGGCTGTTAGTCACGGGTCAGGCACTCGATGGCGGCCCGGTGGTCGTCCGGGACGTTATAGAAGTAGGGAGAGACGCGGACGTGGCCCGGCCGGCTGTCGACGACGATGCCGGCGGCCGCGAGCCGGCGGACATCGGCCGCCGGATCCCTGCTCGGCAGCATCACGATGCCGGTGCGGTCCTCGGCCCGCTCGGCCACCTTGGGCCGCAGGCCGCAGGCCCGCGCCTGCTCGATCAGATCTTCGGTGAGCGCGGCGGTCCGGCGCCGGAGCTCGCCGGCGCCGAGCTCCTCCAGCACGTCGAGCCCACCGAGCTGGGCGTAGACCGGCAGGATCGCCGGGGTGCCGGACTCGAGCCGGCGGCCGTCGTCATGCAGCTCGAGGGTGCGAGGATCGAACCGGAACTGGTCGCGATGCGCGAACCAGCCCGTCGCCCGCGGCGCCAGCGACGGCCACAGCGATGGCCGGGCGTACATGAAGGCCACGCCGGTGCCGCCGAGCAGCCACTTGAGGCCGCCGCTGCAGTAAAAGTCGACGTCGAGCGCCCGGACGTCCACCGGAAGCTGGCCGGCGGCGTGGTATCCGTCGACCAGCAGCAGGGCGCCCTTGGCGTGGGCCAGGTCGGCCACCGCCCGGACGTCCTGAATCGCGCCGCTGGTGAAGAACACGTGGCTGGTGGCCACCAGCGCGGTGCGCTCGTCCACGGCGCGGGCCAATGCTTCCATCGGCACGCCGATCCCGTCCGGGCTCTCCACGATCGTCACCTCGAGCCCCCCGGCGGCGCGGGCCAGCCACTGATAGGCGACCGTGGGAAAATCGAGGCTGGTCACCACCACCTTCGGGCGGCGGCGGTAATCGATCGACTCGGCGACCGAGGTGAGGCCCGACGAGATGTTGGCGTGCAGGGCCACCGATCCGTCCGGGGCTCCGATCCACCGCGCGTAGCGCGAGCGCAACTCGGCCAGGGCCGCCCACCAGATCTCGTACCAGGCCGCCGCCCCGTGGCTGTCCCACAGGTCCAGGCATTGGTTGACCCTGGCGCGCGACCGGGTGGAGAGCGCCCCGAGCGAGCAGCTGTTGAGGTAGACCGAGCGGCGAAAGATCGGAAACTCCGCGCGGTAGTCGCGCGGCGGCGCCGGCGCGGTCGTGGGCATGGTGGACAATATAGAGGCTCGGGGCACGGTTCGGCGGCGCGGCGGGACTCCCTCGCGCCTCGGGATCACGGGTCTATTATTCGGCCATGGCCGAGACCTGGACCTCCCTCACCGTCCGTCTGGTCGGGCGCGGAATCCTCAATCCGCGCCTGGCGCTCGACCTGCTGCGGACGGCCTGGGCGTTCCGCCGCCGCCGGTGGTGGAGTCAGGCACCGTTCCTGCCGCTGCCCGATCGCGAGTACCTCCGGTGGCGCATGTACACCGCGTATGCCGACGAGGCCGCAGTCCCGCCGCCGGAGGATGTGGTGCGGTTCGCGCGCTGGCGGCGGGAGACGATGGGGCTCTGATGGCCAACGACACCTCCACCCACCGACCGCACGTGGTGATCCTGGGAGGCGGCTTCGCCGGGCTGTACGCGGCCAAGGCGCTGCGCCGCGCGCCCGTCCGGGTCACGCTGGTGGACCGGCGGAATCACCACCTGTTCCAGCCGATGCTGTATCAGGTGGCCACCGCCGGCCTCAACCCGAGCGACATCGCCTCGCCGATCCGCTCCATCCTCCGCGGCTCGAAGAACACCGATGTCCTGCTGGCGGAGGCCGCCGGCGTGGACGTGAGCGCGCGGCAGGTGCGGTTCAGCGATGGGACCTCCGAGTCGTACGACTACCTGATCGTCGCGACCGGCGCGCGCCACTCCTACTTCGGGCACGACGCCTGGGAACCGCTCGCGCCCGGACTCAAGAGCCTCGAGGACGCGCTGGAGATCCGCCGGCGGGTGCTGCTGGCGTTCGAGCGCGCGGAGCGGGAGCCCGATCCGGTCCGCCGTCACGAGCTCCTGACCTTCGTCGTGGTAGGTGGAGGTCCGACGGGCGTTGAGATGGCCGGGGCCGTGGCGGAGATCCGGAGGTACGCGCTCCGGCGCGACTTCCGCCACATCGACCCGGCCGAGGCCACGGTCCTGCTGCTCGAGGGCGGACCGCGTCTTCTCCCGGCGTACCCGTCCAGCCTGAGCACCGAGGCCAAGAAGGAGCTGCGGCGGCTGGGCGTGGAGGTGCGGACGGAGACCTTCGTGACCAACATTCGCCCGGGCGCGGTCGAGGCGGCGGGCTGGGTGATCCCGACGCAGACGGTCATCTGGGCGGCCGGCAATACCGCGAGCCCGCTGCTCAAGGCGCTGCACGCGCCGCTCGACCGTATGGGACGCGCCATCGTCGAGCCCGACTGCTCCATCCCGGGCCACCCCGAGGTGTTCGTGCTGGGCGACGCGGCCGCCTTCAACCATCAGGGGGGCGGCACGCTGCCGGCGCTCTGCCCCGTGGCCATCCAGATGGGAGAGTACGCCGCCCGCGCTATCGGGAACGACCTGGCCGGACGGCCGCGGAAGCCGTTCCACTATTGGGACAAGGGACAACTCGCCGTCATCGGACGGGGCCAGGCGGTGGCGGACATCTGGAAGTTTCACTTCGGCGGCTTCATCGCCTGGCTGGCGTGGATCTTCGTTCACATCTTCTTCCTGATCGGGTTTCGGAACCGCGTGATGGTGCTGCTCGAGTGGGCCTGGTCCTACCTCACGTACAGCCGCGGCGCCCGCCTCATCACCGGCGAGGAACAGTGCGCGCCCGCGGCCCTGCGCCCGGTCGGGATTCCCGCCTCCTCCTCCTCGTGACGCTCGCCGAGGCGCTCAAGGCGCGCGCCGCCGAGCTCGGCTTCCTGGCCTGCGGCATCACCGATCCGAGCCCTCCGCCGCACGCCGACCGGCTCGACGCGTGGCTCGCCAAGGGGTACGCGGGCACCATGCGGTACCTTCATCGCCAGGCGAAGCGGCGGAAGAACCCGCGCCTCAGCGTGGCGGGATCGCTCGCCGTGGTGGTGGTGCTGGAGAACTACTACTGGCCGGACGCCGAGGTGGATCTGGAACCGCCACGGGTCGCGAAGTACGCCCGGGGCGAGGACTACCACCGCGTGACGCTGGAGCGGCTCGGCCGTCTGGCGGCCTGGCTCCGCCAGCATGGGGCCACGGTGGCGCACCCGTACGTGGATGACGGCCCGATTCCGGAGCGAGAGCTGGCGCAGCGGGCCGGGCTCGGCTGGATCGGCAAGAACACCATGCTCATCCGCCCCGGGGTCGGGTCGTTCTTCTTCATCGGCACGATCTTCACCGACCTGCCGTTGCCGCCGGATCTCCCGTTCACGGCCGACCACTGCGGCAGCTGCACCCGATGCCTCGAGGCCTGCCCGACGGGCGCGTTGGTCGAGCCGCATGTGCTGGACGCGACCCGCTGCATCTCCTATCTCACCATCGAGCAGCGGGGATCCATTCCCGAGGCGCTCGCGGAGCGGCTGCACGGCTTCGCGTTTGGCTGCGATATCTGCAACGATGTGTGTCCCTGGAACCACCGGTTCGCTGAGCCCACGACGGTGCCGGAGCTCCGTCCGCGGCGGCCGCTCGCCGGCGTGGACGAGCGCCACTTCGACGCGATGGACGCCGCCGAGTTCGAGCGCCGGTACGGCGGGACACCGTTCGCCCGCCCCGGACTCGCCGGCATGCGGCGGAACGTGCGGGCGGCGCTCGGCTCCATGCCACGCGAGGAGACCGGACCATGAGCACGCAGCTCGCGCACTTCCGCCGACTGCTCGAGCACGACGGATGGGCCAATGTCGCCGCGCTCGTGGCGCTGCGCGAAGGGCCGGCCCCAGCCAAGGCCGTCGCCTGGCTGGGCCACATCATCGGTGCCGAGCGGCTGTGGCTCGCCCGGATCCGGCAGGAGCCGTCGGCCATGCCGATCTGGCCCGACTTCGACCTGGAGACCTGCGCGGCGGAGCTCACGGAGTTGCAAGCGGAGTGGATGCGCTGCCTCGAGGCGCTGGACGATGAAGCGCTGGAGGACGGCGTGGCGTACCGGAACAGCAAGGGTGAGTTCTGGACCAGCACCGTGGCCGACATCCTGACGCACGTCGTGCTGCACGCCGCCTACCATCGCGGCCAGATCGCCGCCGCGATCCGCGAGGCCGGCGGCACCCCCGCCTACACCGACTTCATCCACGCCGTGCGATCCGGCCTGATCGACTGAACGTCGCCGGGACCGTCATGGCGGCTCGACCATGCTCCCGGCGGCGGGTATATTGCGGCATGTCGGTGACCTCGAGTCGCCGATCCTCCTTGGCCTCCCGTGCTCAACCTCCTGCTCCACCTGATTCGCCGGTTTCCCCAGCCGCCTGTTTCGGTCTGCACCGCCTCGTGCAGTATTGGCCGCGGTTGCCGTCTCCTGTGCGCACGGCGGACCTGTTGGGCCGCAAGGGTACGACGTGCAACTAGGGTTCATGCTGGAGAAGATTGGCGGGAGTGGGAGCCCGCCATCGGCCGCGCGGCTCGGCGGCCGGGGGCCTCTGGTGCGATGCGCGGCCCGCAGCGTATCGGGGGCTCGTCTTCCCGCGTGCCGACTCGCGGGCTCTCGCGGGCGGCCGGCAGTGTAGCTTGCAGGGCATGGAGTCCTCCGCAGAGGCCGCCTCGCTCGTCCCCGACGTCGTCACGCTCGATCCGCGCCGCCTGTCGCGGCTCCGGCGCATCGGCTGGCTGTTGGACTCCTCCATCCCCATCCCCGGCACGCGGTACACTCTCGGCATCGACCAGATCATCGGCCTGGTCCCGGGCATCGGCGACCTGGTGGGCGGATTCCTTTCCCTCTACATCATCGTCGAGGCGGCGCGGCTGGGCGTGCCGCGCGGATTGCTCGCGCGCATGGGGTGGAACGTGGCGGTCGACACCCTGGTCGGGGAGGTGCCGATCCTGGGCGATCTGTTCGATATCGGGTTCAAGGCAAACATCCGGAATCTCGCGCTGCTCGACGGCTACCTCGAGCGGCCGGTGGAGGTGCGGCGCGCGAGTCAGCGCTTCGTCGCCTTGCTGGTGGTGGGTCTCCTGCTCCTCTCCGCCGGCGCCGTCGCCTTCGCGGTGCTGCTCGTCCGTCTCCTCTCGGGACTCTTCCAGTGAACGCTCCCCGCCAGCCCTCGCTCTACAGCGTCGCGATCTTCGTGACGGACATCGGGCGGGCCGTCGAGTTCTACCGCGACCGGCTGGCCCTTCCGCTGGGCAAGCAAGGGTCGTTCGGCGCCGAGTTCTTCATGGACGGCACGCGGATCGGTATCCATCCCGCCGTGCACCAGGATGCCCGGGCGCTGGTGGGACGCCACACGGGGATCACGCTCTTCGTCGCCGGCCTGCTGCACTATTGCGGCGAGCTGCACGAGCGCGGCGTCCGCTTCGTGGCGGAGCCGACCCAGCAATCCTGGGGCATCATGGCCATGGTGGCCGACCCCGACGGGAACGTGATCGCGCTGTGGGAGGACCAGCTACCCGAGACCGCCGAGCACCCCCACGAGCACATCCACGTCGATCAGGCCGACGGCGCGTCCTGAGCGCCTGGCAGCCCCGAGGCGGTGTCGCCCGGGCGATACGGCGATACGGCCAGCGCCTCGGCGTCGCCGCGGAAGGAATCCTCGACGATCTGGCCCTGCTGCTCCATCCCGTACTCGTCGAACGACTTGCCGTCCTCCAGCCGATAGGCGTACGGGCTTCGACCCAGGCCGGCCCGGTGGAGCAGCTCCTGCAGCTGCGCGGCCGTGCCGCGGATGAAGTAGCGGGCCGCGCCCCACCGCTGGAACTGCCCGCAATGCGTCAGCTCGTGCGCGAGCGTGGCCAGGTCATGGGTGCACCGATCCGGCAGGAAGACATCGTTGCCGAGCGCCACCGCGCGCCCACGGCTCAGCCAGAGCACCAGGGCGCGGAGCCGCGCCGGATGGCGGTGCAGGCGTACTCGCGTGCAGTCCACCCGGGCCGCCAGGTCCCCCAGTCGAGCGCACTCCTCAGGCGTCAGGCGGTTCACTTGCCAAGGAACTCGCCGATCGGCGCCAGGGACTCGATGTGATCGCAGAAGATCTTGAAGGTCGCGAGCAGCGGCACGGCGATGAACGCTCCCCCCACGCCCCAGAGCCACCACCAGAACACCAGGCCCACCAGGATCGCGACCGGGTTGAGGGTCAGCCGCCGGCCCAGGACCAGCGGCGAAATGAACTGTGACTGGATGAGGTTGACGGCCAGGTACGCGCCCGGCACCAACAGCGCATGGCCGATCGTCGGGAAGGTCACCAGCCCGGCCATCGTCAGCAAGCCCAGCAGCACCGTAGCGCCGATGTACGGGATGAACTCGGCCACCGCCGCCAGCGCGCCCCACAAGAGCGCGTTTGGCATTCCGATGAGGAACATGACCAGCGTGATCGCGAGGCCGAGCACGATGTTGACCATCGCGACGGTGAAGAGGTAGGTCGAGATGGACGCTTCGGTCTCGCGGGCGATCGCCACCGCCTTCTTCTTGTCGCGGAGCTGCGGCAGCACCTTGATCAGCTTCTGAAGGAACAGGTCGCCCACGGCCAGCAGGAAATACAGCAGGATGAGCGTCTCGAGCGCGCCCATGAGGAACGACTGCGTGCTGCCGAAGAGTCGCTCGCTCAAACGGGGGCCACGCAGGACCACTTCCTGGGGCCCGGACTTCTCCACCTCCGTCGCCGCCTCCACCTGCTCCGCCGTCCTGGTCACCTGCTCGACTGGCTTTCGCAAGTCGTGGAGCCGGCTCTGCACCTTGGCCAGGCTCGCCGGTGCCTTCGCCATCCAGTCGCGCGCCGGGTCCGCCAGGCTGTACGCGCCGCACGCAATCGCGCCGAGCAGGGCGAGGATCACGAGCGCGGCACCAGCGGGCTCCGGAATCCGGGCCCGCTTGAGGGTGCGGATCACCGGGCTCAACAGAAAGTCCAGCAGCACTGCCAGCACGATCGGGAGGAGAAACGCGCGGGCGAAGTACAGCGTGTAGAGGACCGCCAGGACGAGGAGGCCGGTGATCGCGATCGAGCGCACTTCGACCCGGTCGCGGAGCGCCTCGCCCAGCTTCGCGAGATCGGGGTGCTCGACCGAGCCACCTTCTTCGCTCGACGTCGGCGTAGCCGGCGCCTCCGGTCGAAAGGCCGGCCCGGACGCCGAGTCGTCGGTAGTACGAGCCGCCATGAGAGATCACGCTGTGTGGAGGAAACCGCCCCTGTCCGTCCGTCCCGGCAGGCGCTAAGGTTACCCGGCGCCGGCTCCCGGGGCTGTGCGCCAGCACACCGGCGGCCCGGCCGCCTCCGGAGGCGCATGTCGCGAGTCTGGCAGTCGATCGTATCGGTCTGGGCGTGGCTGGTGCTGGCCCTATGCATCCTGATCTGGTTTCCGGTCATGGCCGTCCTGCGGCTGGTGACGGCTCCGTTCGACCCGGGCCGCTACCTGGTCGGCTATGTCTTCCGGCAGATTCCCGTGGTGGCCGCCGCGCTGAACCCGCTGTGGCGGTTTCGCCGCGCGGGGGTGATGCCCGCGGATCCGCGCCGGCCCTACGTGGTCGTGTCGAATCACGAGTCGTTCGTGGACATCCTGCTCATCAGCCACTTGCCGTGGGAGATGAAGTGGCTGACCAAGGCGGAGCTGTTCCGGATCCCGATCCTGGGCTGGATGCAGCGCCTCGCCGGTGACATCCCGGTGCGGCGCGGCTTCGGGCCCAGCGCGCTCGAGGCCATCGCGCAATGCCGGGAGGCGCTCGCCAACCGGGTCTCCGTGATGATCTTCCCGGAGGGCACCCGGTCCACCACCGCCGATCTGCTGCCGTTCAAGGACGGCGCCTTCCGTCTGGCCATCGACGCGGGTGTCCCGATCCTGCCGCTTGCGGTGCACGGCGCCGCCACCGCACTCCGCAAGCACGACTGGCGCTTCGGCCGCTCGACCGCCGTGGTACGGGTGCTCGAGCCGATCGACACCGCCGGCCTCACGCCTGCCGACGTGCCCGCGCTCAAGGAGCGGGTCCGGAGCCTCATCGCGGGCGCGCGCGATGAGCTCGCCGTGGAGCTCGCGAAGGCCGGCCCGCCGGAGGCGATCGGATCCGCCTGAGCGAGCCCTCAAAGGTCTCAGCCCTTCCCCAGGTCCGCCGGGGCGCGTACCCGGCCCACCGCTCCGCCCAGCGCCAGCAGCGTCAAGACATAGGGCAACATCAGGAACAGCTGGTATGGGACCGCCACGCCGATCGCCTGAAAGACGAACTGCAGGGCCGTCGCCGCGCCGAAGAGCAGTGCCGCGATGGCCACGCCCACCGGGTGCCAGCGACCCAGCACCACGATCGCGATGGCGACGTATCCCCGACCCGCCGTCATGCCCTCCGCGAAGGTGCCGACCTGTGCCAGCACCAAGGTCGCCCCGCCGAGGCCGGCAAAGGCCCCACCGACCAGGGTGGCCGCGGCGCGAACCGCCTTGGTCCGCACCCCCGCGGCGCGAGCCTCGGCCGCGCCTTCACCCGTGGCGCGGAGCATGAGCCCCGCGCGTGTACGGAAGAGGAACCACCAGGCCGCGGGAATCGCGAGCAACGCGAGGTAGGTGGGCACCGGCTGCGCGAACAGCGCCGGACCGAGCAGGGGAAGGCGGCTGAGGCCCGGGATCGCGACGGGGGCCAGTGTCGGCAGCGTGAGGCCCGCTCCGCCCGTGCCGTATGCCTCGCGGTAGATCGTCCCCGTGAGCCCGACCGCCGCCAGGGTGATCGCCGTGCCCGCGATGATCTGATCCGCTCGCGCCACAATGGCGACCGCCGCGAAGACCGCGGCGAGCACCATCCCCGCCAGCACGGCCAGCGCGAGTCCCGTCCACGGCCCCGCCGCCGAGGCGCCGAGCGTCGCGGCCAGGGCACCGGCGAGCATCATCCCCTCGAGCCCGAGATTGATGACGCCCGATCGCTCGGTGAGCGTTTCGCCCGTGGCGGCCAGCAGGAGTGGCGTGGCCACCCTGACCGACGCGGCCAGGAAGCCGCCGATGAGCACCAGGGGATCGCTCACGCCGCCGCCCGCGCCATGCGCTGCCGGTTCGCCGAGTCGGCCAGCAGCACCACCAGGATCACCACGGCCTCCACGACGTAGACGGCGACCGCGGGGACGCCCGCCTCACGCTGCATCGCGCCGGCGCCCGCCTCGAGAGCGCCGAACAGGAGGCCCGTCGCGACGACCCCGAGCGGCTGGAGTCGCGCCAGCAGCGCCACCGCGATGCCGGTGAAGCCGTAGCCCGGCGACAGGTTCTGGAACAGCGCGTACGACACGCCGCTCACCTCGATGCCTCCGGCCAGCCCCGCCAGCGCCCCGGATCCGAGCAACGCCACCGCGGTCATGCGCCGCGCGTCGATCTGGCCGCTGATGGCCGCGGCGCGGGGCCCGGCGCCCACGGCTCGGAGCCGGAAGCCCCAGAGCGTCCGCGCAAAGACATACCAGAGCGCGGCCGCGGCCAGCAGCGCGAGCACCAGTCCGGCGTGAAGCCGCGTGCCGGGCAGCGCCGGGAGCCGTGCCGTCAGCGCGATCGGATCGCTCTGGGGATAGATGTGCCGCGATTCCTGCAGTGGGCCCTGAACCATCAGGCTGACCAGCGATGCGGCCACGAAGTTGAGGAGCAGGGTACTGATGACCTCCAGCACGCCGTACCGAAGCTGCAGCCACACCGGCACCACGACCCACGCCGCGCCGGCGAGGAGCGCCGCCGCGAGCACCGCCGGCAGGGCGACGGCCGCGGGCCGACCCGCGACGTGGAGCCCGACCCAGGTCGCCGCGATGGCGCCGGCGTAGAACTGCCCCTCGGCGCCGATATTGAGCGCACCACCCCGGAAGGCCAGCGCGATCCCCAGGCCGATGATGATGAGCGGAATCGCCCGGACCAGGGTCGCGGAGCTGAGCGCGTACCACGAGCCGAAGGCACCGCGCCACAGCGCGCCCAGCGCGGCGATCGCGTCGTACCCCGCGAGCTGGAGGCCCGCCGTGAGCAGCAGGAGTCCGACCAGCACCGCCAGCAGGGGTGCTCTAGCGGCCACCGGTCACCATGAGCTCGCCGATGCGCGCGCGGGTGGACCCCGCGGGCACCGGGCTGATCGAGCCCCGGGCGGCGACCAGGAGCCGGCCGGCGAGCGCGAGCACCTCGTCGAGATCGCTGGAGTACACCAGCACCGCCGCGCCGTGCGCCGCCGCCTCGCGGAGCCGGCGGTGAATGGCCTCGGTGGCGCGAAGATCGAGACCGCGGGTGGGGTTTTCGGCCACCACCACCCGCGGCTGCCGGGCCAGCTCCCGTCCGACCACGACCTTCTGCTGGTTGCCGCCACTGAGTGACGCGGCCGGCGCGTCCGGTCCCGAGGCCGACACGCTGAACTCGCGGAGGAGCGAGGCGGTGCGGTCCCGCGCCACCTTCCAGTCCACCCGGCCGCGGCGAATCCAGGGATCGTCGTGCCGCGAGCCGAGGACGACGTTCTCCGTCAGCGTCAGCGAGGGGATCAGTCCCTCGGTGGTCCGATCCTCGGGAATGAAGGCCACCGGTCCCACCACTTCGCGGCGGCCCCTGAGCGGCTGCAGGCGTCCGGCGACGGCCCGCAGCAGCTCGCGCTGCCCGTTTCCCTCGACCGCGGCGACCCCGACGATCTCCCCGGCCTGGATGCTGAGCGTGGCCCGCCGGACTGCGATGCCATAGCCCGATTCCCGCGGCACCTCGAGCTCCTCCAATCGGACCAGGACCGGTGCGCTCGCCGCCGGCTCGACCGGAGGCGCCTCGCGCGCCCCCTCCCCAGCGCCGTCGTCCCCCACCATGGCCGCCGCGAGCGAAGCCGCCGTCTGCCCGGCGACCGGCCCGGCGAACACCACTGAGCCCTGACGCAGGACCGTCACGCGGTCCGCCGTACCGAGGGCCTCGTCGAGCTTGTGCGTAATGAGCACGGCCGTACCGCCCGCCTGGGTGAACCCGCGTACCACCCGCAGCAGCTCGTCGGCCTCCCCTGGTGCGAGCACCGCGGTGGGCTCGTCCAGCAGCAGGATGCGGGCATCGGATGCCAGCGCCTTGACGATCTCGAGGCGTTGCTTCAACGCGACCGAGAGCCCTCCGGCGCGCGCGTCCGGATCCAGCGGCAGCCCGAACCCCTCGGCGACCGCCCGCACCCGGCCGCGGAGCGTCGCCGGCGCCACCGGCCAGCCCGCCGCCAGGGCCACGTTCTCAGCCACGGTCAAGGCGGGAACGGAGGTGAAATGCTGGTGCACCATGCCGATCCCGAGGCGGCGAGCGACGCGCGGCGAGCCCACCGCGCGCGGCACGCCGGCCACCGCGATCTCTCCAGCGTCGGGGCGAACCAGGCCGAACGCCACGTGCATCAGGGTCGTCTTGCCGGCACCGTTCTCGCCCAGCAGCGCGTGCAGCTCGCCCGGCGCCAGCGCGAAATCGGCCCCGCGCAGCGCCTGCACGGAGCCGAAGCGTTTGACGATTCCCCGCATCGCGAGGGCCGGCGGAGCGCTCACAGGCCGGTGGGGTGGTCGTGGAACTCCCAGTCGAGATCGAACCGCTCGGCCAGATGGGACGCCAGAGCTTGAACGCCGAGCGTCTCGGTCGCGTAGTGGCCGGCGAAGATCACGTTGAGACCCCACTCGACCGCGTCGAAGTAGGTGTAATGCGCCCCTTCGCCCGTGATGTACGTATCGAGCCCGGCGTCGTGAGCCGCCCCGATCATGTTCCCCGCCCCGCCGGTGATGATCCCGATGCGCGCGACCCGCTCGGGTCCGCCGGCAATCAGCCGCGCGCCGGCCGTCGCGATCCCGAGCGCGTGGTTCACCTCCGAGACCAGCGCGTCGCGCGAGGCCAGGCGGGCGGGCGCGTGTCCCCACACGCCGATCGGCACGCCCTTGTACTCGCCGAACCAGCCCTCGACCGCTAGGCCGAGGCGCTCGGCGAGCACGACGTTGTTGCCCACCGTGGGATGCAGGTCCAGCGGGATGTGCGCCGAATAGAGCGCGATGTCATGCTCGAGCAGGGCTGCGACCCGGCGATAGCGCCGGCCGGTGAGGGGGACGTTGCCGTCCCAGAACAGCCCGTGATGGACCAGCAGCAGGGGCGCGGCGCCCCCACGGCCCGGCCCCTCGGCGATCACCCCGTCGATGGTCGCCTGCGACGCGTCGACCGCGGCGACGATGCCACCGCACAGCCCCTGATTTTCGACCTGGAGTCCGTTGACCGCATTGCGCTCGTCGGGCACGTCACGGACGCGGAGATACTCGTCCAGGTACTCGACGATGTCGGCGAGCCGCACCGCGCCTTCGGTGCCGCCTGATCGGCTCACGGCGGGGCCGGCCGATTCATGGAAACGGCTCGGGCCGCCGGGAGCAGCGTGCCGGCGGCGATCGAGTCGGCCGCCGCCTTCACCCGCC
>JBOHSB010000097.1:0-4147 GCA_050733015.1 Gemmatimonadales bacterium
GCCGACTTCATCAAGACCTCCACCGGGAAGGAAACCGTCAACGCCACGCTGCCGGTGGGGCTGGTGATGGCGCGCGCCATCCGCGACTACCGCGAGCGGACCGGCCACCTGGTCGGACTCAAGCCGGCCGGCGGCATCCGGGCCGCGAAGGAGTCGCTGGACTGGCTGACGCTGATCAAGGACGAGCTGGGGGACCGCTGGCTCCGTCCCAACCTGTTCCGCTTCGGAGCCAGCTCGCTGCTGACCGACATCGAGCGTCAGCTGGAGCACTTCGTGACCGGGCGGTATTCGGCGGCGCACCGGCATCCGGCGGGGTAGGGCTCTTCATCCCGAGCGGAGCGAGGGACCTGGCGGGGCCGAGTTCGAACTCTGGGTGAGCAGGTCCCTCGCTTCGCTCGGGATGAAGGAGCTCGTGAGGTCACCAATGGCATCGATTCCCGAAATTTTCGACAGCATGGCCTACGGGCCGGCCCCCGAGGCGGTGGCTCCCGCCCACGCGTGGCTGGACCAGCACGGCCGCCGCTTCGGGCTGTTCGTCGGGGGCAAATGGACGCCGGTGGGGGGCGAGACCTTCGAGACCCTCAACCCGGCCACCGCCAGGCCGCTCGCGCGCCTGACCCAGGCGGGGGCGGCGGACGTGGATCGCGCGGTGCGGGCGGCCCGCGCCGCCCAGCCGGGCTGGTGGGCGCTCGGGGGCCACGGCCGGGCCCGGTACCTCTACGCCGTGGCGCGCCAGATCCAGAAGCAGAGCCGGCTGTTCGCCGTGCTCGAATCGCTCGACAACGGCAAGCCGATCCGCGAATCCCGGGACATCGACGTACCGCTGGTGGCGCGGCACTTCTACCATCACGCCGGCTGGGCCCAGCTCATGGCGCGCGAGCTGCCCGGGCGGGAGCCGGTCGGCGTGATCGGGCAGATCATCCCGTGGAACTTCCCGCTCCTGATGCTGGCCTGGAAGATCGCGCCGGCGCTCGCGATGGGGAACACGGTGGTGCTCAAGCCGGCGGAGTTCACCTCGCTCACGGCACTCCGCTTCGCCGAGCTGTGCCAGGAGGTAGGGCTGCCGGCCGGCGTGGTGAACATCGTCACCGGGGACGGCCGGACCGGCGAGGCCATCGTGGGCCACCCGGACGTGGACAAGATCGCCTTCACCGGCTCCACCGAGGTCGGACGGCTCATTCGGACCGCGACGGCGGGAAGCGGCAAGAAGCTCTCCCTCGAGCTGGGCGGGAAATCGCCGTTCATCGTCTTTCCCGATGCCGACCTCGACAGCGTGGTCGAGGGCGTGGTCGACGCGATCTGGTTCAACCAGGGCCAGGTCTGCTGCGCCGGGTCGCGGATCCTGGTGCAGGAGGGCGTGGCCGAACGGCTGGTCGCCAAGCTCAAGGGCCGCATGGAGACCCTCCGCGTGGGCGATCCACTGGACAAGGCGGTGGACATGGGCGCCATCATTGCGCCGGTCCAGCTGCAGAAGATCCAGGAGCTGGTCCGGCGCGGACAGGAGGAAGGGGCCGAGCTGTGGCAGCCGTCCTGGAGCTGCCCGAAGGACGGCTGGTTCTACCCGCCGACGCTGTTCACCGAGGTGGCGCCGGCCGCGACCATCGCGCAGGTGGAGATCTTCGGACCCGTAGTGGTCCTGATGACCTTCCGCACGCCGGTCGAGGCAGTCGAGCTGGCCAACAACACCCGCTACGGTCTCGCGGCCAGCCTCTGGACCGAGAACATCAACCTCGCGCTGGACGTGGCGCCGCAGCTTCAGGCCGGAACGGTCTGGATCAACTGTACCAACGTGTTCGACGCGGCGAGCGGCTTCGGCGGCTATCGCGAGAGCGGGTTCGGGCGGGAGGGGGGGCGGGAAGGGCTGAGGGAGTATGTGAGGTGGACGGACGGTCAGACGGTCAGACGGTCAGACGGTCAGACGGTCAGTACGGGCGATAAGGCGAAAGGGCGAAAGGGCGAAAGGGCGAGCCGGCACTCGGAGAAGCGGATCGCCCGTGACGCCTCTGACCGTCCGACCGTCCGACCGTCTGACCGTCCGGTTGTCCCCGCGATCGACCGGACGCCCAAGCTCTACATCGGCGGGAAGCAGGCGCGGCCGGACTCCGGCTACAGCCTGGCGGTGCTCGATGCGGCGGGGCGGCGGATCGGCGAGGTGGGGCAAGGCAACCGGAAGGACGTGCGGAACGCCGTGGAGGCCGCGCGGAAGGCGGCGGGATGGGCTCGCGCCACGGCGCACAACCGGGCACAGGTGCTGTACTACATCGCGGAGAATCTAGCCGCGCGGGACGACGAGTTCGCCTCTCGCATCGCGTCGCTCACCGGCGACGAGTCCAGCGCGGAGCACGAGGTGGCGCGCGCGATCGAGCGGATCTACACCTACGCCGCCTGGGCCGACAAGTACGACGGCCTGGTCCATCACACGCCCTTCCGCAACGTGACCCTCGCGATGCCCGAGCCGATCGGCGTGCTCGGCATGGTCTGTCCGGAGGGGCCGGCGCTGCTGGGGTTCGTGTCGGTGGTGCTCCCGGCGATCGCGATGGGGAACACGGTCGTCGCGGTGCCGTCGTCCCGCGCTCCGCTTCCCGCGACGGACCTGTACCAGGTGCTCGATACCTCCGACCTGCCGGGCGGGGTGGTGAACATCGTGACCGGCGTTCCCGGAGAGCTCGCGCCGGTGCTCGCGGCGCACGACGACGTGGACGGCATGTGGTACTTCGGCACCGCCGAGGGCGGCGCGGAGGTGGAGCGGCTGTCCTCGGGCAACATGAAGCGGACTTGGGTGGACCACGGCCGGGAGCGCGACTGGGCCGATGCGCGCGAAGGCGAGGGCGAGGAGTTCCTGGAGCAGGCGACGCAGGTGAAGAACATCTGGGTGCCGTACGGGGAGTGACGCCCTCCTCATCCCCAGCGCCGCGAGGGACCTTGCCCACGAATGGCACGAGCCAGGTGGAGCAGGTCCCTCGCTGCGCTCGGGATGAAGACTACCTCGGGATGAAGACTACCTCGGGATGAAGACTACCGCGGCGTCCAGGTCGGATTGGGTCCGAACAGCCCGTTGGTCACGCCCATGCGATACGCGAGCGCCAGGCCGAACCCGAGGCTGATGACGCCCGACGCCACCCGGAGGCCTCGCTGCCAGCCATCCAGCCGCCCGGCCGCGTACGCGAACGGCCAGGCTACCACCGCGGTGACCAGCATCATCCCCACCACCGTCCCCAGACCGAACACCAGCAGGTAGACCACCGCCCACCAGCTGTTCCCGATGGCCGCGAGCACCAGCAGCGCCACCGCCGCCGACCCCGCGAGCCCGTGGACCAGGCCCACGACGAGCGGCCGGGCGAGCTGATACAACCGCATGCCGCCGAGCCAGCGGTCGAGCCGGGCGAGCGGCGTCACCTCGGCGGTGTGGGGGTGCGTGTCCGGCTGGTGGTGATGCTGGTGGCTGTGGATGTAGTCGCCATGGCGGTGCGGATGCGAGTGGGTCACGCCGTCGTCGCCGCTCGCCTGCGCGACGCCTTCGCTGACGCGATGGAGCACACCCTTGAGCGTGAGGGCGCCCAGCACCATCAGCATCACGCCGACGGAGAACTCGAGCGACAGGCCCACACGCGCGGGAATGACCCAGCCCAGGAGGATGATGCCGCCGCCCACGGCCAGGATGGTCAGCGTGTGGCCGATGCCCCACGCGATCCCGATCAGCGCGGCGTGCCGCGGCCGCCGGTGGCGGGCGACGATGGTGCTCACCGCGATCACGTGGTCCGGGTCGGTCGCGTGTCGCATGCCGAGGAAGAACCCCAGCGCGACGATGACGGCGAGGCTGGTCATGACGCGCTGCCCGCGACCCGCGCGGCCCGGGTCTCGGCCAGGTGGCGCTCGAGCAGGGCCAGGAACTGGTCCATCCCCTCGCCGCTCCGGGCCGAAAGGCGGACCACCTCCATCCCCGGCCGCACGGCCTGGATGTTGGCATCGGCGGCGGCGCGGTCGAAGTCGACCGCCTCGGCGAGATCGAGCTTGGTCACGAGGGCCACGTCCGCGCTGTTGAAAATCGTGGGATACTTGAGCGGCTTGTCCTCGCCCTCGGTGACAGAGATGGCCACGAACCGGAGGTCCTCGCCCAGGTCGTAGGAGGCAGGGCAGACCAGGTTGC
>JBOHSB010000098.1:0-3389 GCA_050733015.1 Gemmatimonadales bacterium
GTGGATGGCAGGCAACCGCGCGAACGCCGAGCAGGCCAGCCGGGAGGCGATCAGCGTGCTGGAGCGGGCCGGTGACCGCCGGCTGCTCGCGCTCGCCCTGAGCAATGAATCCCAGCTCTGCATGCTCGCTTACCGCTTCGCCGAGAGCATCGAGCACGGCGAGCGCACCGTGGCGCTTGCCCGCGAGGTGGGCGATGCGGCGGTCACGGCGCACGCCCTGACCAACATCGGCATCTCCCGCTGGGCGCTCGGCGATCCTGCTGGTCAGCCCCTGCTGGATGAGGCTCTCCGGGTGGCCCTGGAGGCGGGGGACGTCGAGGACGCCTGCCGTGCTTATGTGGGCCTGGTCTGGAACCTGCTCGACTGGTTCCGCCTCGACGAGGCCGAGCGTTACCTGACGGCGGCCATGAAACTCGCCGAGGAGACGGAGTTCTTCGGCATCCTCTCGTACATGCAGGTGGCGCGGGCGCGGCTGGACTTCGCGCGGGGCTCGTGGGACGAGGCGGTTCGCGCGGCCGAAGCCGTGGTCGACGCGTTCCTCCCGGCGAGGTGCCCGGCGCTGATCGTGCTCGGCTGGGTGCAGGTCCGGCGCGGGCAGCCGCGGGCCGCCCGGTTGCTCTCGTCGGCGTGGAAGCTGGCGGTGCAGATCGACGAGCTGCAGCGGCTGGGGCCGGCCGCGGCCGCGCGCGCAGAGGATGCCTGGCTCCGCGGCGACCATGCCCGGGTGCGCGACATCGCCACGCCGGTCTACGCCGAAGCCAGGCGGCTCGGTGCCCGGGTACATCAGGCCGAACTCGGCTACTGGCTGGTCAAGGCGGGACAGCCCGCCGAGACGGGCTCCGGCCACCCCTACGCGCTGCAGGCGGCAGGCCGGTGGCGGGAAGCCGCCGAGCTCTGGGAAGCCGCCGGATGCCCGTACGAGCACGCCGCGGCGCTGGCGGACAGCCCGGAACCAGGCGACCTGCTGGCCGCGCTGGGGATGCTGGATGAGCTGGGCGCCACCCCGCTGGCCACCCTGGTCCGCGGGCGCCTGCGCGCGCTCGGCACGCCCCGTATTCCGCGCGGGCCGCGGGGCGAGACGAGGGTCAATCCCGCGGGACTGACGGCCCGCCAGGTCGAGGTGCTGCGCCTGCTCGGCATGGGTTACACGAACGCCCAGATCGCCAGCCAGCTGGTGGTTTCGGTACGCACGGTCGACAGCCACGTCGCGGCCGTGCTGGCCAAGCTCGGCGCGGCCAGCCGCCGTGAGGCCGCTGCCTGCGCGGCCGAACTGGGTGTCCTCGACGCCGAGAACCGGTAGCCGGCCGGCTGACCTCGGTAGCGGCTACCGATGCCTGGCCGCCGCCCGGCGGCATACCTCTTGGAGTCAGGCCGAATACATCATGCCGCTCAACGGAGGAACAATGGCAATCGACCATGACAAGCTGACCGACTTCCTGAACAGGTTCGTAGGAGACCTCGGCGCGACGATGGCCGCCGGCAACGTGCTCGTCGGCGACCGTCTCGGCTTCTACCATGCGCTCGCCGGGCAGCCGATGCTGCCCTGTGAGCTCGCCGAGCACACCGGCACCGCCACCCGGTATGTCGATGAATGGCTCCGCGGCCAGGCGGCTGGCGGCTACGTGGAATACGACCCGCAGACCGGGAGCTACTCCCTGACACCGGAGCAGGCCTTCGCGCTGACCGACCCGGACGGGGCCGTTTTCGCGCCCGGCGCATTCGAGCTCGCGCTCGGCGCGCTCCGGGCGGGGCAGAAGGTCGTCGAGGCGTTCCGCACGGGTGCGGGCGTCGGCTGGCACGAGCACGACGGCGAGGTGTTCTCGGGTTGCGAGCGCTTCTTCCGGCCTGGGTACGCCGCCAACCTGGTCGCCAGCTGGCTCCCGGCCCTCGATGGCGTCGAGGCTAAGCTCAACGCGGGCGCGGCGGTCGCCGACGTCGGGTGCGGCCACGGCGCGTCGACGACGCTGATGGCACGCGCGTTCGGCAAGTCGCGCTTCACCGGCTCGGACTACCACGAGGAGTCGATCATCCAGGCGCGAAAGCGTACCGCTGACGCGGGCCTGGCCGCCCAGGTGAAATTCGAGGTGGCGTCGGCGCAGACCTTCAACGGCGGCCCGTACGACCTGGTGACCACCTTCGACAGCCTGCACGACATGGGTGACCCGCTCGGCGCGGCCCGGCACATCCGGGAGATGCTCGCGCCGGACGGCACCTGGATGGTGGTCGAGCCCTTTGCGGGCAACAGCGTCACCGACAACCTCAACCCGGTCGGACGGGTCTACTACTCGTTCTCCACCTTCCTGTGCGTCCCGAACGCGCTGTCCCAGGACGGCGGTTACTCCCTCGGGGCTCAGGCCGGCGAGGAATCGATCAGGAAGCTCGCCGCCGACGCCGGCTACACCGGATTCCGCCGGGCGGCCGAGACGCCCTTCAACATCGTCTACGAGATCCGCCCGTAGACGGCGGGCGGGGGGGCGCGACGCTCCGCGGTGGCCGTCATAGATTGGGCCGAACGGCCGCCGCGGATGCGTCAGCGATAGCATAGACCGCTTTGCCGATGGGGGGTGCCCGGGTTGACGGCTGAGAGTTTCGGCGACGGGCAGGCCGACGTACCCGCCGCAGTGGCGGGGCCGGTCGAGCGTGTGGTCGTAATCGGAGCGGGAATCGCTGGACTGACGGTCGCCAGCGCCCTGACCCATGGCGGGGTCGAGTGCGTCGTGGTGGAGGCCCGCGATCGGATCGGCGGCCGGCTGCACACGGTCAACCTGGCCGGCTCCATGGTCGATCTGGGCGGGTCGTGGATACACACGCCCGTCGGGAACCCGATGCGCGCCTTCGCCGATCAGGCCGGCGTCCGCTGTCGCGGCGCGAACCCGCTGCCTGAACTGGCCGGCTTTGACTGCGCCGAGGGACGACGGCTGTCGGCCGCCGAGGTCGAGACGAATATCAGCCTGCAGCTGGAAGACTTCCCTCAGGCGAGAGGCCGGCTTCTGGCCGAACTCGGGCCTGATGCGTCGGCCGCCGATGGGATCGAAGCATTCGTGGCCGGGTCCGGCCTGGCGCCGGGTCCGGCGCGGCGAGCGCGCCAGGGGCTGCACGCGCTGGTTGAGGGCGAGTCAGCCGACCTCGCCGAGCGCCAGTCGCTGCGCTGGATGTGGAACGAGATGGAATACGAGGGGCACTACTTCGGCGATGTGCCCGTAGGGGGTTACCGCCGCCTGGTGGAAGCGATGGCGGCCGGCGTTGACCTGCGCCTGGGCGTCGACGTGGCCGAGATCACCCGTTCGGCGGGTGGTGTGCGGGTGCGCGGCGTGGACGGTGCCTCCGAGGACGGCTCGCACGTGGTGGTAACAGTGCCGCTGGGTGTGCTCAAGCGAGGTGCGCCGCGG
>JBOHSB010000099.1:0-20235 GCA_050733015.1 Gemmatimonadales bacterium
AGACGGCGGCCAAGGACAGCACCGCCGCCGATTCCGCCGCGCCGACCAGCGGCGGGATCCTGGCCGGCCTCATCCAGCCGGCGGGGCAGGTGGCGGGCACCAATACGCCGGGCGAGTACGTCGTGCCCGAGCCGGCGTTCCCGCGGGTGGACAGCCTGCTCAACATCCCCGCGGTCGCGCGGCAGCTGCCGCGCGGCCTGGTGCTGCGCTGGTCGTCGGCGCCCACCAGCATCGGCGTGCAGCCGTACCGCTTCCTCTATGTGCTCGACGACCGGCCCATCGTCACCGGCAGCAACCTCGAGGATGCCCAGGCCACCATCGACCAGCTCACCCAGGGCGCCATCGTCACCTTCCAGCTCGACCGCGCGGGCGGACGCAAGTTCGGCGATGAGACCGGGCGTCACGTGGGCGACTTCATGGCCATCCTGCTCGACGGCCGGGTGCAGGGGCGCCCGCCGGTGATCCAGAGCCGCATCGGCCGCAACGGCCAGATCACCCTGGGCAACAAGAGCCTCCAGGAGGCCCAGGACCTGGCGCTCACGCTCAAGGCGGGCGCGCTGCCGATCCCGCTCAAGATCGTGGAGGAACGGCAGGTGGGCCCGAGCCTCGGGGCGGACTCGATCCGGGGCGGGATCACGGCCGGGGTCGTCGGCACGGCCCTCGTCATCCTGATCATGCTGGTGTTCTACCGCTTGAGCGGCGTCCTGGCCGTGCTCGCCCTGGCGCTCTACATCCTGTTCACGCTCGGCGGGCTCTCGATGATCGACGCCACGCTGACGCTCCCAGGCCTCGCCGGCATCGTGCTCTCCGTCGGCATCGCGGTGGACGCCAACGTGCTGATTTTCGAGCGGATCCGCGAGGAGCTGCTCCACGGCAAGACCGTGCGCCTGTCGGTGGACGAGGGGTTCAAGCACGCCATGAACGCCATCATCGACTCGAACGTGGCCACGGTGCTGACGGCGCTGTTCCTGTTCCAGTTCGGCACAGGGCCGGTCAAGGGCTTCGCGGTCACGCTCATCATGGGCATCATCGCCTCGATGATCACGGCGGTGTTCGTCACCCGCACCTTCTTCATGATCTGGCTGCAGCGGCGGCCGGCCATGGCAACCCTGAGCATCTGACATGCTGCGACTCTTCGCGCACGCCAAGTACGACTTCATCGCGGTCCGGCGCTGGGCCTACGCCGCGACGGCCCTGTTCATCCTGCCCGGCGTGCTGCTCCTGCTGATCCACGGGCTCAACTACAGCATCGAGTTCACCGGCGGCACGCTGATCCAGGTGGAGAGCAAAGGCAAGGTGGACGTGGCCGCGGTCCGGTCGGGACTCGACCGCGAGGGCATCCACGGCGCCGAGATCCAGAATTTCGGGGCGGCCAACGAGTTCGTGGTGCGCGCCCGGGTGGCCAAGCCCGGCACCGACGCCAACGACACCCAGGCCACCGCCGACGCCGTGCGCGGTGCGCTCACGAGGGTGCTCGGTGCCGGCAACTTCACCATCACCCGCACCGAGGCGGTCGGTCCCAAGGTCGGCGGCGAGCTCCGCACCAAGGCGTTCCTGGCGGTGTTCCTCTCGTTCTTCGCGGTACTGGCCTATCTGGCGTACCGGTTCGAGTGGCGGTTCGGGCTCGCCGCGGTCATCGCCACGGCGCACGACATCGTCGCCACGATCGCGTTTATCGCCATGATGCGGCTCGAGGTCAGCCTGACGGTGGTGGCGGCGGTCCTGTCGATGGTGGGCTACTCGCTCAACGACACGATCATCATCTTCGATCGGGTGCGCGAGAACCTCAAGAAGCACAAGAAGGAAACCTTCGAGCAGATCCTCAACCGCTCGATCAACGAGACCCTGCCGCGCAGCGTGCTGACCCACGGGACCACGCTGTCCTCGCTGCTGGCGCTGACCATCTTCGGCGGCGAGGTCATCCGGCCGTTCGCCCTGGTCATGTTCTTCGGTGTGTTCACCGGAACGTTCTCTTCCATCTATATCGCGTCGCCGGTGCTCATGGCCATCGAGAAGCGGTGGCCGGGGCAACTCGCCAAGGGGCATTTAGCTCCGGCGGCCGCGCCGGCGCCCCCCGTGACCGGGGGCGGGCGCAAGACGGCGCCCGTGGGGTGAGCGGGGGCTACCTCCAGAGTCACCCTGAGCACAGCGAAGGGGGCATGAGCCGACGCATGCCCCCTTCGCTGTGCTCAGGGTGACTCCCGGAGGGCCGCCGACCGGGATCGTTCTCCATGCTCATCGACACCCACTGCCATCTCGCCGACCCCGCCTACAACCCGGACCGCGCCGAGGTCCTGGCCCGGGCATGGGCCGGTGGGGTATCCCGGATAGTCGCGATCGGCGAGAGCCGCGCGGCCGCCGAACGAGCCCTGGCCCTGGCGGCAGTGGAGTCCCGCATCCGGGTGGCCGTGGGAGTCCACCCCCATGACGCGAGCAGCTGGTCCGATGGCGCGGCGGCGTGGCTGCGGGAGACCCTGCGCCGGCCCGAGGTGGTCGCCGCCGGCGAGATGGGGCTCGACTACCATTACGACCACTCGCCTCGCGAGGCCCAGCGGGCCGCGTTCGAGGCCCAGCTCGCCTT
The DNA here is from genome assembly GCA_050733015.1 of Gemmatimonadales bacterium. Lineage (GTDB taxonomy): Bacteria > Gemmatimonadota > Gemmatimonadetes > Gemmatimonadales > GWC2-71-9 > CAVVWJ01. The sequence goes on from JBOHSB010000099.1 coordinate 2,582, forward strand.
GGCGCACGAGGCCGGGAAGGCCGCGGTCATCCACGCGCGCGAGGCGGACGACGACATCGCCGCCGTGCTGCGCGCACACGCCGAGGTGCCCGCCATCCTGCATTCGTTCAGCAGCGGGCCCGGGCTCTTGCGGGCAGGGCTGGACCTCCGCCACTATGTGTCGTTCAGCGGGATGGTGACCTTCAAGAACTGGCGTCTCGACCACGCCATCCTCGAGACCCCGCTCGACCGCATCCTGGTGGAAACCGACGGACCGTACCTGGCGCCGGTGCCGCACCGCGGCAAGCGCAACGAGCCGGCATTCGTGCGCCACACCGCCGAGCGGATCGCGGCCGTCCGAGGCTTGCCGGTCGAGGAGCTGATCGCCGCCACCGCCGCCAACGCGGCGCGCGTCTTTGGATGGTGAACCCCCTAGCCGTGGGAGCCGCATCGGTGACGACCGTCCCTTCCGATATCGCGATCGCGCAGGCTGCGAAGATGCGGCCCATCCAGGACGTCGCGGCGGAGCTCGGGCTCGGCCCCGACGACATCCTGCCCTACGGCCGCTACAAGGCCAAGATCAGCGCCGAGGTGGTCGCGCGGGCCAAGCCCACGGGCCGGCTGGTACTGGTCACGGGCATCAATCCGACCCCGGCCGGCGAGGGGAAGAGCACCGTCACCGTAGGCGTGAGCCAGGCGCTCCGCCGGCTGGGCAAGAAGGTCGTCGTCGCCATCCGCGAGCCGTCGCTCGGACCCGTGTTCGGCGTGAAGGGCGGGGCGGCGGGCGGAGGCTATGCGCAGGTCGTGCCGATGGACGAGATCAACCTGCACTTCACCGGTGACTTTCACGCCATCACGTCGGCGCACAACCTGCTGTCGGCGATGCTGGACAACCATCTCCACCAGGGTAACGCGCTCAACATCGATCCACGCCGGATCACCTGGCCCCGCACCATCGACATGAACGACCGCGCGCTCCGGTCGATCGTGATCAGCCTCGGCGGCATCAACGCAGGACCGGTACGGGAGGACCGCTTCGTCATCGTCCCTGGCAGCGAGATCATGGCGATTCTCGCGCTCGCGAGCGACCTCTCGGATCTCGAGGCGCGCATCAGCCGCATCATCGTCGGCCTCACGCGCGATCGGAAGCCGGTCACCGCCGGCGAGCTCAAGGCCGCGGGCGCCATGACGCTGCTGCTCAAGGACGCGATCCTGCCCAACCTGGTGCAGACGCTCGAGGGCGGGCCGGCGCTGGTGCACGCCGGGCCGTTCGGCAACATCGCCCACGGCTGCAACTCGCTGGTCGCCACCCGGCTCGGCCTGTCGCTGGGCGACATCGTGCTCACCGAGGCCGGCTTCGGGGCCGACCTGGGCGCGGAGAAGTTCTTCGACATCAAGTGCCGCTTCGGCAACCTCAAGCCCGAGGCCGCCGTCGTGGTGGCCACGATTCGGGCCCTCAAGATGCACGGGGGCGTCAAGAAGGACGCCCTGGGCACGCCCGACGTGGCCGCGCTCAAGCGCGGCATGGTGAACCTCGAGGCGCACGTGAAGAACGTGCAGAAGTTCGGCGTCCCGGTCGTGGTCGCCCTCAACCGGTTCACCTCGGATACGCCGGACGAGATCGACGCCGTGCTGCAGGCTGCGAAAGGCTGGAACGCCCGGGCCGCGCTGAGCGACGTGTGGGCCAAGGGCGGGGAGGGGGGCGAGGCGGTGGCCAAGGAGGTGCTCGCGCTGCTCGACGAGGGCAAGGCCGCGTTCAAGCCGATCTACGACGCCAACCTGCCGATCAAGGCCAAGATCGAGGCCATCGCCACGCAGATCTACGGGGCCGATGGCGTGGACTACACCGCCACCGCCGACAAGAACCTCGCGCAGTGCGAGGCCATGGGCCTCGCCGCCACGCCCGTCTGCATGGCCAAGACCCAGTACAGCTTCAGCGACGACGCCAGCAAGCTGGGGCGGCCGAGCGGCTTTCGACTCACCATTCGCGACGTGTACCCGTCGGCGGGCGCCGGTTTCGTGGTCGCCCTCGCCGGGGAGATCATGACCATGCCCGGGCTCAGCAAGACGCCGTCCGCCGAGGCCATCCGGGTCCACCCCGACGGCACCATCGAGGGGCTGTTCTGATGTCGATCGGCTTCGTCTCGACGCCCAACGCGCCCCGCGCCATCGGGCCCTACAGCCAGGCCACCCGCGCCAACGGGCTGCTGTTCACCGCGGGCCAGGTGGGGTTCGATCCCGCCACCGGCGAGCTGGTGGACGGCGGCATCTCGGAACAGACCGAGCGCGTCCTCGCCAATATCCGCGCCATCCTCGAGGCGGAGCGGCTCGACCTCTCGACCGTGGTCAAGACCACCGTGTACCTGGTGGACATGGCCGACTTCGCCGCCATGAACACGGTGTACGCCAAGGTGTTCGGGGATCACCGGCCGGCCCGCTCCACCGTGGCCGTGGCCGCGCTCCCGCGCGGGGCGCGGGTCGAGATCGATGCGGTGGCGGTGTTACCTTCCTGAGCCTGGGGACGGATCGTGCCTGGGCCGGTCTTCAAAACCGCGGGGTGGCCCGTTCCGCGGGACGTCACAACATGTACGGCACCTCCGACCCGCTGGTCGGATAGGCGTAGATCTGGTGCTTGAGGTCCGTTGCCGCGAGGCCCCGTCGAATGGCGAGCGCGAACAGATTGATAACCTCCTCCGCGTAGGGGCCAGGAGGTGCGCGCCGACAAACGCGGTCGCTCCCGGTCTCGACGATGGTCTTGAACATCGCGCAGCTCTGGTTCACCCGGCGGTTCGAGTACCACTGCGATGGGTCCTCCATCCGTACCCGAATATCGATCTGCAGCGCCCGTGCCTCCGCTTCCGTAGGCCCAACACCCGCGAGCGGCGGGATCGTGAAGACGACGCTCGGGATGCCGCGGTAGTCCGGCTTCGTCTGATTGCCGTGCAGGAGATTCGACGCGACGACCAAGCCCTCGTAGGCGCCCACGGGCGTGAGCGGCAGTGATCCGGGCGGCAGTGTGGCGTCGCCCGCGGCGTAGACCCTCGGGTTCGAGACGCTTTGCAGGTATTCGTTAACCTCCACCGCACCCACTGCGTCCGTCCTCACCTTCGCCGTGCCGAGGTCGAGCTCCCTCGTCTTCGGCACGCGACCGGCGGCGTGCACCACGAGGTCGGCGTCAAGTGCATCCTCGCCGCTCGGTCCGCAAAAGTGCACCCTATAGCCATCGCCGCAGGCTTCGATCGCCGTGGCGGGCGCGTTCAACCGCACGTCCACGCCGAGTGTCCGGGTGTGTGTCACGAGTCGCTGTACCAAGTCCTGGTCGAACTGAGCGAGCGCTCTGTCGCGGCCAAGTATCACGACCTCGGTGCCCGCGCGCCGCGCAAGGTGCGCGAACTCGAACCCGATGTAGCCCGCCCCGACGAGCGCAATCCGCTTGGGGAGCTGGTCGAGCTCGAGGAAGTCAGTGCTCGTCCGCAGGTGTTCCTCGCCTGGGATGTCGAGCCGCTTGGGTTCCGCCCCACTGGCGACTCACGAAGTGGCGCGCCTCGAGCTCGCGACCCGCGACCGCGAGGCGGTCCTCGCCGGTGAACCGGGCCGTACCGTGATATGTAACGATGCCGGCCTTCTGAAGCGCCACCTCGCGACTCGCGGGCACCGGGTCCGTGCACCACCAGGTCAAGAGATTCATCCATCTCGACTCATCTCCAGCGGTTGATCCGAAAAGCCATCCGGCTCTCGTGCCGCAAGACCTCCTCTGAGTAGTATGGCTCGTGCACCGGCACGGGCCGCGACACTCGAGCGGAGGTCACATCCACGATGCGGAACAACGTGCCTGCCGGCGTCGTCGCCGGCCTCATTGCAGGGGTCATCTTCGGCATCATGATGCAGATGATGATCGCCCCCACTCCGGATGGGCGACAGGTGCCGATGATGATGATGGTGGCGATGGTGGTGAAATCCGATAGCGTGGCGGTCGGGTGGCTGTATCATCTGTTCAACAGCGCGGTCATCGGTGGGGTCTTCGGCCGGCTCTTGGGCGGTGCGACGGCGGATCGGATCGGGGCCGGTGCGGGGTGGGGGGCCCTCTACGGGTTCGGGTGGTGGATTCTCGGCGGACTTATCCTGATGCCCCTGATGCTCGGCATGCCCATCCTCGCGCCGCTCAGGATGGCTGCCATGCGGCCGGTGGCGATGGGGAGCCTGATGGGCCACCTGATCTTCGGTCTCGTGCTCGGCATCGCCTTCGTTTGGCTTCGACGGCGGGCCATCCATCGCGGCCTGGCGACGGCAGGCTCGGCGCGCTGAGCCCCAAGGTACTCGAACAATCCGGCAAAGCTGGTCTTGTAGCGTTCGATCGTCGATCGGGCATAGCCCCGATTCGCACGGCTCTGCGTTGTGGCGTCCTCCATGTAGGCAATCCAGGCGTCGCGGAGATCGCCGAGTGCGGGAGTTCCCCGGCGGCGTCCCACCGCCACCTTGGCCACCGTATCCCGACCCAGTTTCGCGCAACAGACCGGCGCCGAGCAGCGCCTGGAAGCGGCCCGCGATGGAGGTAGGGTGGCTATAGAGTTCGCGCGCCATGTCCTCGGCGGACCAGCTTCGTCCCGGCGAGCGACGAGCCAGTAACAGCACCACCAGTTGCTCGACCGAGGCGACGTGATGCTGGATGAAGCGATACACGTCGTCAGGGAGGCCGTTCACTCGGGCCGGCTCGTCGCGGCCTCGCTTGCCGCGTCGGGCATTTCGCGGAATCTCCCGCCACGCTCAAGATTGAGATAAGCCCGGTCAACGGCCGGCACCGGGCTGTAGGATCGCATCCTGCCAAGGCGCGGCGAACCCCGCCGTGCTCGGTCCTACTGGATTCTGACCACCTTCGCCTGGGAGGGAACTCCGTTGCGGTTGAGAATGAAGAGCAGATAGTGCCCCGGCGGCGCGAGGGTGGGACTCGCCGGGCTTGTCATCGTGAGCTGGCCATCGGCGGTCGCAAAGGCGAGCCGATTCGCACGCTGGTTCGCGTTGAACGCGTGGGTTACCGAGCCCAGTCGGATCCACCGCACGTCGACGATCTGCCGGGCGTTCGGCGAGGCGACCGTGAAGGTCTGCCCGTAGCCCACGACGCCTGGCGAGCTGGTGATGACGGGCCGGGCGCCCTTGAAGAGGTACGGCGGGTGGAAGATCTCGTGGTTCCGCTCGGCGGGAAATGGCACGCCACTGCCTGGGTCCTCCGCGTCCCCGCCGGATCCGGCCAGCACCGTCGCATCAGGCAGGAGCAGCCCAACCGAGTGATACCCGCGGTCCTTCGTGGCGCTGGCCAGCTCGGTCCAGTGACCGGTGGTCGGATCCCACATTTCGGCCGCGTGGACGGCTGAGCTGAGGGTGTTGAATCCGCCCGCGCTCACGCCGCCGGTCACGAGCACCTTCCCGTCGGGGAGAATGGTCGCGTTCAGATGGCGGCGAGGGAAATGCATGTCATCGGTGGACCGCCACTGCGGCGAGGCCGTGGTGAGGTCGATCGTCTCCGCCGTTGCCGTGGGCTCCGAGGCGTCGGCGTAATGGGGCTGATTCGAGCTTGGGTCTCCCCCGCCGCCGACATAAAGGATCTTGCCTGCCTCGTACATCGCGGCGGAGCCGTAGTCCCGCTCAAACGGCCATAGGTGGGATGGTCCCACTGTCCAGGCGCCTCGGCCCTGGGGCGTGACCGCATCGACGTCGAGCCAGCGCGACTGCACCATCTCACCGGCGTAGAACACCCGCCCGTCCGGCGCGAGGAAGTCGCGCGGGTAGTAAGGGAACTTCCGGTCTGCCCCCGGGAGCCGGACCCAGGCGCCGTTCTCCCAGACCTCGGGGACGCCGACCAGCGCGGCGAGCCCGTGCAGGGTATCGCGCCCCGCCACGGTGACCATGCGGCCGTCTGCCAGCGTCGTGACCGTGGGATACCAGCGGCCTCTGGCCATTTTGGGCAGCCCCTGCACCCAGGTCTCGGTGACCGGGTTGAAGATGTTGGTCACGTCGAGCCCCTGGTCGTCCGCCTTGTGGCCGCCCGAAACCATGAGCCGGCCATCCGCCATGAACGCGTGGCCGGCGCAGAACAGCATCGTATCGTTGCGAACGGTGATCGCCGTGGTCGGCGGGCCGAAGACCGGGTCCCACAGCCGCGGGTTGCCCATGCTGCCGTCCTGCTCGAGCTTGCCCCAGGCGAGGACCTTTCCGGTGGGCAACAGGTGCATGTGCAGCGGTACGATGTCCCAGTCGACCGGCGGGTCCCAGCGACCGACGCTCGCCTCCGGCGGCAGCGGGTCGACGCGGATGTCGGGTGACTGTGCCGTTGCCCCCGCCCCCGCGGCGCCGGCGACGAAGGTCAAGGCGTGGACCCCCACGCCCTGAATGCCGAGGTCGGCGAACGCGGCGGAGCCGTCCGCGCCCGTCGTCGTCGGCGAGGTCCCTTCCAGCACGCCGCCTCCACCGACCAGCATCACGCTCACCGGCACGCCGCCGAGCGGCGCGCCGTGCTGATCCGTGACGCTCACCACCGGCTGCGCGGAAGGATCCCACACTTCCCGATCCAATGCGGCTGGCGGGGGAGGGGTGACGATGCTGAGCGTGGGGGCCGTCGCCGCTGCGGCAGTGTCCTCGAACGTGACCGGCGAGGCGTCCAGACCCCGCGCGGCCGCGGTGGTGACCTCCGCGCCGACGGTCGTGCCCAGCGTCCGCTGCGCGGCCGACCGCCCATCACTTCCCGTCGTGTCCACTGCCGGGGCCACGGAGCCGCCGCCCGACGCCGACCAGTCGACCACGATCCCGCCGACCGGCCCCCCAGCCTGATCGGTCACGCGCACCACGAGCGACTCCGGCAGGACCGCTCCCAGGGGGGCGGTCTGGCCCTGTCCGCTCGCGGCGACGATCGCGGAGGCCTGGGGCGGGTTCGGGCCCGTATCTCCGCCGCAGGTGACCGACCCGACACCAAGGGCGGCGAGCAGGATGCGCCCGGGGAAGCGCCCGGCGTCCCGATCCCGGCGTCCGGCCCCACGGCCGGTGCCCTCCGGGGGTTGCCCGGCGGCACCGCCCCGAGCGCGGGCCGGCGGCTGGATACCGGCTCGAGGGTCAGTCATGGGACAAATATATGGGACTCCCATGTAAAATGGCGAGATGTGCGCCCGCCCGGGGGCGCAACAGGCGTGTGGCCTTCGTATGGGACTCCCATGGTTTTACATTGCCCATACGACACGGCGGAGGCTCCCCGTGCGGCGATCCAGATCACGCGAGTCGAACATGGTCCGTTCAGGCCAATCCGCCGCTCCCGACGACGCCGTGACTCGCGCGGTCGACGCGTTCCGCCGCATCGTGCGCGCGGTCCGCCTCTCGGCGTGTCGGGCCGAGCGGGGGCTCGGCCTGAGCGGCGCCCAGCTCTTCGTGCTGCAACAGCTCGGGGCCAGTTCCGTCCGTTCGCTGAATGAGCTCGCCGAGCGGACCCGCACGCACCAGAGTTCCGTCAGCGTCGTGGTGCGCCGTCTGGTCGAGCGCGGGCTCGTGACCCGCACCCGGCCCGCCGACGACACCCGGCGCGTCGCACTCGGACTCTCGAAGGCCGGCCGAGCGCTCCTCCGTCGATTCCCACCCGTGGCCCAGATCCAGCTCATCCGCGCCATCGCGGGGCTGTCGCCCTCACAGCGCCGTGCCCTGGCTTCGACCCTGGAACTGGTCGTCCGGCGAATGGGTCTGGCCGCGTCCCCCGCGTCGATGATGTATACCGATGCCGATCAGTTGGGGCCTTCGGCTGTCCGGCCCGCCAAGCGATCGGGCCGAGGGCGGCCAAGCCGGCGCTCGAGGGTGGCCGCACTGGGCGCGCCGCTCTAAATCGTGCCTGAGCCCTCTGGTCCTCGCTTGCGCCGCGTGGATGCCCACGCTCGCTCGTCCGATCCAGCCGAGCGTCGCCGGTTCATCGTCCGTCATGGTGTGCTCCGGTACGGCCTTGGTCTCGGTCTCGCGGTGTTCGCGTGGGTTGTGTCGGGCGAGTATGCCGGAGCGCTGGAGCACCTGCAGACTCGTGCCGGCTGGCTTCGCCTGGCCTTCCTCCTCGTGTTGTCTGTCGCCGAGTGGGTCATCGGCGCCGGATGGCTGATCGGTCTGGGCCTCTGGTACCTGCGTGAGCATCCCGTGAGGCCCGCGGCTCGGCAGGACAACGGCTCCGGCCCCGCGAGCCACGGGGGGGCGAATGACCGTTGAGCCCTCCGCGTTCGGCCGGCTCATCCGCCGGGTCGAGGATCTCCGCCGCCGGGAGGATCAGCTCGCCCTGGTCCTGAGTCTTCTGATCGGTGCGCTCGTCGGGCTGGTCGTCGTGGCGTTCATCCTGCTCACGGGCCGCCTGGCGGCGCGCATGTATCCGCCCGGCGGGAGCGGCTGGCGCCGCGTGATCGTGCCGACCCTTGGCTCACTCGTCACCGGGTACCTGCTCTACCGCTATTTCCCACTCGCGCGCGGGAGCGGCATTCCGCAGACCAAGGCGGCCCTCTTCATTCAGGATGGTCGGATCTCCTTCCGGACCGTGCTGGGCAAGTTCTTCTGCTGCTCCGCGTCGCTGGCGAGCGGCATCGCCCTCGGCCGTGAGGGACCGGCGGTGCAGATCGGCGCCGGCCTCGCGTCGGTGATCGCCCGCCGCTTGCGCATGAGCCGGGACCAGGTGAAAGCACTGGTTCCGGTCGGTGGCGCCGCGGCCCTGGCGGCCGCGTTCAACACCCCGATCGCCGCGGTGCTGTTCTCCCTCGAGGAGATCATGGGCGATCTGCACGCGCCGATCCTCGGCTCGGTCGTCCTGAGCTCGGCGACGGCGTGGATGGTGCTGCACCTCGTGTTGGGCGACGAGCCGCTGTTCCATGTCACGGCGTACCATCTCGTGAACCCCATCGAGTTCGTGGCCTATGCCGTCCTGGGCGTCGTCGGCGGACTCGGCTCCGTGGCGTTCGTCAAGCTGCTGCTCCGCCTGCGACAATGGTTTCTGGACCAGCCGCCGCGGACGCAGTGGATTCAGCCCGTCGCCGGCGGGCTCACGGTGGGCATCATGGGGTACTTCCTGCCGGAGATCCTGGGGGTCGGCTACGGCCAGGTGGAGCGGGCCCTGGCGGGCGACATGCTGCTGCGCACGGTGGTGCTGCTCGCGGTCCTCAAGATCATCGCCACCGCCGTGTGCTATGCCTCCGGCAACGCGGGGGGCATCTTCGGGCCCAGCCTCTTCATCGGCGCGATGATGGGCGCATCGGTCGGCAGCGTCGCCCACCTCCTGTTTCCGGCTTCGACCGCGGGCCCTGGGGCGTACGCCCTCGTCGGCATGGGGACCGCCTTTGCCGGCATCGTGCGAACGCCTCTCACCTCGGTCTTCATGATCTTCGAGGTCACCCGCGACTATACCATCATCGTTCCGCTGATGATCTCGAACCTCATTGCGTTCTTCATTTCCCAGCGCCTGCAGCACCAGCCGATCTATGAGGCGCTGGCCCGCCAGGACGGGGTGCACCTCCCCACCGATGAGCATCGGATCGCGCGCGCAAGGCTGCGGGTGACCACCGCGATGCGCCAGGCTGCCGACGAGATCCTTTCGCCCCGGACCAGCGTGGCGGATGCCCTGAGCCACGCCGCGGTGAGCCCGTTGGAGGCCTGGCCGGTGGTGGATGGCACGGAGCTGCAGGGGATGGTTGAGCGTCGCGAGCTGGAGCGGGCCCTCGCCGACGGCCGCGGCGACCAACCGCTCACCGAGCTTCTGCGGACGCGCCCGTCCCCCCATCGCGCCGATGCGCTCGCGCTGCCGCACGTGCACCCCGATCACAGCCTGACGCTCGCACTCGAGCGGATGGGGACGCTGCGCCACACGGTGTTGCCGGTCGTGAGCCGGTCCAACATCCGGCACCTGCTCGGAGTCGTCACGCTGGAGGACGTCCTCGGGGCCTACGGTGTCGACCGGCCTCGCGCGAGCGAGGATGATCATGACTGAAACCGCGTCGAGGCCCGGCTCGATCGCGGCGTCCGCCGGGGCCTTCGTCGGGACGTTTGCGCTCGTCCTGGCTGCCATCGCCGCTCTGTTCGCCATCGATACCATTCTGGCCCAGACCGACCGGGCCGCGAGCCGCGCGGAGGCGCGCCGGCTGTTCGATGAGGGAGAGCGCCTCCAGGCCCATGGCGAGATGCGCGACGCTCTGGCGCGCCTCCGGTCCGCCGTCGCCGCGGAGCGGCAGAATCCGGTCTATCAGCGGGGCCTCGCTGCGGCCCTGCTGGCGGCGGAACGACCCGGCGATGCCCAGACGGTGCTGGCCGAGCGGCTGCAGCACGATCCGACGGACGCCGAGGCCAGCCTGATCATGGCCCGCGCGCTCGCGCGCGAGGGGAGAACGCGTCAGGCGATCGCCTTCTATCACCGCGCCATCTTCGGAGAATGGAGCACGGCGCAGCGTGCCCGCCGGGTGGATGCCCGTTTCGAGCTGGTGAGCCTGCTGGCCGCGGAGCACGTCCGAGAGGAGTTGCTGGCCGAGCTGCTGCCACTCGAGGCCGAGGCACCTTCGGACCCGGCCACTCGCAACCGCATCGCCCACCTGTTCCTCGCGGCGGGCTCGCCCTCGCACGCGGTCGCGATCTTCGGGGACCTGGTCCGCCAGGATCGCCATGACGCCGATGCCTACGCGGGGCTCGGCGAAGCGGAGCTCCGGCTGGGCAGCTACCGGTCGGCCCGGCGGGCATTGGCCACCGCGCTGGCGCTCCGGCCGGGGGACCAGAGCATCGCGGCGCGGCTGGAGCTGTGCGATCGGGTCCTGGCCCTCGATCCCACCCAGCGAGGCATCGGGACGAGCGCCCAGTACGGCCGCAGTGTGGCCTTGCTGGAGCTCACCGTGGCAGCCGCGGACAGCTGCACCGGGCCGGGGCGCGGCCCGCCCCAAGCCGCGCTCCTGGACAGCGCGCGAGCCGCGCTCGCTCGACCCTCGCCCGTCGGCCCCTCGGTGGACGCGGCGGTGGATGCGCGGATGAACCTGGCCGTGCGCATCTGGCAGTCACGGCCCTCGAACTGCCCTACCCCGCCGTTTGCCAGGCCCGCAGAGCTGGTCGTGGCGAAGCTGGCCGACTAGGTTCGCCGTGCCCGGGGCCATCGAGCGGCGAGGAGATTGGCCGCTCGGCAGCCGCAATCTCGGCCGCGAGGTAGGGAAGGAGCAGCTGGTTCAGCGCCTGAACGCGGGACGACCGGCTTCTCTGGATGTCCTGACCACGGACGTGCTGAAGGCGTTCGTGCAGGCGAGACTCGCCACAGCGGGGGACCACCAGTACCATCAACAAGGATTACATCGCGCTGAACGCATTCTTTTCCTAACCTAGAGAGCCATCGACAAGACGTGCGGTTCACTCGACCCGGACTCGTGAAGTACAGGGAGCCTAAGCCGAGGCCACGCCACGTCGAGTCACCGGACCTGCACGAAGTCCTCGCGGCGGCGCGACGGCGGGACCCCCGATGGGCAGAACTGTTCGAACTGCTGGTGTTGACCGGCCTGCAAGTGGGCGAGGCGCTCGCCCTGCGGCGTCATCGCGTGCGCCTGGCGAGCAACTCGATCGAGGTTGTGGCCGCGGGGAGTGGCGACGATGCGGAGACTGCGGGCCGCCTCAAGACCGAGGGATCGATGCGCGAGATTCCGATCCTGCCTGAGCTCCGGCCCAACTTGAGCGGCTCTGCGCGAGGGCCCAGACGAAGAACGGGCTGTTGTGCCCCCGTGTATACGGCAACTATAAGCGAGCGGCCTACGAGTTCGAGCGAGCCTGCCTGCTATCAGGCAATCACGACGATGGGATGCCCACCGGGCTCGTGTTCGGCGGCGCCTCGAGGGGGCACGGGTGAGGGGGGACCGCGCGTCGGTGACCCAATACGAGCGCTGGTTGAAGCGCCCGCGCAAAGTGCGCAAGGCGCCGCTATACTCCATTCACTCGCTTCGACACACCGCCGGTGTCGCGCTCGCTCGAGCTGGGTGGGGCGCACCGGACATCATGGCCATGCTGGGACACCAACTGATGCAGACGAGCCAGCGGTACATCCACGGAGCGGCCTCCCCGGAGCGGCTGCAGCAGCTGCCCGTCGGGGTCGGCCTCGCGGCCCTCGGACTGGCGCCACCTCCAAATGGCCCCCATGGGTGATGGGTTCTTCCTGCAAGTCAAACAAGGGAGCGGATCGGGCCTGGTGGCTTGGCCGGTCTTCAAAACCGCGTCGGAGGCGCCTTCGGCGGCTCTGGTGAGTTCGATTCTCACACGCTCCCGCCACCGGCAGTCCGCGCGACACCCTGCTCTGGAAGGCCTGTGATTCCCATGCTTCGTCAGGCTCGGTCGCTCGCGGGTGTGCTGCTGCTGGTGGCCGTGGTTGTCCTGCCGCCGCCGGCCGCGGCGCAGGACTCCGCCGCCGTCAGGCGTGGCGCGGCGGCCAGATCCAAGGACACCACCACGACGATGGCCCACGCCGCCACCGCCGCCGATTCCCTCGCGCTTCGCACCAGCCCCATGAACGCCTTCTGGCGCTCCTTCCTGCTGCCCGGGTGGGGCCAGGCCAAGCTGGGCCGGAAGCTCACCGGCGGCATCTTCATCGCCTGGGAGGGCACCACGCTGGCGATGAGCCTCAAGACCCGGCACGAACTGGCCTATCTCCGGCGGACCAACTCCGGCCGCGCCGACGACAAGCGCCGCGAGCATGAGGACTGGCTGGTGCTGCTCGGCTTCAACCACCTGTTCGCCGGACTCGAGGCGTACGTGTCGGGCCACCTCAGCGACTTTCCCGGCGATCTCCGCCTGCAGGCCGTGCCGGGCGGGATCGGCGGCACCGTGTCCCTGCCGTTCCGGGTCCGATGAACGCCGCCCCGATCGGGATCTTCGATTCCGGCATCGGCGGGCTGACGGTCGCGCGCGCGATCTACGACCGTCTGCCGCACGAGTCCACCGTGTACTTCGGCGACACGGCGCGGGTGCCGTACGGACCCAAGTCGCCCGAGACCGTGCGGCGCTACAGCCTGGAGATCCTCGACTGGCTGCTGGGCCAGCAGGTCAAGGCGGTCGTGATCGCCTGCAACACCAGCACCGCCCACGCCCTCGAGACCCTGCAGACCCACTCGCCGGTCCCGGTGATCGGCGTGATCGATCCCGGCGCCCGCGCGGCGGCCGCCGCCTCCTCCGCGGGGCCGATCGGCGTGATCGGCACCGCCGGCACCATCGCGAGCAACGCGTATGCCCGCGCCATTCAGCGCCGGCGGCCCGACGCGCGGGTGGAGCAGCGGCCCTGCCCGCTGTTCGTCCCGCTGGTGGAGGAGGGCTGGTTCGACCACCCGGCGGGCGATCTCATCGCGCGCGAGTACCTGGAGCCGCTGCGCCAGGCCCGCGTGGACACCCTGGTCCTGGGCTGCACCCACTATCCGCTGCTCAAGCCGCTGCTCCAGCGCGTCATGGGTCCGGACGTGCGGCTCATCGACAGCGGCGAGGAGACCGCGGCGGTTGTGGCCCACGTGCTGGACCGGAACGGCCTGCGCGCGCCGGAGGGCGCCCACGCCGAGCATCGGTTCGCTGTGAGCGACGACGAGGCGCGCTTCCGCCACGTCGGCGCGCGCTTTATCGGAGAACGGCTGGGACGGGCGGAGGTGGTGCCGCTGGACTGAACTGGTGGAGCCGGGCGCCGCTGTCGGTCGCCACGGCGTAGCGGAAGCCGTCGAACCAGGCCCCGGGGTTGAGGTACTGCCGGCCCGGCGCGACGTCCACCAGCGCGGCCTGATGGGTGTGGCTCATCACCACCAGACCGACGTCCGGCTCGTGGTCGAAGAGTCCGTCCACCCACTCGCGCTGCCGTGCGGCGGCGTGCGCGAGCTTCGCGGCGTCCATGGTATGGTCGCCCAGGTGCGGGCTCAGGGCATCCACCATTCGCAGTCCGATCTCGGGGTGGATGCAACGGTAGACGGTGGCGGTGAGCGGGTGGTTGATGGCCCGGTGGAGCAGGGTGGCCCGGAGTCCGGGCTCGGTCAGCCCGTCGCCGTGGAGGGCGGCCACCCGGCGCGCGCCCACCTCGAACGTGGCCCGGCGGGGCTCGAACCGCACGCCCACGTCGCGACCCCAGAAATCCCCACCCCAGCGATCGTGGTTTCCGCCGACCATCACGATCGGCACCCGGCGAGCGAGCCGGGCCAGCGCGGCCGCCACGTGGAAGCCGCGCCGGGGAATCACGCGCGCGTACGAAAACCAGAAATCGAAGAGGTCGCCGTTGATCAGCAGGCAATCCCCGAGGTCCGGCACGGCCTCGAGGAACGACAGCAGCGCCTCCTCGGTGGCCGGAGGCGTCGCGCCAAGATGGGCGTCCGACACGACGACGAGCGATTGGCCCAGCACGGCGCCAAAGATGGTCCGCTCCCGGCGGCGAGGCAACCGAGCCCGTTGCGCCGCCGGCGTGTCAGTCCCCCACCCGACGAGCGTCACCAACCCCCGGAGGACGGGATGACGGTTCCGACCGTCAGCGAGACCCTGGTCCGGGTCAATTACTCCGAGACCGATCAGATGGGCGTCGCCTACCACGCGCGGTATCTCGTCTGGCTGGACATCGCCCGCACCGAGCACCTGCGCCAATGTGGCGCCAGCTACCGCGAGCTCGAGACCGCCGGGCTCCGGCTGGTCGTGAGCGAGGTCGCCATCCGCTACCGGCAGCCGGCCCGCTTCGACGATCTGGTGCGGGTTCGCTGCTGGGTCAAGGAGGTCGCGTCGCGCCGGGTCACGTTCGGATACGCCGTGGAGCATGCCGGTGACGGCCGTCTGCTGGCCACCGCGACGGTTGCGCTGATGGCGCTCGACGCGTCGATGGCGCTGACCCGGCTGCCGGACGAGGTACGCGCCATCCTGCAGGCCGTCCCCGACCCGGCCGGCCCGGGCCTCACCACCGAGACGCAGAGGTTGCCGAGTGCATAGCCGGTGGTTCGTGTGGGCGTCGTGCCTGCTTGGCCTGCTCCCGTCGCGGGCGCCCCTGGCCGCGCAGGAGCAGAGCGTCATCGAGCAGCTCGCGCCGGTGCTGGCGGCCGAGGATGCCCGGGACTTCCGGCCGGACCTGTTCCGCCGCGTCCTGGTCGCCCCGGACTCACTCGTGCGGCGGACGGCGGCCCTCGGCGCCGGACGCATCGGTGATCTCCGCGCCACGCCGCTGGTGGTGCCGCTGCTGGCCGACCCCGACACCACGGTGCGGGTGGCCGCGGCGTTCGCGCTCGGCCTCCTGCGCGACACGGCGGCCGTTCAGCCGTTGGTGGACCGCCTCACCGGCCTCCCGGGGCTGGACGCGACCACCGCCGCGGAAGCCATCACCGCCCTGGCCAAGATCGGCGGCCCCAAGGCGGGCGAGTTCTTTGCCGGCGTCCTCGGCGGCAAGGTCACCCTGTCGCAGGACGACCGCACCCCGGCGCAGCTCCAAATCCTGAGCGAGTCCTGGCGCCTCGGCCCGGACGCGCCGGTGACCGGGCTGCTGCCGTACATGGACGACACCCTCCCCGGGCCCAGGCTTCGTGCGGTGTACTCCCTGGCGCGGCTGCGCGCGCCCGAGGCGGGCAACCGGCTCCTGCGCACGCTGCGCGACCAGGAGCCGTACATCCGGTCGCTCGCGGCGCGCGCGCTCACCCGGTCGTATGCCGACTCCGCCAAGCTGGCTCCCTCGTCCGTCGGCGAGCTGCTGGTGCGCGCGGCCGATGAGCCCAGTCCGCAGGTCCGGATCAACGCCCTGCGCTCGCTGGAGAGCTACCGGGACTCGACCTTGGCGTCCAAGCTGGTCCCGCTGCTCGACGATCCGCTGGTCGGCATCCAGGTCCAGGCGGCGGAGGCCCTGGGCGAGCTCGGGGGATCGGAGGCGGCGAAGGGTCTGGCGCGGGTGGTCGGCGGGAAGGGACCCACCCAGGTCCGGCGGACGGCACTCGTCGCCCTCGCCCACCTCGATCCGAAGGCCTTCGAGCAGGCAGCCGGCAGCTGGCGGTCGAGCAAGGACTGGCTGGACCGCGCCACCGCCGCCCAAGGCACCGCAATCGCCGGTCCGGGGCCGTCGCCGGCATTTCTGACCGACCCCGATGGCCGGGTCGTGGCCGCCGGGCTGCAGGCGTGGTCCGACCAGGTGAAGGGCCCGGATCGCGAGCTCCTCGCGGCCGCACGTCCGCTCCTCGCCCACCGCGACGCGGCGGTCCGGAGTGTGGCCGCCGACGCCCTCGCTCGCGCGGCCGACCCGGCCGACCTGCCGGCGCTGGCACGGATGTACCAGGCGACCGGCCACGACTCGTTTCCCGAGGCGGCGCTGTCCGCGCTCGACGCGATCCTCGCGATCCGGCGGAGCGGGCCCGCGGCCCAGGCCAGGGTGGATCGCGAGTTTCTCCAGAGCTCGGCCCCGCCTGCCAACTACCTGATCCGCCGCTGGGCCGAGGACAAGTGGCCCGAGGCAGCCTCGCGGTGGGGGCCGTCCCACCCGATCACCACTGGCCGGTCGCTGCAGGAGTACCGCGATATCGCGCGCCGCTATCTCACCGCGCCGGACTCGCTGGCGCGTCCCCATGTCGTCATCGACACCGAGGGACGCGGCCAGGTCGAGATCGAGCTGCTCGGACCGGACGCGCCGCTCACGGTGGACAACTTCCTTCACCTGGTGGACCGGCGGTTCTTCGACCGGAACCGGTGGCACCGGGTGGTGCCCAACTTCGTGGTGCAGGACGGCGACCCGCGGGGAGACGGGTTCGGCGGCCCGGGCGGCGCGATCCGCGACGAGATCAATCGCAACCGCTACGACGCTCCCATGCTCGGGATGGCGCTCTCCGGCCCGGATACCGGAATGAGCCAGTGGTTCATCAACCTGACGACGCAGCCCCACCTGGACGGGACCTACACGGTGTTCGGCAAAGTCGTGAGCGGCACCGGCATTCTTCCCCGCATCACGCAGGGTGACGTGATTCGCTCAATCGCCAGGAAGTAGGAGAGGACGGAGAACCCAGTTATGCGCACCCCCACGACCTTCCCGCTGCTCTCCCTGCTCGCCGCGCTCGGCCTGGGTGCCCCGGCACCGGCCGGCGCCCAGTTCTACGCCTTCGGCCAGAACAAGATCCAGTACCGCAAGCTGGACTGGCGGGTCATGAAGGGACCCCACGTCGACCTGTATTACTACTCCGCCGAAGCCGACCTGGCCTCGCCGGCGCTGGCCTATGCCGAAGCGAGCTACGACACGCTGAGCATCCAGTTCGGCCACGCGGTGCCGACCCGGATCCCGATGATCGTCTACGCCTCGCACACCGATTTCGAGCAGACCAACATCCTCCCGTTCACGCCGCCCGAGGGGCTGCTCGGCGCCACCGACTTCCTCAAGCGCCGAGTGGCCCTGCCGTTCCGCGGGAATTTCGCCGAGTTCCGGCACACCATGCGGCACGAGATGGTGCACGTGTTCCAGCTCGACATGATGGTCGAGGCGTACAACCTCTCGCCCCGGTCCAGCCGGTTCAACTTTCCGCTCTGGTGGAGCGAAGGCCTGGCCGAGCTGTGGTCGGCCGGGCAGGATGCCCGGGACGAGATGATCATGCGGGACCTGGTGCTGAGCGGCCGCCTCCCGCCGCTGCAGAACCTGGAGTATGTGACCGGCGGTACTGTGTATCCGCTGGGTGGGCGGATTCATCGCTGGCTGGCGG
>JBOHSB010000100.1:0-2597 GCA_050733015.1 Gemmatimonadales bacterium
CGACTACGCCCACCGCCACAACGTCATCCACCGCGATATCAAGCCCGAGAACATCCTGCTGCACGACGGATCAGCGCTGGTGGCCGACTTCGGAATCGCCCTCGCCGCGAGCAAGGCCGGCGACACCCGGATGACCGAGACCGGCATGAGCCTCGGCACCCCGCACTACATGAGCCCCGAGCAGGCCATGGGGGAGCGCGAGATCACGGCCAAGAGCGACGTGTACGCGCTCGGCTGCGTGCTCTACGAGATGCTGACGGGAGAGCCGCCGTTCACCGGTCCAACGGCGCAGGCCATCATCGCGCGGGTGATGACCGAGGAGCCGCGCTCGCTCACCCTGCAGCGAAAGACGATCCCGCCGCATGTCGAGGCGGCGGTCGTCACGGCGCTGGCCAAGCTCCCGGCCGACCGGTTCGGGACGGCGGCTCTGTTCGCCGAGGCGTTGAGCCGGCCCGGCGGGTCCACCGTCGCGACGGCGGCAGCGCGCCCGCGGGACGCCGCTCGACGGCCGGCCACTCCACGCGAGCGGGCGCTGGCCCTGGCACCGTGGGTCATCGCGGCCCTCGCGCTGGGAGGCGCCGCGTGGGGCTGGCTCGGACGATCTCCCCGGCAAGGCGCGAGCTGGCAGTACATCACATTCGGTGACGGCCCGGTCCCCACCACCGCGTTTCCCTCGCTGGCGCTGTCGCCGGACGGGGCCAGCCTGGTGGTGAAGGACGCCATCCAGAATGCGCGGCTGTGGATCAAGCGCCGTGGCGAGCTGCACGCGGTTCCCGTACCGGGCACCGAGCGGTCCAGCCACCCGGAGTTTTCGCCGGACGGCCAGTGGCTCGCGTTCCTCGCCGACGGGCACCTCAAGAAAATCCGGCCCGGGGAGGGCGCGGCCATCACCCTCGCCGATTCGGCCGCCGCCCCCTTCGGGGGCGAGGCGTGGCTGGACGATGGCACCCTGATCTACGTCGGGCCCACCCTGAGCGATCTGTCGCGGGTGAGCGCGGGCGGCGGCCCGAGCACGAGAGTGCTGCGAGACTCGTCGCTGGCGGGCCTTGGGCTCGCCGGACCCACGCCGCTGCCCCGCGCTCGCGGCGTGTTGTTCACGGTCTGCACTTCCGGGTGCGTGACGATGAGCGTGCATCTGCTCGATCTGCGCACCGGAAAGCAACGCCTCCTGCTTGACGATGTGGTGACCGCCGCGTATCTGCCGACCGGGCACCTGCTCTACGTGCGCCGGGACGGCGCGGCGCTCGCGGCGCCGTTCGACCTCGATCACCTGAGAATCACCGGGGCGGCTGTGCCGGTGCTCGAGGGAGTTCTCACGCCCGGCGCCGGCGGCTTCGCACTCATGGCGTGGTCCCCCACGGGCACCCTCGTGTACATGCAGGGTGCCACAGCCGCGGCGGAGCTCGAGGTGGTGCGGGTGAGCCGGGAGGGAGTCGTCACGCCGATCGATACGGCATGGCACGGCGGCTTCAACTCGTTCGCGCTCTCTCCCGACGGGCGCCGCCTGGCCATGGGAGTCGGGCTGGTGAGCGGCACGCTCGGCATCTGGGTCAAGCAGCTGGACCGCGGGCCCCTGACCCGGCTCACCTTCGGCGGGCAGGACCGGCGGCCTGCGTGGTCGCCGGATGGACAAGTGGTGGCGTTCGTCCGGGACTCGCTGAACCGCAGCAGCGTCTTCGCCCGGCGGGCCGATGGCAGCACCTCGGATCGGCTGCTGGCCCGGCTCGACCGCCAGGTCCAGGAGGCCACCTGGTCACCCGACGGGCGCTGGATCGTGCTCCGCACCGACAATGGCGCCGCGGGGGCCGGGGATCTCGTCGGCATCCGCACCGGCGGCGACACCACGCCGGTGCCTCTGGTGGCGAGCAACTTTACCGAGCTGCACCCGGCCGTCTCGCCCGACGGCCACTGGCTCGCCTACACGTCGAACGAGTCGGGCACCAATGAGGTGTACGTCCGCCCCTTTCCGGCCACGACGGGCGGACGCTGGCAGGTGTCGAACCGGGGCGGGCTGGAGCCGCGCTGGGCGCCCGACGGCCGGGAGCTGTTCTACATCGATGCCGGCGAGCGCCTGATCGCCGCCCAGGTCCGGGCGGGGCCGGCGTTCGAGGTCGCCGAGCTCAGGCCGCTGTTCGACACCTCCGAGTTCGCGATCGACGTTTTCCATCAATCGTACGAGGTGTTGCCCGGCGCCCGGAGCTTCGTCTTCCTCCGCCAGCGCCAGTCCGGTCAGACGGCGACTGCACCGCCGGTCGTCCTGGTGGAGAACTGGTTCGCCGACCTGCGGGCCCGGTTTGCCCACTAGAGTGGGGACGCTCCCATGAGCGAGATCATCGAACGGCTCCGTGCCGCGCTGGCCGACCACTATCGGATCGAGCGCGAGCTCGGCCAGGGCGGGATGGCCACCGTCTATCTCGCCCACGACCTCAAACACGACCGCAAGGTGGCGCTCAAGGTCTTGAAGCCCGAGCTCGCCGCCGTGCTCGGCGCCGACCGGTTCGTCCAGGAAATCAAGACCACCGCCAACCTCCAGCACCCCCATATCCTGCCGCTGTTCGACTCGGGGACCGCGGGCGGCTTCCTCTACTACGTCATGC
>JBOHSB010000101.1:0-8127 GCA_050733015.1 Gemmatimonadales bacterium
GGGCCAGCTGGTGCTGTCCACCGGCATGGGATGGACCTGCGAGGGCGCCACGTGGCGCCCGGTCGCGGTTTGGACCCAGCCGGCCAGCTCGCGCGAGACCGCGGTCACCACCCGGGCGCGGGCGAACACCGGGCGGGCCAGCCGGCGGGCCAGGCGGGAGTCGCGCAGCAGCCCCGCGTCCGTGCCGTGCACGGTGAGCACCAGCGGCGCGCTAGCGGGCGCGGCGAGGCCCGCGGGCACCCACCAATGCGCGTGCACCAGATCGGCGCCGGCGGCGATCTCGTCCTTCGCCGCGCGGTGGAGCGCGCGCCACAGCCCGGCCAGCGCCCGCCAGCCACCCGGCGCCCGGAGCGCGGCGGCCATGGTGCCGCGGTACGCGATGGTCTCGAGCCGGGGTGACGTGTAGCGGACCCGGCGCACCACGACCCCGTCGCGCTCCTCCTCCCCGCCCTTCCCCTCGTCGCTGGGCGCGACCACGCGGACCTCGACGCCGCGCCGCACCAGCGCGGCCGCGAGCGTGGCGAGGAACGCGCCGGAGAGATCCCCCGGCCAGCGGGGATAGTTGTGGGTCAAGAACACGACCCGCACCGATCAGTCCCGCAGGTCCGACTTGTCCAGTCGATCGAGCCCGCGCGCGACCGCCCGGGTCTCTTCCTGCAGTCCCGCCACCATCTCGCCGAGCAGCCCGAAGCCGAACAGCACGATACCGCAGATGACCATGATCTCGACGAGGTTGAGCAGCGGCCGGAACCCGAAGCCGTATCCGAAGCGGAGCACCAGCGCGATGATGCCGGCGAGGAGGCCGATGACGAACAGGCTCGCCCCGGCGATGCCGAAGAACAGCATCGGCTTGCGGCCGAAGCGGAGCTGGAACCAGACGCTGAGCAGGTCGAACAACCCGACCGGAATCCGGCGCCAGGTGAACTTGGACTCGCCCGCGCGGCGGGGATACAGCGGGACGGGTAGCGAGTCGAGCCGGAAGCCGTCGGCCGCGGCGATCACCACCATGTAGCGGTGCCAGTCGGGCCGGAGCGGGACGCCCTGCATGACCTCGCGCCGGTAGGCCTTGACCGAGTTGAGATCGGTCACGCGCACGCCGAACAGCCAGCGGCAGAGCGTGTTGTAGATCCGGCTGACGAACGCCTTCTCGTATTTGCCCTGCTTGGTGCCCGTCACGATGTCGGCGCGGCCCGCGAGGATGGGCGCCACCAGGCGCGGGATGTCCTCGGGGAGATACTGCAGGTCGGCCGGGTAGAACACGAAGACGTCGCCCCGGGCGACATCGCCGGCCGACTTGAGCGCGTCGGCGATGCCGCGCTGGCGGCGGTGAGTGACGGTGCGGAGGAAGGGATGGCCCCGCTCCAGCTCGCGCAGCACACGCGCGCTCTCGTCGCGGGACCCGTCGTTCACGATCACGACCTCGAATGAAAAGCCGGCCGGGCCCAGCGCCTCCGCGCACAGCCGGACGAACTCCGGGAGGTTGGCTGCCTCGTCCTTCGCCGGAACCAGGACGCTGACATCCAGCGTCTCGGCGGCGGGAAGGGTCATACCCGCTTCCGCATGCGCGCCGGCAGAATCCCGAGTTGGTCCCGGTACTTGGCGACCGTGCGCCGGGCGATCTGGATGCCCTGCTCCTGGAACAGGTGCACGATTTGTTGGTCGGTGAGCGGCTTCCCGCTGTCCTCCTCGCCGACCATCTTCTGCAGCTTGGCCCGGATGGAGCGCGCGCTCGCGTCCTCACCCGAGGCGGTGGCGAGCGCGCTCGAGAAGAAGAACTTGAGCGGCAGCACGCCGCGGGGAGTCTGCACGTACTTCTCGTTGGTCACCCGGCTGACCGTGGACTCGTGCATGTTGATCACCTCCGCCACTTCCCGCAGGGTCAGCGGTCGCAGGTGCTCGATGCCCTTCTCGAAGAACTCCCGCTGCCGGTCCACGATGAAGTTCATGACCTTGAGCATCGTCTGCCGGCGCTGCTCGATGGCCTGAATCATCCAGTTCGCGCTGTTCATCTTCGACGCGATGAACTCGCGGTTCTCCGGCGTCATCTTCTTCTTGTCGCGCGCGATCTCTTGATAGGAGCGGCTGAGCCGGAGCCGCGGCATCCCGGTGTCGTTGAGGAACACCTGGTAGCGGCCCCCGATCTTCTCGACGATGAGATCCGGGATGATGTAGCCGTCGCTCGCGCTCGCGTGCTTGAGGCCGGGCTTGGGATCCAGCCGCGCCAGCTCGTCCGCCGCCGACTGGACCGCGGCCGGCTCGACGCCGAAGCGCTTGGCGAGATCGTTCCAGCGGTGTGCGATGAGGTCGGGGAACGCGTCGTGGACCAGCCGGAAGGTGAGCGATTCGGTGTCGGCCTGCTCGCCGAGCTGGATGAGGAGGCACTCGCGCAGGTCCCGGGCGCCGATCCCCGGCGGATCGAGCCGCTGGATGACGGCGAGCATCTCTTCGGCTTCGGCGGTGGTGTAAAACGGCGCCGAGGAGGGGGTCGCTTCCGCGGCGTCCGTGCCCGCGACCGGCTCGCCTTTGCCGCCGCCGTCCTCGCCCTCGCCTTCCTCCCCGCCCTCACCTTCCTCCCCGCTCACATGACCAGCCACCAGCTGGTTCACCGACCCGAGGATCTCCTCCAGCGAGGCCGCCAGATAGCCTTCATCGTTGATGTTGCCGAGGAACTCCTCGGCGAGCAGCAGCTGGCGCGGCGTCAGGGTCATCATCTGGAGCTGCTCGCGCAGGTAGTCGATCAGGTCCTTGGTCTCGACCGTGACCGGCTCGGTGTACTCCAGTTGCTCGTACTGCTCGCGGGTGCCGCCCACCTCGAAGCCGTTGAGGAGGATCTCCTCCCAGTCCATCTCCTCCTCTTTCTCCTTCTGTTCCTTTTCTTGCTCGGCGTCCTTCTGCTCGGGGGTCTCGTCCTCCGGCTCCAGCAGCTCCAGGAACGGGTTGGCCAGCAGCTCCTGCTTGAGGTGCTGCTGGAGGTCCATCATGGGCATGTAGAGCATGTCCATCGCCTGGTAGAGCCGCGGATTGACCCGCAGCTCCTGGCGCATGCTGGTGTGCTGGGAGAGACCCGTTCTCATGCCACCGACTCCAGGCGGGCGCGCAGGCGCGCGGTGAGGGTGGGGCCCAGGTAGAGCTGCGCCACCCGATCGTCGTACACGAGGTCACTCACCTTCCCGGCGGCCTGCACTTTTCCTTCGAACATGATGTACGCCCGATCGACGATGTCGAGCGTCTGCTCGACGTTGTGGTCGGTGATGAGGACGCCGATGCCCCGGTGCCGCAGACCGGCGACGATGGTCTGGATGTCGTGCACCGCGATCGGATCGACGCCGGCGAACGGCTCGTCGAGCAGCATGAACTTGGGCTCGGTCACCAGGGCCCGGGTGATCTCGAGCCGGCGGCGCTCGCCGCCGCTCAGGCTGTAGGCCCGGTTCCGGCGCAGGTGCTTGATGGACAGCTCGTCGAGCATCCGGTCCAGCTGGCGGTGGCGCTCGTCGCGGCCGAGGGGCCGGGTCTCGAGGATCGCCAGAATATTTTCCTCGACCGTCATTTTCCGGAAGATCGACGGCTCCTGCGCGAGATACCCGATCCCCGCCCGGGCCCGCTCGTACATCGGCGCGCGGGTGAGGTCGAGCCCGTCGAGCCGCACCCGCCCCTCGTCCGGCCGGATCAGCCCCGTAATAAGGTAGAAGGTCGTGGTCTTTCCCGCGCCATTGGGCCCCAGCAGGCCGACGATCTCGCCCTGCTCGACCCTGACGCTCACCTCGTTGACCACGCGGCGATCCTTGAAGCTCTTGACCAGCCGGGTGCCCTCGAGCACGCTGGTCGAGGTCCGCTGGGGGGCGGCCGGCTTGGTGCGCTGGGCCGCCCGTCGGGCAGCCTCGAGCAGGGCGGCATAGATGGCCTGGCGGCGTTCTTCGCCCCCGGCCCCCCACCACGCCACCTTCGGCGTCACCGGATCCCAGTCGGTGTTGCCGGTGTCGATCAGCCAGCCTTCGACGGCCAGCCGCGGCAGCACCGAGTTGCGGAGGTGGTCCCGGACCTCGTCGCCGGTGATCTCCTGCTCCAGCGCGGTGCCGATCCCCTGGTAGCACGCGAGGTGGGCCTCGCGATAGGTCATCACCAGGTCGGCGAAGGCGCAGACGTCGCCCGGGCCCGCCGCGCGGGTGATGGCGGCCAGCGCGATGGCGACGGACGGGTCGCGATCGCCGAGGGAGGAGATCCATTCGGGCGCGGTCATCGGCCGGGCTTCCGCGGCGGGGTGGAGTCGGCCGGAGCGGTGGAGTCGGCCGGGGCGGAGCTCGTGTCGCCGGTGGCCTCGAGCTGGATGCCGTCCACCTTGCCGTGGATGTCCACCCGGTCTACCCCCCCGTCGGGCGTGTGCTTCATGGTCACGACGATGGCGTCCCCGCGGGCGTAGTTGATCGACGGGCGGCGCGGGGACCGGGCGTTCTTGTCCAGGTGATACGACTGGGCCGCGGCCCGGGCCTCGATCCGGCTCAGCACCGCGCGCTTCCTGCCCGCGGAGTCCGACGGGGTGAAGTGCGCGATGACGGTGTCACCTTTCATCCAGTCCCGCTCCTTGGTGGCCGAGTCGACCGTGGCGCCGAGCCAGGCCTTGCGGTAGCCGCGCACCTCCTGCAGCAGCTGGCCGGGCGAGTCGAGCGCGAGCGAGTCGGCGCGCATGGCATAGGACGTCGAGACCGCGTAGGGCCGCGTCGTGGCCCCCCAGGCGAGGGTGCGCTCGATCTTCCGGGTCTTGAGATCGATGGCGATCGTGTCGGCCGTCAGGTCCCAGTCGCGATTCACCGCGTGGCCCTGCCCCTTGGCCGCCACTTTGCTCAGCTCGCGCTGCTCAAGGGCGAGATCGATCTGCTTGCCGGTGAGGCGAAAGCTGTCGGCCCCGATGCCGCGGAGGACCGGCTCGCCGCCGATCAATGTGCCGTCGCTCCCGGTGCCCGTGTCCAACCGCATCGAGTCGCTGCGCGCGGCGAAGTCGCTCCGGTCGATCGTCACCTTGCCGCCGGCCCAGATCCGGTCGTTCCCCTTGAACCGGACCCGATCCGCCACGATCACGTACGGCTCGAGCTTGCGGCCGCCGGCGCTGTCCGCCTCGACGTAGTCGATCTTGGGCCGCCCGATGGCGTACATCTCCATCGTGTCCCGTACGCCCTTCACCACCCGGTAGTAGTCGAGCGAGGGACCGACCAAGGTCGAGCCGGTCGAGAGATTCTGCGTGTTCACGTGACCGCGAGCCTCCCAGCGCTCGCCGATCTTGTAGTACGTCCCGTGGTCGGCGTCCATCGTGAGCGTCGAGTCCCGGTAGTGGACGTTGCCGATGAACTGGACCACGTTGCCGGCATAGGCCGCGACGCTGTCGCTCTGCATCGTGATCTGGGTGCCCCGGCAGCTCAGCCGGACGTTGCCGCCCGCGAAGTAGTTGGTGCCCGCCGGCGTCTCGTTCACGGCGCCCTGACGGTCCACGTTGTCGATCTGAAAGACGCAGCGCTGCGAGGCCGCCACCGGCTTGGGCTTGGGAGCTCCGGGCCGTTTCGTCGTATCCTGGGCCGGTGGCTTGGGGGCAGCGACCTGGGCCACGCCCGGGCGCGGAGCGGCGCCCACGACCAGCCCCAGCGCCATCGGCGCCAGGCGCCAGCCAAGCCGGCGAACCCACGCCGTGTCCGCGCTCATTGCGGTGACCCCTGCCCCGGCAGCAGCACGCCATCTCCCGCCCGACCGACCGGCTTGTTGGTCACGACGTTCTTGAAGTCCGGATCGGACCGGAAGCTCTGGCCCTCGAGGTGATCGGTCCCCCGGTCCATGACGAAGTGCGTGTTGGTGGAGATGGTGTTGGTCGCGTTGTCATACTTGAGCGTATCGGTCTGCAGCTTCCGCCCGTCGGGGGAGACGACCACGACCTTGCCGTTGGCCTGCATCGAGCCGTCCTGCCAGCGGTAGGTCCCACTCTTGGCGGTCAGGGTCGAGCTCTCTTTCCCCGTGATGTCGTAGAATACCACCCGAATATTCCGCAGCTGCGTCACCTGGGTGTTCTCGTAGAAATAAGCCGTGTCGGCCTGGACCTCGCTGCGGCGGATGCCGTCCTTGGTGACCCAGTGCGAGAACCCTTCGAGCACCTGGTCGGCGCTGTCGGTGGCCTGCACGGTGGTCGTCGGGCGAGCCCCAGGATCCTCGCAGGCGAGGGCGGCGAGCAGCCCGGCGGCGACCACCAGGCTCCCTGGCGCGAACCGCCTCGCGGCGCCGTGCTCCCCCCGCAGCCTCACACCGCCCCCGCGCGCATCAGGTCGTGGAGATGCACGGCACCCACCACGGCCCCCACCGCGTCCAGGACCGGCAGCGCGATCACGCCGTATCGCTCCATCGTTCCGACCGCGGCGGCGGCGAGCTCATCGGGCGCGGCGGTCTTGGGCGTCCGCGTCATCACGGCGCCGACCGGCCGCTCGAGAAACCCGGGATCGCGCTCCGCCATCCGCGTCAGATCGCCGGTGGTGAGCACGCCGGCCAGCCGGCCGTTCTCCACCACGAGGGCCAACCCGCGATCGTGGGCCAGGCTCACCACCGCCTGCCGCATGGTCGCCGTGGGACCCAGCACGTGGCCCGGATGGACCATCACGTCGCGCACCCGGAGCAGCAGCTTCCGGCCCAGCGAGCCCCCCGGGTGCAGCTCGGCAAAATCCTCGCGCCGGAAGCCCTTCACCTGCAGCAGCGCCACCGCGAGCGCGTCGCCCAGCGCCAGGGCGACGGTAGTGCTCGTGGTCGGCGCGAGGTCGTGGGGGCACGCCTCCTCCGAGACGGCGCCGTCGAGCGCCACCGCGGCGACCCGGGCCAGCGTCGACTGCATGGCGCCGGTAATCGCGATGATCGGCACCCCCATTCGCTGCAGCGAGCCGGCCAGCCCGAACATGTCCTCCGACTCGCCGCTCTTGCTGAGCAGGATCGCCACGTCGCTCCGTCCGACCAGTCCCAAGTCACCGTGGAGCGAGTCCACGGGATGGAGGAAGGTCGCCGCCGTGCCGGTCGAGGTGAGCGTGGCTGCCAGCTTTCGCGCGATGAGTCCGGACTTGCCGACGCCGGAGACGATGACCCGGCCCGAAGCATTCGCCAGCAGCTGCACGGCCCGGGCGAAGCCGTCATCCAGCCGCGTGCCCGCATCGCGAACGGCGGAGGCCTCGACCTCCAGGACGCGGCGGCCCAGCTCGACCAGCGCGGCGGCGTCAAACGGCACGAATCGCCTGCTCGGTGAAGTAGCGCTCGAGGAGCTCGGGCCAGCGCCCGCTGGCCTTGAGCAGCACTTCGACCACCTCCCGGACGGCGCCGTGCCCGCCGGGCGCCCGGGTCACGTACTTCGCGACCGCCCTCACTTCCTCGACCGCGTTGGCGACCGCCACCGGCAACCCGACCCGTCGGAGCACCGGCAGGTCGGCGAGGTCATCGCCGACGAACGCCGCGTCCTCCCAGGCGATCCCGCGCCGGGCCAGCAGGGCGCCGAGGGCATCGAGCTTCTCCGGGCCACCGACCTGCAGCACTTCCTCGATCCGGAGCTCGCGGGCCCGGACGGTCGTCGCCTCCGAGTGCCGGCCGCTCACCCATACGACCGGGATGCCCGCGGCGCGCATCAGGACCTGGCCCAATCCGTCCTGGATATCGAACCGCTTGAGCTCGACCGGCTGCCCGTCGACCGGACCGACGAAGATGCCGTTGTCGGTCAGGACGCCGTCGACGTCGAGCGCGAGCAACCGAATGCGGCTCGCCAGCGTCGGGTCAATCATGCGCCCGGACCCACAGCTCGAGGGTACGGCCGACCAGCGCGTCGAGGCGGTCGAGCGGCCACTGGGTGGCCGCGTCGCTCAGCGCCCTCGCGGGATCAGGATGGGTCTCGAGGAAGAACCCATCGGCCCCGGCGACGGCCGCGGCGGCCAGCAGGGCGGGAATGTGCTCCCGCTGCCCTCCGCTGGCTCCGGCGGCGCCCAGTCCCGGCTGCTGTACCGCATGGGTAGCGTCGAACACCACCGGCGCGCCCGTCGCGGCCCGAAGGCGCGCGAAGTTGCGCATGTCCACCACCAAGTCGCCGTAGCCGAAGAAGGTGCCGCGCTCGGTGACGGCAACGTCGTC
>JBOHSB010000102.1:0-9171 GCA_050733015.1 Gemmatimonadales bacterium
GCTCGGACCCCGACTCGTTGTCCGGCACCAGCAGGACCGGCGGCGGCTCGTTCCAGGGCTCCCACTTGGGGGGTGCGGCCGCTCCCGGCTGCGGTCGAGGCGTGTCACGGCGCGCCGGCGCCTCGGCCCGCGCCGGTGCGGGGGCCGAGGGGACCGGGGTCGGACGCGGGGCGGCCGCCCCCGCCGTGGCGTGCAGATCGACGGACGCGATCAGACGGTCGGCCTCGGCGTAGAACTCCTTGACCTCGCGCAGCCGGAGGCCGCATGAGGAGCAGGAGCCGAGGTGCGCCTGGATTTCGGCCACCTCGTGGGTCTCGAGCTCGCCATCGAGCAGCGCGTGCAGCGTGCCTTCGTCAAGATGCGACATTCTTCCCTCGGTCCTTGGTCCGGCTCCGCTCCTGCGCCCGGTAGGCTTCGACCAGGCGGCGGCGGGCCCGGGCCAGCGTCGTGCCGATGGCCCCCTTGGCCAGGCCCAGCGTGGCGGCGATCTCCTCGTAATCGAACCCCTCCGCCCGGAGCAGCAGCGCCTCGCGGTCACGCTCGTTAAGCGTCGCCAGCGCGGCCCGCACTCGGGCCGTGTCCTCCCGCCGTTCCAGCTCCACGTCCGGCCCGTTGTCCGGGGTGTCCTGCTCGCCCCTGAGAAGCTCGAGCCGGCGGCCCCGAGTCGCGGCCCGGCGCCCGTCCTCGCGCACCAAGTTCAACGCGACCGCGAACAGCCAGGGCCGCGGGTTGTTGGGCGGCGCGGCCACCGCGCGCGCGAAGGTCTCCTGTGCCAGGTCTTCGGCCCGATCACGGTCCCCGACCCGGCGGTACAGCATCCGGACCAGCGAGGCGTAGTACTGCTCGAAGAGCTGGGCGAGATCGGCCGTCATGAGCCCCTGTACTGGTGGACGCCCTGGCCCGCATAACCATAATGGCCGCGGGGAGACAGTTGGACCGTGATGCGCATCCTATTGGGCTCCCGGGTGGGAGTCCAGCCCGGCCAGGCTACGTGATGCAAATTCCGTCATCCGAGGCACTTGGCAACTTGGGTGTGCTCGCGAGCGAGCCCCGCCCGAGCCGCTGGAGATGCACTGCCCGCGCAAGCTTGCACGTCTTGTGCCCGGGCGGGGTTAGCCGCGCGTGGCCTGGGAGGCGTGGCGGAGAACGCTGGCGAGGTCTTCGGGGAGGAATGGCTTCTGGAGGAACCCGACGGCCCCCGGGCTGTCATCGAGCAGCTTGGACGCCACTTCCTGCTCGGTGTAGCCGCTCATCAGGACGACGGGAAGGTCCGGCCGCCGCTCCCGGATCTGCCGCAGCGTCTCCGAGCCGCCCAGCCGCGGCATCGAGACGTCGAGCAGCACGGCGGTAATGGTGTGGTCGCTGCGTTCGAGCTCCTCGAGCGCTGCCACACCATCCTCGGCGGGGAGCACGCGGAAGCCGAGCCGCTCGAGCATGCGGCCCACCACCTCGCGCACCCCTTCCTCGTCCTCCGCGAGCAGGATGGTGCCGCGCCCCCGCCAGTCCGCGCCGGAGGCCCGTGCCGGCGTCGCATCGTCGGCACCTGCCCCCACGGCAGGAAACAGAATGCGAAAGGTGGTCCCCTCGCCGGGCCCGGTCCGGATGCGGATGTGCCCGTGATGGCTCTCCACGATGCCCATGACCGCGGCGAGGCCCAGCCCTCGTCCCGTGAACTTGGTCGAGAAGAAGGGGTCGAAGATGCGCTGCAGCGTGCTGGTGTCCATGCCGCAGCCGGTGTCGCTCACCTCGAGGAACACGAAGTCGTGCGTCCCGGACCCGGCCCGCGGATCGTCGGTTCGGCCGGTGCGCAGGGTGATGGATCCCGGCGACTCGCCCAAGGCGTCGGAGGCATTGGTGATGAGGTTCATCAGAATCTGGCGGACCTGGGTCGGATCGGCATTGATGGCCAGGTCGGGCGATAGGTCCCACACGAGGGCGGCCTGCTTCGAGATGGCGGTGCGGAGCAGAGTCGCCGTCTCGCGGACTTCGTCGGACAGGTCGAGGCGCCGGGTCTCGACGGCGCCGCGGCCCGAATACGCCAGGAGCTGCTGGGTCAGCTCCGCCGCCCGCTGGGTGGCCCGGACCACCTCGTCGAGGTGCTCGAGGGCCGGGGACTCCGGCGCCAGCTGCAGCCGGGCCAGGTCGGCGTTGCCCAGGACCACGTGGAGCAGGTTGTTGAAGTCGTGCGCGATCCCGCCGGCCAGCACGCCGATGCTCTCCAGCTTCTGCACGTGCCGTGAGCGGGCCTCGCTGGCCTCGGCGTCGCGGCGGGCGCTCTCCTCGCGCAGCCTCAGGTCGTCGGTGAGCTGCCGCTGCGCCGAGATGTCGCGCACCAGCCAGCGGAACCCGATGGCCGTGTCGTGCGCCCCGCCCCGCGCCACCGACAGGGCGATGGCGGCGTCGAAGGCGTCCCGGCTGCGGGGCTGGAGTCGCACTTCGAGGATCTTGGGGGTCGGCTCGGAGCGCCAGCGGTCGAGCTCGGCCCGGACGCGGGGGCGGTCTTCGAGCGCGACGAACGAGACCACCGCCTTCCCGGGCATGAATTGCGGCCGGATGTTGAGCAGGCGGGCGGCGGACAGGTTGGCCTCGCGGACGATGCCGGAGAGGTCCGTCAGCAGGTAAGCGTCGGGGGCGTAGAGGAACAGCTGCCGGTAGCGCAGCCGCTCGTCGTCGAGCTGGTGGTGAGCGGCCTCCAGCGCCTCGTTCTGCAGGCGCAGCTCCTCCTCGGCCTGGCGTAGTTCCTCCATGGCGAGGAGCAGCGCGTTGGCTGCTTCGTCCGGCATGCTGCTGTGCCCCTGTATATCCTGCACGCGCCCGCGCATCTCCTCGAGGCGCCGCGCGAATTGCTCAGCGTTCACTGCTCCCCTCACGGGAGCGGCCGGGCCGGTCAGGGCCGTCCGTCCAGCTCCTCCATCATGAGAATCACGCCCCGCGAGTCTTTGGCCGGTGGCGCGGTGAGCGGCGTGCAGGTGACCCGCACCTGTGTGGGACGCCCGCGGCGGTTGGTCGCGTCCAGGCTCACGTCCAGGACTTCGGCGTCGCCCGCGAGGCACGAGCGAATCGCGCTCCGGAGCCGCTCGACGGGAAGTCCGATGTCCAGGTTGAGGAAGTTCTTCTGCAGGACCTCGTCCGACCGCAGGCCCCACAGGTCCTCCGCCCGGCGGCTCCACTTCCGAACGTGGAGATCGCGGTCCACCACGGCCACGGCGCTCCGGAGCGAAGTCAGGACGGACTCCAGGAAGCCGTTGAGCTCGCCCAGCTGGTCGCCCCGCTCCCGGGCCTCCTCGTTGATCGTCTGGAGCTCCTCGTTGGTGGACTGGAGCTCCTCATTGGTCGTCTCCAGCTCCTCCACCGTGGACTGCAGCTCCTCGTTGGTGGTCTCGAGCTCTTCGTTGGTGGACTGCAGCTCTTCGAGCGCGGTCTCGAGCTCTTGGCTGGCGCGCTGGACATCTTCCTGGAGCTGCCGCTGGCGCGAGACGTCGACGAAATGGACGCTGGCGCCCATGGGCGCCCCGGAAGGGTCGAGCAGCGGGACGACCGAGAGTTCGAGAAACGTCAGGTGGCCGCCGGGACCGGTCCACCGGCCGTCCAACGCGGTGACGGCGCGGCGATCGGCGTAGGCCCGCTCGAGGCAGGAGCGCAGCTCGAACGGCCGGTAGGACAGTTCCAGGTCCTTGAGCGGGCGCCCCATGTCCCGGGCGGAGAGACCGAACATCGTGCGGAGCTGCTGGTTCATCTGGACCACCAGGCCGTCGGCGTCGATCACCAGCTGCGCCGAGGGGCTGACGTCCTGGGCGGCGTCGCGCAGATGGCGCTGAGGATCGCGGTCATTCGAGGAGGGGTGGATCAGATGCCGGGCCTCCGGCTGCCGGTCGGCCTTGGTGAACAACCGGCGCTTGATGTCGACGGGCTCGAACGCCGAGCTGTGCGCAAGCAGAGTCTCCGCCTTCCCCAGGAAAAGTACGCCGGTGGGCACCAGCGCGAAATGGAAGCGCGACAGGATCCGCGCCTGGGCCTCGGTATTGAAATACATCAGGCAATTGCGGCAGATCAGCAGGTCCACCCGGGAAATCGGCGCGTCCTGGATCAGGTCGTGGCGCCCGAAGATGACCGAGCGCCGCAGGTCCTTGTTGAAGGTGTACCGGTCATCGTGCCGCTCGAAGTACTTCTCGAGCAGGGGAGCCGGGACGTCCTCGACGGTGCGGGGTCCGTAGATCGCGTGGCGCGCCTGGGTGAGCGCGTCCTCGTCCACGTCGGTGGCGTAGATCTTGACCCGCTCACGGAACGCCTCGGGCCCGATCGCCTCCGCGAGCAGCATCGCGATCGAGTACGCCTCTTCCCCCGAGGCGCAGCCGGCGCTCCACACCCGGATCATCCCGGCCGAGCCGGGCGGACCCACCACCCGCGGAATGACGATCTCCCGCACGACGTCCCAGTTGGCGGTGTCCCGGAAAAAGCTGGTGACGTTGATCAGGATGGTATTGAACAGCCGCGTGAACTCCTCCGGATCGACCTGCAGGAAGTCCAGGTAGGTGGCAAACCCCTTGACCCCCATCGTCTGCATCCGGACCAGCACCCGGCGCATGAGGCTCGACCGCTTGTAGGCGGTGAAGTCGAACCCGCGGCTCTGCTTGAGGTAGCTCAGCAGGGACTCGAACTCGCCCAGCGATTCGAGATCGTCGGGCAGCGACATCTCGATGAGGCGGGGCCTCGACTCGGTCATGCCGGCACTCGCGGTGCGATCAGGGGCGGAGCGATCAGGGGCGGAGCGATCAGGGATAGCAGAGCGCCGGCCATGTCGCCGATGGGCATCACCGCATCCACCGCCCCTGCGCGGAGCGCGGCCCGGGGCATGTCGGCGTACTCCGCGGTCTCGGGGTCCTGTACGATGACGTGCCCTCCCATACGCCGCACCTGCTGGGCCCCCACCGCGCCGTCCCTCCCGCGCCCGGTAAGCACCACGGCCACGGTGTCGCGGCCGTACACCTCGGCCAGCGAGGCGAACATTCGATCGCTGGACGGCCGGCAGCAGTTCAATGGAGGAAGGCTGGACAGCACCAGCCGCCGGTCGATGCCGACCAGCAGGTGAAAATCGGGCGGCGCGACGTACACCGTGCCACACCACAGGCGGAGCGCCGGCCGCGATTCGCAGATTTCCAGACTGCTGTGCCACCTCAGGATCTCGACCAGATGACTGTCACGATAGGGCAGGAGGTGCTGCACCACCAGGACCGCCGCGGCCAGCGACGCGGGCAGGTCGCCGAGCAGCACGCGCAACGCCGCCAGCCCGCCGGCAGAGGTCGAGATGGCGATGACCCGCTCAGCAATCACGCGGGGGCCGGGGGCCCGCGGGGCCGGGGTCACGCCGGATGCAGGCCGGTCGCCCGGTCGGTCGGGGGCGGTTCCGTGTCGGCGGCGACCGGCTCGGCCGGGGCCTCCGGCGCGTGGCGTGCGGGCCCCTGAAGCAGCGTCTCCCGGATCATGCTCGAGCCCTGCTCGGCGTCCTGAGCGGTCTGATCGAACCCCGCCGCCGACCGGGGCATGCCCCGTCCGCGCGCGCGCTCGGCCAGTCGCCGCGCCAGCTCCCCCTTTTCCTCCAGGGCCCGGACCGCGCTCCACAGGGCACCTTCCAGCGCATCCGACTGGGCAGCCAACAGGGTCTCCTCGCTGAACGTGTGCCCCACGTGGCAGCGGAAATGGAGCAGGTCTCCGTCCGCGGCCTCGAACAGGAGGCCGCCGCACTCGGGACAGGTCAGCATGGAGGGCCGGCCAGGGAGCGGTCCGCGCCGCAGCGCAGCGGTGCCGACCACCGCCGGCTCGGGATCGTCGGGGTCGAGTTCGTCGGCGGACGGAACCGACGCCGAGGCGGGCGCGGCCGGCCGGGCCGCCAGCCGACCGACCAGCGCGCCGAGCTCTTCCGCGCTCGCGACGTGGTCCACGTCCACGTGCTGCATCGCACTCCTGAGCATGCCCGGGTAGGCTGCGTCGTCGGGGTCCTGCACCACGGCGAGGCCGCCCGCGGATTTGATCGCGTGGAGCCCCGCGGTTCCGTCGTCCAGCGTACCCGAAAGGATCACGCCGATGACCCGGGAGCCGTAGACGCGGGCCGCGCTCCGAAACAGTGGGTCGAGGGCGGGCCGGTTGCCGTGCTCGCGCGGTCCTCGCGTCAGCAGGACGCGGCCGGCCTCGAGCAGCAGGTGGCGGTCGGGCCGGCCCACGTAGATGTACCCGGGCCGGATCGGCTCATTGTCGACGGCGGTGGTCACGGGCAGGGTGCTGGCCCGCCTCAGGATGCTCGGAAGGGCGCTGATGCTATGGGCCGGGAAATGGTGCACGACGAACACCGAGGCGGGCAGATCGGAGGGAAGACCCGCGACCAGCTGGAGCAGGGGATCGATACCCCCGGCAGAGAATCCGACCACTACGATATCGTGCCCATGCATCCCGCTCGCACCCCGCTCCCGGCGTCGCATCTCTCTCGTCTAACCCAACATAGCGCCCGCGGGGGTGGAGTGCAAAAGACCTGGATCACACTCCGTGGCGGCGGGCTAAGCCCTTGGGTATCTTTTTGTTGAGCTCTTCAGACGCCCCGGAGGCCCGCATGCAGACCGATACCCTCGCCGCCCCCGCGACCGCGGGCGACACCTTCCCCATCAACGGCACCGATTACATCGAGTTCTGGGTGGGGAATGCCCGGCAGGCCAGCCACTACTACCGGGCCGCCTTCGGCTTTCAGCTGGTAGGGTACCGGGGGCCGGAGACGGGGGTCCGGGACCGGGCGAGCTATCTGCTCCAGCAGGACAAGATCCGGTTCGTGCTGACCACGCCGATCCGGCCGGACCTGTCGGACGACGCGCGGCTGATCGCGGATCACATCCATCGGCATGGCGACGGTGTCCGCGACCTGGCCCTCTGGGTGGATGATGCCTGCGAGGCCCACGCGAAGGCCGTCGAGCGCGGGGCGATCTCGGCGCAGGAGCCGAGGGTGCTGCGGGACGACGCGGGTGAGATCGTGGTCGCGGCCATCCGCACGTACGGCGACACGATCCACTCGCTGGTGGAGCGCCGCGGGTACCGTGGGCTCTTCATGCCGGGGTTCCGGCCGGTGCAGCCGCATTATCAGGCGGCGCCCGTGGGTCTTAAGTACGTGGACCACTGCGTGGGCAACGTCGAGCTGGGCAAGATGAATGTCTGGGTCAAGTTCTACGCCGACGTCATGGGCTTCCGCAACCTGCTCACGTTCGATGACAAGGACATCTCGACCGAGTACAGCTCGCTGATGTCGAAGGTGATGGCCAATGGCAACGACCGGATCAAGTTCCCGATCAACGAGCCGGCGGCGGGCAAGAAGAAGTCGCAGATCGACGAATATCTCGAGTTCTATCAGGGCCCGGGCGTCCAGCACATGGCGCTCGCCACCGACGACATCATCGGCACGGTCACCGCGCTGCGCGACCGCGGGGTCGAGTTTTTGACTGTCCCGACGACGTACTACGAGGAGCTGCAGGGCCGGGTCGGCCAGATCGACGAGCCGGTGGACGTGCTCGCCTCGCTCGGCATCCTGGCGGACCGTGACCCCGACGGGTACCTGCTTCAGATCTTCACCCGCCCGGTGGAGGACCGGCCCACCGTGTTCTACGAGATCATCCAGCGGAAGGGCGCCCGCAGCTTCGGCAAGGGGAATTTCCGGGCGTTGTTCGAGGCGATCGAGCGGGAGCAGGGGGCGAGGGGGAATTTATGAAGGCGGGAGGACGAAGGGACGGAAGGACAGGAGGCTACGGAACGGAGTTCAGGCCGCCGATGTCAGCCGCGGGTCGTTCCGTCCTTCCGTCTTTCCGTCCTTCCGCCCTCCGTTAGGAGATCACATGCCTATCTACCATTCGCTCGGCCAGATCCCCCGCAAGCGGCACATCGCGTTCCGGCGGCCCGACGGCGGGCTGTACGCGGAGGAGCTGATGGGGCACGAGGGGTTCACCGGAACCTCCTCGCTGCTGTATCACACCCATCCGCCGACGACCGTGAAGAGTGTGCGCCGGGTGCGGGAGATCAAGTACGAGGCCGACCCGGACCAGACCCTTCGGCACCGGCATTTCCGCACCTCCCAGGTGAAGCGCGGCGGGAGCCCCACGCTCGACCGCATCCCGCTGCTGTTCAATCAGGACATCGCGATGCTGTACGTCGAGCCCGACGAGAACGACGCCCACTTCTACCGCAACGCCCAGGCCGACGAGCTGGTGTACGTGGCGAAGGGCACGGGCACGCTCGAGACGGTGTTCGGCGACCTGCCGTACCACGAGGGGGACTACCTCGTCATCCATCGCGGCATCATGCACCGCTGGCGCCTCGACCTCTCGGGCGAGCCGACCAAGCTGCTGATCATGGAGAGCCGCGGGCACGTGCGCTGGCCCAAGCGCTACCGCAACGAGTTCGGACAGCTGATCGAGGGCGCGCCCTACAGCGAGCGCGACATCCGCCAGCCGAGCATCCTTCGCACGCACGATGAGCGCGGCGACTTCCCGATCCTGGTCAAGCAGTACGACGGCCTGAATGAAATCATCCTGGACCATCATCCGTTCGACGTGGTGGGGTGGGACGGCTACTTCTATCCCTGGGCGTTCAACATCTACGACTTCGAGCCGATCGTGGGGCGGGTCCATCAGCCGCCGCCGGTGCACCAGACCTTTCAGGGCGACGGGTTCGTGGTGTGCAGCTTCTGCCCCCGGCCCTACGACTTCCACCCGGAGGCGGTGCCCGCGCCGTACAACCACAGCAACGTGGACTCGGACGAAGTACTGTACTATGCCTCGAGCGAGTTCATGAGCCGGAAAGGCATCGAGTTCGGGAGCATCACACACCACCCGGACGGAATCCCGCACGGCCCCCACCCGGGTCGGGCGGAGGCCAGCATCGGCGCCAAGTACACCGATGAGCTGGCGGTCATGATGGACAGCTTTCGCCCGCTCAAGGTGGCCACCCAGGCCACCACCATCGAGGACCCGAACTACCACAAGAGCTGGCTCGACGCGCAGCACGCGCAGTTCAACCCGCCAACCACGTGAGCGTCGGAGGTGTCACCCTGCGCGAGGGTTGATTCGCCCGTGAGGGTTGATTCACCACGGAAACACGGAAGCCACGGAAAACTGCAGGAGGGTGAACAGCACACCCACAAAG
>JBOHSB010000103.1:0-3954 GCA_050733015.1 Gemmatimonadales bacterium
CGCAGGTGCCGGGTCAGCCGGCGGGTGTCCACATTCTCCAGAATCGGAACCCGCGCCTCGGCCAGCCACTCATCCAGCGCCATGCTGGAACGCCAGCTCGAGGGATGACGGCTCAGCTCCCGCACGATGACCCCGCTGACCTGCGGGTGCCCCGACTCCATGTCATCGGGCGTCACGCCGTAGTTCCCGATCATGGGCGCGGTCATGACCACGATCTGTCCCAGATAGCTCGGATCGGTGAACGTTTCCTGGTACCCGGTGAGGTTGGTCGTGAAGACCACCTCGCCGAACGCCGGATCGATTGGCCGGACGCTGGTTCCAGGGAACCACGCGCCGTCCTCGAGCAAAACGAAAGCGGGGCGATCGGTCATCCGGTCACCCCGCGCTCGATTGCCGTCACTTCTTTGGCTGGGTTGGAGCCGCGGGGGCTCCGGAAGGAGGCGCGGCGCCGGTGGGCTTCGCGGCGGCGGGGCCGGCGGGTTTCGTAGCCGGGGAGCCGGCCGGCTTCGTGGCCGCGGGCGGCGTGGCGGACGGAGACGGCGCGGCGCCCGACGGCGTCGTCGCACCGGGAGCGGCCGGCGCCCCACCGATGGGCAACGGCGCGCTTGGCGCCGGTGCAGTCGGGGTGGTCGCCCGCAGACGCTCCTGCAGGCCGCTGGCGTCGTTGCTGCCGCGAGGCACGAGCGACAGGGCGAGGGCCAGCACCAGGAAGATGCCGCCGCACCACCAAGTGGCCTTGGTCAGCAGCGTGACCGCCTGGCGGCCGCCGAGCACCGTGTCGGTGGTGGCGCCACCGAGCGAGGCCAGTCCCCCGCCCTGGCCGGCCTGGAGCAGCACGACCACGGACAGCAGGAGTGCGTCGAGAATGAGCAACGTGAGTAGAAACGCGAACATGAATTCCTCTCCTGAGCAGCCGGGAAGTTTAGCCGGCGGCGCAGGTTGGGTCAACTCACCTCACCCGTTGGAGCGCCGGCGCACGGTGCGCCCGACCAGGATGGTGATGTTGTCCGTCCCCCCGCCATCGAGCGCGTCCTGCAGCAGGTCCTCGCACACTTGGCGAGCGGACGTCATCGTGCTGAGCCGCTGGCGGATCAGGTCGTCCGAGACATGGGTGGTGAGCCCGTCGGTGCACAGCATCCCCACGTTGCCCCATTGCTGCTCCAGTCGGGTGACGATCGGCGCGGTCTGGTGTCCGCCGATGGCGCTCGACAGCGTGTGGGCCCAGCGCGTGCGGCTAGCCTCGGCCCGGGCCATGACGCCGGCGTCGATCAGCTCCTGCGCCATCGTCTGGTCGCGTGAGAGCTGAGTGAGCTCGCCGTCGCGGAGGATATAGCAGCGGCTGTCCCCGACCTGGAGCAGATAGGCCCGGGGCCAGATCCCGATCCACAGGGTGAGCGTCGTGGCCATGCCCGCAAGCTCGGGCCGGGCGTCCGCCATCGCGAGGAGATCGGCGTGGGACTGCATGGCGGCGTCCTGGAGCGCGGTGAGGAAATTCTCGTCCGCACCGGAGGCGTAGTAGCACTGCATGCCCTCGGTGACATACCGCGTCACTACCTCGACCGCGAGCCGG
This sequence comes from Gemmatimonadales bacterium, assembly GCA_050733015.1. Lineage (GTDB taxonomy): Bacteria > Gemmatimonadota > Gemmatimonadetes > Gemmatimonadales > GWC2-71-9 > CAVVWJ01. The sequence goes on from JBOHSB010000103.1 coordinate 1,571, forward strand.
CTGGCGGTTTCGCCGCCGGCGCTGCCGCCGACGCCGTCGGCCACCATCGCGAGAAACGCCAGCCGTTCGTTCGGCGCGGCGACCTGATCGATGGCGGGGAGGCTGGTCAGGTGGACCAGCATCTGCTTCCTGAGGGAGCAGATGAGGAAATGATCCTGGTTGGTCGAGCGCACCTTGCCGGGATGCGTGAGACCGTACACGTCGAGCTCGTCGTCGGCGGGCTTGCGGACGGGTGGGGCGCCGACCTCTGCGACCGAGTGAGCCATGCACTCCTCGAGACTTTCGGTGGAGGTGAGCCTCTCATTGGCCAAGATGCGATGCCGGCCCCGCGCGCGCCAGCGCCGTTGTTGATCCCTCCGGCCCCGACCATGTTTCGCGCGACGCGGGTTCCCCCTCTGCCGCGAGCATCCGATGCCGCACCCCCTCGCCGGCCAACGCGCGCCGGCCAGCCTGCTGGTGGACGTGGACGATCTGGAGCGGCGCTACTACGCGGGCCATCCGGATCCGGCCAATCCAGCCGAGCGCGTGAGCTTCGGAACCAGCGGGCACCGGGGCACGCCGCTGGACGGAAGCTTCACGGAGGCGCACATCCTCGCGATCGCGCAGGCGATCGCCCAGTACCGCCTGGAGCGCGGGATCACCGGGCCGCTCTACTTGGGCAAGGACACGCATGCGGTGTCGCGGCCCGCCGAGCGCACGGCGCTCGAGGTCCTGGCCGCCAATGGCGTGACCGTGGTGCTGGAGCGCGGCGACGGATACACGCCCACCCCGGCCGTGTCGCGGGCGATCCTGGCCCACAACGCCGGCCGCGCGTCGGGTCTGGCCGACGGCATCGTGATCACCCCGTCGCACAATCCGCCGGCCGATGGCGGCTTCAAGTACAACTCGACCGACGGTGGGCCCGCCGACACCGACGTGACGGGGTGGATTCAGGACCGCGCCAATACGCTGCTGGCGGCCGGGAATGCCGCGGTGCGGCGCATGCCGCTGGAGCGAGCACGGGCCGCAGCCGCCACGCACGAGACCGACCTGGTCGAGCCGTATGTCGCGGCGTTGGCCGACGCGATCGACCTGCCGGGCATCCGCGCCGCCGGCGTGCGCATCGGCGTGGACCCCCTGGGTGGGGCATCGCTCGGGTACTGGCCGCGGATCGCCGAGCGCTACGGCCTCGACCTCACCGTGGTGAACCCGGCGCTCGATCCCGCCTTCGGCTTCATGACCGTGGACTACGACGGCAAGATTCGCATGGATTGCTCGAGCCCGTGGGCCATGGCGGGGCTGGTCCAGCTCAAGGACCGATTTCAGGTGGCCTGGGGCAACGACCCCGACGCGGACCGACACGGCATCGTGACCCCATCAGCGGGGCTGCTGAATCCGAACCACTACCTTGCCGTCGCCATCCACTACCTCCTCACGCACCGGCCCGGGTGGCCGACCTCTGCCACAGTTGGGAAGACCCTGGTCTCGAGCGCCCTCATCGACCGGGTGGTGGCCGACCTGGGGCGTGCGCTGCTCGAGGTTCCGGTGGGATTCAAGTGGTTCGCGCCTGGTCTCTACGACGGCAGTTGCTGCTTCGGTGGCGAGGAGAGCGCCGGGGCGAGCTTCCTTCGGCGGGACGGGGGCGTGTGGACGACCGACAAGGACGGCATCCTGCTTGGCCTGCTCGCGGCCGAGATCACGGCGATCACCGGGAAAGACCCCGGACAGCACTATGCTGATCTGACCGCGCGGTTGGGGGCGCCGGTGTACACCCGCATTGACACACCCTGCACGCCGGCCGAGAAGGCGGGCTTCGCGCGCCTCACGCCGGAAGCCGTCACCGCCACGACGCTCGCGGGTGATCCGATCGAGTCGAAGCTGATCCGCGCACCCGGGAATGGGGCGGCGATCGGCGGGCTCAAGGTGACGACGGCGCAGGGCTGGTTCGCGGCGCGGCCGAGCGGGACGGAGAACGTGTACAAACTGTACGCGGAGAGTTTTCGGGACTCGGCGCACCTGGCGCGTATCGTGGAGGAGGCACGGGCGATCGTATCGGACGTCGTCGCCGCCTGACGCTATGGAGCCCGGTGCTCGAGGCTGTGGTGCCAACGATGGACCGGGCCGGATAGGGGCGCTAGGAGACAGCCTCCGGAACGGGCACGGCCGCGATGTCTGCCACAGGTTGATCCGCGGCCGTCACCAGCCAGATGGCGGCCGCGGCGAACGCGAATCCCGCTCCGCCCGCGACGGCTACGGACCACCCGAACCGATCCACGATCACCGGCACCAGCAGCGCGACGATGCCGTTGGCGATGTTGCCGCCGGTGTTCATCACCCCGCACCCGGCCGACGCCTGCCGACCTCCGACGCTGATCATGGCGGCCCAGTAGATCGCATCGGTGAAC
>JBOHSB010000104.1:0-20481 GCA_050733015.1 Gemmatimonadales bacterium
CACGCGGGCGTCCCGGGGCCCGGCGCGGGCTCGTCGAAGCACAGGGGGTCCGGGGATGACACCGGCGTGGAGTCGGAAGACATCGGCAGGCTCCCTTTCACGTGGGTGGCTGGGGACGGTCGGACCAGGCGCGGAGGTCGGGTCCCGGTGGTATTCCGCCCAAATACTGCAAGAATCGCTGCACCGGGGCGCCCCAGCCGCTGGCGCTGGGCCGGGCTCGGCCACGGCCCGGAGGGCGAGGCGGAACGCCACGGTGCAGGCGACCCACCGGACGGCCTGCTTTTCGGAATGGGACGCCGGCGCGGCCGGCAGCTCGATCGTGCGAGGGTCTGGTGGGGAAAGCTGGCATGACCGGAGCGGTTCGCGACATCCCAGGTCGGATTTCTGTCGCGGTCGCGGTTCTAGTCCGTCACCGGCTGCCGAAGCGTTGCAGCGGCCTGCTCGGTCAGCGGCCGGACCTTGAGCACGCGCTCCTTGCTGATGCTCACCGTTCCGGGCTTGGCCCCGGCCGGCTTCGATACGTTCCGTCCCTCGGTGCACGACACCGCGACGGTACCCGCCGAGCGGGCCTTGCTGTGAAACGCGGCGATGCTGGCGGCCAGCTCTTCGGTGGCGCGATCAGGCTTCGCGCCTTCGGGCACGCGCAGCACGACGTGACCTCCCGGCATGCCACGAATGTGGAACCAGAGGTCCCGCTGCCCGGCGAGCTCCAGGCTCAGGTACTCGTTGGCGGCGTCGGTGCGGCCGGCGAGCACTTGCCAATCGCCGGGCAGGCGGTATTCGACGATTCCGGCAGGGCGGGCGCGGCCTCGGGATTCGAAATCGGTCATGCGGGAAGCTTAACGCGCTCGCTCCCCGGCTTCGCCTACACGAACCTCAGCCAGGCATCGGTCCGCCTGGCCTTGTAGCCGGCGAACCAGCGACACGCGAGGTACAGGGTCACGATCGCGATGGCCCACACCAGGTAGAGCAGGCCCAGGCTCCAGGTGTAGCCCTCGGGCGGGGGCGGGTTGCCCATCGGGTGGTTGGCGAACAGCCACGGACTCACGCTGCGCTGGCGGATCGCCGACACCACGAGCGCGAGGGCGTGGATCAGGGGTATGTGAAGCACGTAGAAGAAGAACGGCACCCGGCCGAACACGGTGAGCCAACGGGCCACGGTGCCCCGGGTCCGCTCGAGCACCGGCATGAGGGCGATGGTGGGCCCGAGCGTCATCAGGAGGAAGCTGAGCGAGGCCGGGTATTTCGTCGTATTGAGGAAGGCGAGCATGGCCGGCATCCGCCCGGCAGAGGTCCAGGGGCGCGGGTCGCCGTAGAGGTTGAAGCCGCGCAGCAGCAGGAACAGCAGCGTGGCACCCAGGCCGACCGCGTAGCAGATCCGGTCGCGCCGCGCCGGCTCGAGGGTCAGGATCCTTCCGAAGGCGTATCCCGCCGCCATCACGCCGACCCATGGAAGCAACGAATACAGCACCATCAGCGGCCCGATGGGCGGATCCTCGAAGGCGGTATACAGCAACGCGCGGAGCGGCGGGGGCATGAGCGGGACGATCCCCGGCATCACCGCGTTGTGGAGCGCGACGATCACGAGGCCAAGGCCGCCCACCGTTGGCAGCGGCAGCCGCACCAGCCCGGCCATCAGTACCATGCACCATCCGATCACCCAGATGACGCCGGCCAGCAGGTAGTGGGCGAAGTCGAGGTTGAAGGTCCAGGCCACCCGGATGACGGTGAGCTCCAGCAGCACGAGCCAGAGCCCGCGGATCAGCAGGAAGCGGGAGAGATCCGCGTGCCGGCGGCCGTACAGGAACGCGCTGGTGCCGGCGAGGAAGATGAAGGCCGGCGCGCAGAAATGGGTGATCCAGCGGGTGAAGAAGATCCCGGGCGTGGGGCCGCCCGCCGGAAGGCCGGAGAAGACCCGGACGTGGTCGATGGCCATCAGCACCATGACGGCGCCGCGGATCAGATCCACGGAGGCGATGCGGGACGCCGTGCCGTCGGGGACAGCAGTGGGAACGGCGGGGGGCTCGAGGCTGGCGCTCATCGGATCGCTATTCTGACCCGCCGCCCCAGGTTCGTCAAACCGGGCGCGGCGAGCGGTCGGTTTCGGGCGGCGAGCGGCGTGGGGGGGCGAGCAGGTCCTTGACCCGGGCAGCCCGGCGGCGGCTCACTGCCAGCCCGGTTCCGTCGCGCAGCACCAGGGTCGTCTCGCCGCCGCCGTCGGTGCGCACCTCGCGGACCTGGTCGAGCCGGACGATCGCCGAGCGGTGCACCCGCGCGAAGCAGTCGGGGTCGAGCCGCGCCTCGAGCGCCGCGAGCGACTGGCGGACGCGGTGCCGGCCCGACGTCGCGTGCAGCACCGCGTGATCGTCCTCGGCCTCGATCCAGACGATCTCGCCCGCGTCGAGCAGCAGGGCGCCGTCGGGCGTGGGCACCGCAATGCGGGCCCCCGGGTGCCGGCTCCGGAGTCGCTCGGCGACCCGGCTCATGGTATCGCGGAAGCGGGCCTCCGACAGCGGCTTGACCAGGTAGTCCACCGCCTGGGCCTCGAAGGCCTCGACCGCGTACTGCTGGTGCGCGGTCACGAACACGATGAGCGGCATCCGCACGGCGCCGTGGACGGCGATCAGGTCGAGCCCGTCGAGTCCGGGCATCTCTACGTCGAGAAACACCAGATCGGGCCGCTCGGTTGCCAGGGCACGCGCTGCCTCGCGTCCATCGCGGCACTCGCCCACGACCGTCACCTCGGGGTACGGCGCCAGGAGCTGGCGAATGCCGCGGCGCGCCAGGGGCTCGTCGTCCACGATCAAGGCGCGGATCCGGGTCATGGTGCGCGCTCCAGCTCGCGGTAGGGGAGGCGGACCGAAACCCGGGCGCCCCCTTCGGCGGTCCGCACCAGCTCCAGACGGGCCCGGTCCCCATGGAGTGTCGCCAGCCGTTCCCGCGTCGCGCGGAGGCCCACTCCCTCGGTAGCGTCGGCCGGCCCGGGACCGTCGTCGATCACGGCGAGCACGAGGTCGCCACCCTCTCGCCGGGCCTCGACCCGAAGCAGGGTCGCGGCGCTCCGCCGGGCCACGCCATGGCGGACCGCGTTTTCCACCAGCGGTTGCAGCACGAACTCGGGCACCGCCGCGCCGAGCACCGCGTCGTCCACCGCGAAGGCCGGCCGCAGCCGGTCGGAGAACCGCACCGACTCGATGCCCAGGTACTGGCGCACGAACTCGAGCTCGTCCCGCAGGGCGACCTCCTGCGGGCGGTCGGGGCGCATGACCCGCCGGAGCATGTCGCCCAGCTGCTCGAGCATGCGGGTGGCGGTCGCGGTGTCGCGGTCGCGCACGATGACCGTGATGGCGTTGAGGCTGTTGAGCAGGAAGTGCGGCTGCAGCTGGCTCCGCAGCGCGCCCATCCGCGCCTCGGCGAGCTGGGCCTCGAGACGGGCGGCCTGCGTCTCGCGCTCGCGCGCCTCGACGAAGTAGAACAGCGCGTGCTCGACGCCCAGCACCGCGAAGTAGACGGCCACGCCGAACGGCAGCGAGGTCAGGAACCAGTCGTACACGCCGCCGCCGTAGGGGAACGCGCCGAACAAGGCGTAGCTCAGCGCGCAGCCGGCGAGGGCCCACGCGGCGCACAAGGCGATCGCGGCCGCGAGATGCAGCGGGAGCCGGCGGTCGAGCGTGCCGCGCACCAGCGGAAAACGGCGAGCCAGGAGGAAGACGAACGGGGTGAGCAGGGCATAGAGGAGCCAGTCGAGGCCCTCGAAGACGACCAGGCGCGGATCGGGCGCCGACCCGCCCGCCAGCGCCCGGGCGTACTCCTTGAGCACGGCCAGGAGCGCCGGCGCGAGCCAGGCCGCGGAGACGAACAGCCAGAGCGGGCGCCGTCTCAATGTCCCGCGCGCCGGTGGGTCAGCCGGTAGATCAGCAGCGCCACCCGCTGGGTGAGCACCGGCATGGCCTTGAGGTTCATGTACTCCGCGGGGGAATGGTCACCGCCCCCGAGCGTGCCCAGCCCGGGCAGTGGCCGGCCAGCGCACACGCTCCGAGACGGCATTCAGGCGATCGGGATGCGGTCGGGACCTGCGCTCAACTGGCAGCTGGCCGGCGGGACATCGTGATAGATGACGACGTTGATGGCACCGTCGAGCGGCGCGGACGGCACGAAGAGCACGAAGTGGCCTTCCGCGCGGGCGATGTCGGCGATGGAGCGGCAACGCTCGTAGGCCGCCGCACCATCGGCCCGGAGCTGGTCGGTGGTGATGCCGAATCTCCGCTGAATGCCGGGGTCGGTGAGGTCGAGGGCGCCGTCCACGATGGTGAGATCGATGGACACCAGCTCATGGGGGCCGAAGGGCAACCCGCTGAGGGCCGCCAGGGCGGCGTACCGCTCCCGCTCGGCCAGCGCGCCCTCGGCGGTCAGGGCGAGGTAGAGACAGCCGTACTGCCCCGCCCGATTCCATCGGCCCCGCGCGGTGAGCACGTGGCCAAAGTGGAGCGCGAACGCATGCTTGGGAACGTACCGCCAGACCCGCCCGCTCCACGGGAGCGGGATCAGGCAAAGGCTCCCGTGTGCGCGCCCGACAGCACTTCGACAACCGGCCCCAGGTCACCGTGGCGGAGCAGGTCCATCGGGCGGCGGCCGCCGAGGAGCGGCACCTCGCGATGCAGCCACTCGAGGGCCACGTCCTCATTGGGGAAGCCGCTCGCCAGGAGCCGCCGGAGGTCCCGGAGCTGCTCGACCTTGGCGCGCCGATCTCCGCTGGGGACGGACATCTCATCGGCGTTGCCCCACCGCTGCGCGGTGCGGGTGGTGGCGCCGGCGAGGGTGCCGACCTGCTTGTAGGTCAGGCCCAGGTAGTGGCGCATCCAGACGACCAGCTCGGCGGTGGACTTGGCCTCGAGCCGGCGGGCAGCGGGTGACAAGTGGGGCCTCCGTGGTTATGACATAGTCTATGACATAAATGGCGACATGTCAAGGCCACGGCTGGGTCCCGTTCAGCGCGCGGCCGCGCGAGCCTCGCTGAGCTGCCTGATGTGCTCCAGCACGCGGCCGTGAATCCGGTGGATCAAGTAGTCGCCGTAGAGCTGCCAATAGCCCTCCGGTCCCATCCGCAACCGATACCAGGTGCTGCCCTCGAGCCGGGTGCGGCCGTGTGGCAGGGCGATCAGACGGAACTCGCCCCGCCGGGCGGCGAGGTACCCCTCCAGGTGCGGTGGCGTGACGTGCGCATACGGGGTGAGCTCCCGCAGCGGCGCGGGTGACCGAATGACGTCGAACGCGAGCCGGCGGCCGGGCTCCCACGCCGTGATCGGCTCGACGAACGCCCCGGTCGAGAACACGCAGTAGCGGGTCGCCCCGACGCCGGTGCCTTCGATTCTCGCAGAGCGCGGATAGGCGATGCCCAGCCGAAACACCAGCTCGTCCGGCGCGGCCATGGGTGGGAACGCGATGACCTCGGGCCACACCACGCCGGGCGGTGCGTCGATCTCGACGGCCGACCGCACCTCGTGCAGCGTCCGGCCGGTCGCGCCCGACGGCTCGAGCGCCGCCGCCAGCGGCAGCGCGCAGAGCGCCAGGCCGGCCGGGCCCAGCTCACTCCGGCCGCGGAGTGCGATGCCACGGCCGAACGCCGCACCCATCAGCCCCACGACCAGGCTGATCGGGAGCGCCATGAGGAGGCAGATCGCGCCCTCGTTGCCGAGCAGGAAGGCCGCGCCCGCGATCAGGGCCAGCGTCATCGCGGCCACCTCGGCGGTCTCCCGGGCGCTCGCGGGGTAGCGGCGATTGAACAGGAAGGCGGTGAGCGCGCCGATGCCGAAGGGGGTGCCGAAGAACAGGGCGACGCCATACCGTTCGAGCGCCGAAACCGCGAGCACCATCATGAGCAGGCCTACGGCCAGACCGGCGCCGATCGCGAGCAGCGCCGACGGCAAGCGTTGCTCATGCGCGCGCGGTACGGGGGCATGGCCCGGGGCGCCCGCCGGTGCGAGGCACAGGGCCAGCATCAGCAGGTAGTTGAGATAGGGCACGAAGAAGGCGAGCGCGAGCCACGCGGACCAGCCGGCATCGAGCGCCCGCCGCATGGTGAGGGTGACGCCGGCCCAGAGGAACGGCAGGGTCCAGAGCGCCAGCGCCGGCATCAGCCACGGCGGCGCGCCCTCGAGCCTGGTGGCGAGCAGAAACGGGATTGAGTGCGCGTAGTCCGCGGGGGTCCACAGGCGGCCCGCGGCCAGGGCGACGAGCGCCACGTCGCCGGCGTACTTGAGGGCGACGAGCCCGGCGCCGTGGCGAGCGTAGTCGCGGCGCGAGACGGGGGCGGCGAAGGTCCACCAGAAGCGGGCGAGCTGGGTCGGGCGCAGGGCCATCGGCATCACCTCGCGGTGGAACTTGCGCGCCCGGGGCGGACCGGACAAGCAAGCCGACCGACCCTCGAGCCGGACCGGCCAAACGGATCGACCTCGAAAGGAGGGGACGTTGCGGAAGGCGCTCAAGCTCCTCGGGATTGCGCTGGCGCTGCTGATTGTCGCCGGCCTCGGGTTCTATGGTTGGGCATCCATCACCGCGAGCCGAAAGCTCGCGCGCACCTACACCGTCCACACGGTGGACTTCCCGATTCCATTTCCATTGCCGGTGGAGGAGGTGCAGCGTCGCGGGCTCACCCCGGCGGCGGCGGACAGCCTGGCCCGCGAGCAGGCCTTCGCTCGCGGGAAGCACCTGATGGAGTCGCGCTACGTGTGCACCGCCTGCCACGGGGCGGACCTGAGCGGCGGCACGATGATCGACGTGCCGGCCATCGGCCGGATTCTGGGACCCAACCTCACCCGCGGATCAGGCGGCCGGACCGCGGGTTTCCGCGCGGCCGACTTCGACCGCATCGTCCGCCACGGGGTCAAGCCCGGTGGCTTGCCGGCCCTGATGCCGTCGGTGGATTTCCGGCATATGAGCGACCAGGAGCTGAGCGACATCATCGTCGTCCTGCGGTCGCGGCCTCCGGTGGATAACGTCGTGCCGCCGCCGACCCTCGGTCCGGTCGGTAAGGTGCTCCTCGCCACGGGCAAGTTCTCCCTTTCGGTCGACATCATCGGCGCTTCCGACGTACCGCACGCGGCGACGCCGCCGGCCACGGCCCCGACGGTCGAGTTCGGGCGCCACCTGGCCAGCACCTGCATGGGCTGTCATGGCGAGAACCTCGCCGGCGGGCCGATCGCCGGGGGTGACCCGAGCTGGCCGCCGGCCGCCAACCTGACCCCGAGTCCGAGCGGGATCGGAGGCTGGACCCTGGCGCAGTTCGACACCGCGTTGCGCCAAGGCAAGCGACCCGATGGCCGGTCGCTGGTGGCGCCGATGGCGGCGGTCGTGCCGTACGCGCGAAACCTGACCGATGCGGAGCTGGAGGCGCTGTGGAAGTACCTGCGGTCGATCCCGGCGGTGCCCGCTAGGGCGCGGTAGTTGTTCTCCTTCGTGTGCCAGTAAAGGCTCGACCACCCCTGCACGGCCATCTCGTCGACCAGCCAGTCGATGAGTGCCTTGCCCGTCCCCGCCCCGCGGTCGCCCGGGTCCACGAACCGGTCCTGCAGGTAGCAGGTGGGCGTGAGCGCCGAAACATTTTCGTGGATGAGGTAGTTGGCGATGCCGACGACCTGGCCGTCGCGCTGGGCGAGGATGGCGTGCACCGGGCAGGCCGGATCCATGATTCGGGTCCAGGCGTAGCGCGCCAGGTCGTCGGAGGGCTCCCGCTCGTAGAACCGGGTGTACGCGTCCCACGGCTGGTCATGGTTCCTCGCCGAGGAGCTGGGTCCTTATCGCACTTTTCCGAACGGGCGACGCGAGCCGGTGGTCCCTGGCGGGGCGCTCCAGTCTCCTCGAAGCGTTCGTTCGCGGCGTCAGCGCACCCGCTCGGACGTGCCCCGCAGCGGGAACCACGAGTCGCTGTTGGACGCGAAGCCGACCAGCTCGCCCCTGGAGCTGTCGAGCACCACGGTGAGGGTGAAGCCCGATGCGGCGCGGTAGGAGATGGCGTACACGTCGGGCGTCACCTCGAACGCGGCGTAGGGGGCCTTCGCGGCCTCCTTGGCTTTCTGTCCGCCGCCTTTCGCCGAGCCGGCGGGCTGCTGCCCTCCCACCTCGTGCCACTCCACGGTGCCGTCCTCGTGAAACACGTGCTCATGCACCTTGCCGCTGGTGGGCCCTTCGGTCCAGGTCCACCGCAGTGTCGCGCCCCGAATGGCCGGGGCCAGTTGGGTGTCAGTCATGGTCTCCTCGTCGCTGAGAGTCGCCTGCGGCGGGGTCCGCCGCTCGACCGCGGAATATTACCGATCCGGCCCTGTCCCAGAGGGTGACCTGGAGCACACCGTTCAGGCCTGACACGAGCCCTCGCTCGATCCGCCGTCCGCCCATTGCTCTCAGGGCGGCCCGCCGCTCACGATCAACGCGATCGCCGCCAGCGCACAGGCCACCCCGGCCACCTGCCGCAGGTTGAGCCGCTCGCCGAGCACCACGCGCGCGAGCAGCACGGTGCTCGCGGGATACAGCGACGTGAGCGTGACCACCACGCTCAGCGGTCCGGCCCGCGCCGCGACGAGGTAGAGCGCGTTGGCGGACATGTCGATGACGCCGCAGGCAAGGGTCAGGATCATGACACCGGGCAGGCGGAGCGAGCGCCGTCCGGCCCCGGCTGCCAGGCCAAACAAGGCGACCGACGTACCCCGCGAGGCGAGAATCGGCCACATCCCGGCCTCGGCCCGGGTTCGCGACAGCGAGAGAAGGAAAAGCCCGATGGCCACGCCCGACACGAGCGCGATCCCGACGCCGGCGGGGAGACGGCCGGTGGGTCCCGTGCTGCCGCCCTCGAGCGACGACCCCTCGGCGACCGTCTGCTGGCTCACCAGCACGATGGCCACGAGCCCGAGCAGGATGCCCGCGACCGCGACCGGCCCGGGACGCTCGCCGAGGGCCACCGCGACGAGGACCGGCACGGCCACCGCGCAGACGGCGGTGGTCGGCGCCACCACGGCCATGCGGCCGATGGCGAGGGCGTGGTACAGCAACGCCACGCCGACCCCGCCGGTGAGGCCCGCGGCCACCCCCCACAGCAGGTCGGCGTGCGACGGGCTGGCGGCGGGCAGCACGGGCAGCAGCAGGAGGAGCAGCACGAGACCGCTCAGCTGCGACAGCACGATGACCGGCAGCGTGCTGGCGCGGCGGGTGGCGAGACCGCCGGTAAAGTCTCCAGCACCGTAGAGCAGGGCGGAGGCGATGGCGAGCAGGTAGGTCATCGGGAAGAATCTATGCTTTACCAGCCCGCGACACTGCACGAAGGCCGGCCGCATGGGCCGGCCTTCGTGGGCGCCGCCCGGAGGCGCCGGGGCTCGCGCCCCGCCGCCCGGCACTCAGCGCGCCTGGTCCTGCTTCCAGGCGATGGCGGCCACCTTCGGTGAGTCAGACCGCGATGCGCGCCGCCTGATGAGACGCCAGGGCCTTCCGGATCACGGCGAGGTGATGATAGCTGTGGCGCACCGCGTGATCCTCGAGCATGAACTGGCAAGTGAGCGGAGCGTCGCCGTTGAGCGACACCGGGGCGGCCCGGTCCAGCTGCTCGTCGCTCAGCGCGCGGATCGCGGCGGCCGCGGCCGTGCTGTTGCGCTGGAGCAGCTCGAGGGCGGCCTCCTTGGTGACGGCCTCGAATTCCCTGGCGTGGCCGGCGTTGAGCTCGGCGACGACATCCCAGGTCACACCCGTGATCGGCTGGCCGCCCGCCAGCAGCTGCGCCAGCTGGATCTCGAGCGGATACATGGTCGCGACGTGGTGGACCACCACGCCGACCTTGCGTCCGTCCCTGGGGAGACGGGTGTGCCACTCTACGTCCGTGAGGGCGCTCGCGAGGTCGGCGAGTGCGTGGGCCCCCTGCTCGAGACGCTCGGCGAGGGCAGTGGAGCGCTGGCTCATTTTCTTACCCCTGATCTGAGATGTGGCGAGTGCGTGGTTGTCCCGGACGTATCAGCCAGGCCACTCGCGCCTGACCGTCGAAACAGTCGCCGACCAACAGGTATTCGCGCGGTCGTGGCGCGTGAGCGGAGTCTGCCACGAGCAGGCGATTCGGCCAATGACCGAGCGTCCCGACTTCCTGCCTCTGCGTCTTTGGGGGCTGGGATGGCTTCAGACGGTCGAGGCGGACCGTCGGCGGAGGCGCGCGGTCTTGCTAGGGCCGGTGAGCGGCCGAGGAATCGTGCATCGTCGGCGCGAGATCCATGCGCTCCAGGACCTGGGCGTATCGGGGATCCTTCCGGAGTGGGTCGAGCAGGGGATCGAAGAAGTTCTCGGGGATGTAGATGTCCTTCTCGTCGACGCCGCGGTTGAGCCAGTCGAGTCCTTTGGTCGCGTCACCCAGGCCGGCGTAGGCCGCGGCGATCATGAATGGCGGAATCAGGTCGTTCCCCGAGCGCCGTCGCTCCAGGTCGCGCGCGACCGCCATCGCGCCCGCCCGGTCGCCTGAGGCAGCCAACGCGAACGCGAGCCCGGCCGCGCCCTGGGGCTGGAACACCCCGAGATCGAGCGAGCGCTTGAACGAGGCGATCGCGTCGGGGTAGTGGTGCTGCTGGGTCTGGACCAGTCCGAGCCGGAAATGGGCCTGGGCGTAGTTGGGGTCGAGCTCGAGGGTCTGGCGGATGCGCGACGCCGCCTCGTCGCTCCGGTGCATCAGGTAGGAGATCCAGCCCCACTCGGTGCCGATCTGCAGCGCCAGCGGATCCAGCTGGTGGGCCCGGCTGATCTCCGCCTGGGCTTCGGCCAGCCGCCCGCGTCCCGCCAGGAAATCCGCATACCAATGGTGGCCCGTGGCGTAGTTGGGGTCCGCCGCGAGAGCCCGACGGAAATTCTCCTCCGCGGCCGACCAGTTCCAGCCGTAGATCGTGTTGCCGTAGGCGAGCGAGGTGTACGCCTCCGCGGACCTGCGGTCGAGCGCGAGTGCCCGGTCCGCCGCGTCCTGGGCCTGACGCCAGGTCTCGGCCGGCGAGCCACCCGCGTATGGGACGACCAGGAGATACGCGTCCGCGAGCGCGGCCCAGGCCCGGCCGAAGGTCGAGTCGCGGGCCACCGCCCCCTCGAGATCGCGCACCGCCTGCTGGAGCGAGGGGCCGGTCCGCTGGTTCCAGGCAAACCGACCCTTGAGGTACAGGTCGTACGCAGCCAAGTCGGTGGTGGGGTGGGTGGCCAGCGCCGAGTCGCGGGCCGGGGCGAGCCGCACGCGAAGGGCCGCCACGATGGACCGCGCCACGTCCTCCTGCACGGCGAACACGTCGGCCAGATCGCGGTCGTACGACTCGGACCACAGCTGGTAGCCGTCGGCGACATTGATCAGCTGGGCGCTCACCCGGAGCCGGTTGCCGCTCTTCCGCACGCTTCCCTCCAGCACTGCCCCGACATCGAGCTTGCGGCCGACCTCGTGCACGTCGGGATTCCGGCCCTTGAACTGGAACGACGAGGTCCGCGCCGGCACCCGCAGGCCGGGCACCTGGCTGAGCGAGGTGATCAGCTCCTCGGTGAGGCCGTCGCTGAAATACTCCTGGTCCCGCTGCGGGCTCAGGTCCACGAACGGGAGCACCGCCGCGGACGCCGCGGGCGGCGCGCCCGGCGACCGGAGCCGGCGGAACCCGAGCCAGGCGGTGAGCAGCAGAAGCAGCACGGCAAGGCCGGCGAGGACCGGCCGGACCATCGAGCGGCGGCCCGTCCGCACGGGCGCCGTGTCGCCGGCGGTGTCCCACCGCTGGGGCTCGAGTGCCGCGGCGAACTCGGCGGCCGTCGCAAACCGGTCCGCCGGCGAGCGGGCCAGCGCGCGGGTCACGGCCCGCTCGAGGGACGGCGGCACCTCGCGCACGACGCGCACGCGCGGCACCGACTCGCTCAGCCGCTTGGCCAGGACGATCTGCGGGGTGGCGCCGGTATAGGGCGGCTCGCCGACCAGCATCTCGTAGAGCACGCAGCCCAGCGAGTAGACGTCGGTGCGCTGGTCCACGTCGCGGTCGGCCACGGCCTGTTCGGGGCTCATGTACTGAGGCGTGCCCAGGCTAATGCCGCTCTCGGTGAGGCGCTCATCCGACTCGGGCGAGACCGCGCGCGCGATGCCGAAGTCGGCCACCAGGGCGTGGCTCCCGGCCAGCAGGATGTTCTCGGGCTTGATGTCGCGGTGGATCACGCCGTGCTCGTGGGCGTGATGGAGCGCGTCGGCCACCTCGCGGGTGATGCGCAACGCGTCGTCCACCGGGAGCTGCTTCTCCCGCAGCAGCCGGGCGCGAAGGGTCTCGCCCTCGACGTAGGGCATGGTGAACCACAGCTGGCCGTCGGCGCTGCCCGAGTCGTGGACCGCGAGGATGTGAGGGTGCTGCAGCCGGGCGCAGAGCTGGATCTCGCGGAGGAATCGCTCGGGGCCCAGCACCATGGCCAGGTCGGGATGGAGCAGCTTGAGCGCGACCGGGCGGTCGTGCTGGAGATCCTGGGCCAGGAACACGGTGGCCATGCCGCCACGTCCCAGCTCCCGCTCGATCCGGTAGCGGTCGGCCAGGGACGCCTGCAGTCGGTTCGGGAGCTGGCGCAAACGGATTCCGGCGAGGGGTGGGTCGAAGGTTACGTGGAGCGGCGGAAGGACGGAAGGACGGAAGGAACAGGACCCGGGCGCTCCCTAGCCCTATCCTTCAGCCTTTCCGTCCTTCCGTCCGGCTGCCGCGCCACCCACCCGGCGCGAGGCCGGTGGCCTTCTTGAAGGCCCGGCTGAACGCGGCCTCCGAGTCATAGCCCACTTCCGCGGCGATCGTCGCCACCTTGGCGCCGCTCTGCGCCAGCAGGTTGGCCGCGACCTGCATGCGCCAGTGGGTGAGGTACTGCATGGGCGGCTGACCCACGAGGTCGGTGAACCGCTTGGCCACGTTCGACCGCGACGAGGCCGCCTCGCGCGCCAGCTCGTCGAGGGTCCAGGGATGGCTGGGCCGAGCATGGAGCAGGGCCAGCACCCGGCCCACCACCTCGTCGCGGAGGCCGGCGAGCCAGCCGGTCTGTCCCTGCGGCAGGTCCTCGAGGTAGCGGCGCAGCACCTCGACGAACATCAGCTCCGCCAGCCGGGTGAGCACCGTGTCGGAGCCGGGCCGGCCCAGCCGGGATTCCTCGGTGAGCTGGCGGGTGAAGCTGCCGAGCCAGGCGCCGGACATGCCGCGGACGTGCAGCCGGGACGGAAGCGCCGCCAGGAGAGGATTGAACGGGCGGGAGTCGCAGCCGAGAAAGCCGCATACGAACGAGGCGCCCGGCGTGCCGTGGTTCCCGAGGTGGACGGTGTCGGGAAAGCGGGCGGACGCGGCGGTGTTCACCTCCGGCCCGAGGCGCAAACCTCGCCCGCTCGACATCACGTGGGCGTCGCCGTGGGGAAACACGATCACGTCGCCCGCGACCAGCTCGACCGGCTCCTCGCCACGCACGCCGCCGTAGCAGCGGCCGGCGGTGAGGACGTGGTAGGAGATCAGGTGCTGGGCGGAGGGCAGGATCCGGGGCGTGAGCTCCCGGGCAGGCGCCGTGTCGACGCTCCAGGGGTCGACGGCCTCGACCGCGAAGAAGTACGCGCCGTCGAGGCGGACCACCCGAAGGACGTCGGAGAGGGGATCCATCGGAGTGAAGATACTCCGCTTGGAGCCCCCTCACCGACTGGACTGCTGCTCGGGCTACTGATGCGCCGCCGGCTGCGGGTCGTCGGCCGGGTTCACGTAGGTCAACGCGAACGGGCCCATGGCGGTCACCGAGATCTGCGTGGCCCCCTTGGCGGCCGCGTAGTGGTGCATCGTCGCCGGGACCTTGCCCGTGCCGCCGGCCTTGATGGCGTTGGCCTTCGAGAGGTCCAGGGTATCACCCATGCCGACCAGCAGCGTTCCCTTCATCACCTTGACGTCCTCGTCCGTGGGATGGAAGTGCGGCGGGATCCGGTAGCCGTCCGGCATGGACAGCTGGATCGTGAACATGTCCGCCTTGCCGGGGTCGCCCTGGACCACGGCCATCTGCGCTCCGGCGGGGAACACGGCCGGTGCCGGTCCCCAGGTCAGCTTGGGCGCCTTCTGCGTATGGCCGGTTTGCGAGTAGCTGCTCTGCCCGTGGAGCGCGACGGCCCACAGGAGCAGGAAAGTAGAAAGCGAAACAGCACGCATGAGATGTCTCCAGAAAGGGTCGGGTACGACAGTTCGCCTGGATCTACACCGGATGCGGACCGGGACACATCCCCTCGCGGTCCCGGCCGCGGGCCTCAGGCGCGAGTCGCCACGACCTCGAGGTACTCGGATTCGACGCGAGTCGTGTCCGGCGCTCCAAGGTTGTGGTCGGTCCAGAGCTGCACCAGGTCGGCGAACAGCTCGCGCTGCTGCTCCTCGCCGAGCGCCGCGAACGCGCGCACCGTCGGACCGTACCAGGTGCGGAACAGCTCGACCGTCTGCTCGGGGCCGAACGGATACGCCAGGATCATGAACCGCCGCTTGAACCGGAGCTGGCTCACGCCCGCGCCCAGCCGGTCCTGCACGATGCGGGGATCGCCCCACAGCAGCGTGGACGGCATGCCGGGCGGCGGCGGCACGTAACCGACGGTCAGCTTGAGCATCCGGCCGACGAATCCGTCCGGCGCCCAGTTCGCCATCGCGATCCGCCCGCCGGCGCGGCTCACCCGCAGCATCTCCTCGGCCGCCGCCAGCGGGTGGGCCGCGAACATGGCCCCGAACATCGTCACCACGGTGTCGAAGCTGCCGTCCGCGAACGGCAGCGCCTCGGCGTCGCCGACCCGGGCGTCCACGCCCAGGCCTTCGGCGCCCGCGCGCTCCGCGAGCTGCGCCACCAGCGCCGGGGCGATGTCGATCGCGCTGACCCGCGCCCCCGCGCGCGCCGCCGGCAGCGCCAGGTTGCCGGTGCCGCACGCCACGTCGAGCACCCGCTCGGCAGGCGCGAGCTCCAGCCGCTCGATGAACTCCGCTGCTCCGGCCTCGAAGCCGACCGCGATCCGTCCGAAATCGCCCGCCGTCCAGGTGGCGCGCACCCGCGCGCGCAGCGCTTCCGCCGGCTGCGGTTCCGCCTGCTGCCGTAACCCTGTCATGTCGTCCGCTCCCTGGTTCCGATATGCGGGCCTCGCCCCTGACGGAGCCCGGCCGCCGATGGCGACGGCATCAGGCTACGGATTGCTCGGGCGGGCAACAAGTACGAGATTCGTACCGCCCCAGACCCGAGTGTCGCGATGTCAGATTGTCCTCCCCGGAGCTACGGCTCCTTCTGCCCGGTGGCCCAGGCGTCCGAAGTCGTGGCGCAGCGCTGGGTTCCGCTGATCCTGCGGGAGATCATGGTGGGCTACCACCGGTTCAATGAGATCCGCCACGCGCTGCCGCTCATCTCACCGTCGGTGCTATCCCAGCGGCTCAAATCGCTGGAGGAGGACGGCGTGGTGCGGCGGCGGCGGGAGCCGGTCGGCGTGACCTACCATCTCACCCCCGCGGGCGAGGAGCTGCGACCGATCGTGGACGCGCTGGGCCACTGGGCGAGGAAGTGGGTGTCGCGCGACTATCACTCGTACGAGCTGGATCCCGCCGTGCTGATGTGGTCGCTCCGCCGGCACGTGCGGCCGGAGCAGTTTCCGCCCGGGCGCACGGTGGTGCACATCCAATTCGAGGGCGAGCCGCGGCTCCAGCGGTACTGGTGGATCGTTGTGCTGCGGGCCGACGCGGACGAGGACCACGACGTGGACGTCTGCATGACCGATCCGGGCTATCCGGTGACGCTCACGGTGACCGCGAAGCTGCGGACGCTGGTGGACGTGCTGATGGGCGACGCGAAGCTCGGCGCGGCGCTGCGGCAGGGGCTGGTGCGGGTGGAGGGCGATCGCGCGCTGGCGGGGCGGTTCGAGGGACTGCTCGAGTTCAGCGACGCCGCCTCGCGCTCGTTTACCGGCGGCGCGCTGGTTGGCAGCGGGTAAGAGGGGACGACACAGTCGGGCATTCCCCTGTGTGCGTCCCCTCAGTGATCGACCTGCGGTTCCGAGGACTCCTCAGTTCAACAGCATGATCTTGCCGACCGAGGGCACGCCGTTGCTGTTGACCAGGAAGATCATGTAGGGCCCCGGCGGGGCGGTGATGTGGCTCGACGGGAGCGTGACCGACACGCCGCCGCCCACTTGCGAGAAGTTGAGCGGGATCAGCAGCTGGCTCTCGTTGAAGGCGTGGGTCACCGAGCTCAGCCGGATGAAGTTCACCTTCGTGATCGCGGCGCCGTCCGGCGTCTGCACGTTGAGGACCTGGCCGTACGACACGTTCGCGGGGGTGCCGCCGGTGACCGTCGGGCGCGCCCCGTTGAAGAGATACGGTGGCGAGTAGATCTCGTAGTTGAGATTGTTCGGCGTCCCCCCGCCGTCGCCGCCGCCGCCGTGGATGACGCGGCCGTCGGGCAGGAGCACGGTTGTCGAGTGGTAACCGCGGAACACGGCGTTGCTCGCGAGCTGCGTCCAGCTGCCG
The DNA here is from genome assembly GCA_050733015.1 of Gemmatimonadales bacterium. GTDB lineage: Bacteria > Gemmatimonadota > Gemmatimonadetes > Gemmatimonadales > GWC2-71-9 > CAVVWJ01. The sequence continues at coordinate 16,506 of JBOHSB010000104.1, forward strand.
TTCGTGGGATTCCACAGCTCGGTCGCGAACACCGCCCCCGCCGGGTCGGCGCGGTTGCTGAAGCTGGTGCCGCCGGTCACCAGCACGTCGCCGGTCGGCAGCAGGGTCGCGTTCAGGTTCCAGCGGTTGTACGCCATCGAGCCGGTGTAGCTCCACTGGGGGCTCGGGGCGTTCAAGTCGATGGTCTCGGCCGTATTGGTCGGCGGGCTGTCGCCGCCCACGACCAGGATCTTGCCCGGCGCGTACTCCACCGCGGACCCGTAGGTTCGCGGGCCGTACTTCATGACCGGCCCGTTGGTCCAGCTCCCGGTGCCCGTGACGTCGAGGTAGCGCGACTGCGCCTGAACGCCGGCATAGAAGACGCGCCCGTCGGGCGCCACGAACGTGCGCGGATAGTTCGGAAGGGTCAGCGCGGCCGACGTGAGCTGGCGCCAGCTGGAGCCGTTCCACACCTCGGGAATCGTCACCACCGCGCCGGTCTGGTCGGTGCCGCCGATGGTCAACACCTCGCCGTTCGGCAGCGTGGTGTTGGTCGGATACCACCGGGCGTAGGCCATGCTCTGCATGGGCAGCCACGAACCGCTGGCCGGATCGAAGATGTTGGTGTTCGGCAGCCCCTTGCCGTCCGCGAGCGCGCCGCCGGCGACGAGCAGGCGCCCGTCGGGCAGGAAGTTGTGCCCGGCGCAGAACAGCTCCGACGGACTCGTCACTTCAGCGAAGTTGCCCGTCGCGGGGTCCCACACCTGCGGCTCGCCGTCGTGGCCCCAGCCCAGCACCCGGCCGTCGAGCATCAGATGCAAGTGCAACAGGATGACCGGCGAGGGAAGCACCGACGACCACTGGCCGACCAGCGCCGGCACGGGCTGCGAGGTCACTGTGACGTTGGCCGTCCCGTCCTTCCCTTCGCTCGTGGCCGTAATTGTCGCGGCGCCCGGTGCGACCCCGGTGACGAGTCCCGTTGCCGATACCGTCGCGGTCTGGGGCGCGCTGGTCGCCCAGGTGATCACCCGTCCGGTGAGCGGATTACCCGAAGCGTCCTTGGGTGTGGCGGTGAGCTGGACCTTGGCCCCCACTGAGACGGTCGGGGTCGACGGGGCGACCGTCACACTCGCCACCGGCACCGCGCTGGTCGTGACCGTCACGGTCGCCGTGCCGTCGACGCCTTCGCTGGTCGCCGTGATCGTTGCCGACCCGGCGGCGGCGCCGGTGACCAGGCCGTCGGTCGAGACGGTTGCCACCTGCGGCGCGCTGCTGGACCAGGTAACCGTCCGGCCGCCGAGCGGTTCACCACCCACGTCCTTGGGCGCCGCGCTCAGTTGCACGGTGCCGTTCACCACGATGCTCGACGTCGCCGGCGTGACCTCGACCGACGCCACCGGCACCGGCGGGGCCGACCCCGCCGATCGGATCTCGACGCCGAGGGCGCCGGCGTTGAGCTTGACCCAGCTGGCGTCGATCGAGTTGTCGTTGACGGCCCACTCCGCCTGCAGGTCGGCCGCCGTGGTCTCGCCCGAGGGCTGCTCGGCGATCTCGGCGAAGCCCGCGCCAGGGGTGATGGCCGCCGTGTTCTTCTTCACCCCGAACACCCCATAGGCCACGTTCGCGCTGCTCCCGAACGCGCCCAGCGTCACCGCCAGGCTGGTCACCTTGTCGGCGTGGATGGCCCCGGTCTGCCCGATGGCGCCCGCCCCGTTGGCCCCGCTCAGGTCCACCCCGTCCCACTGCGACACGATCCACTGGCAGTTGGATTCGGTGGGCCCGAACTTGATCGTGATCGGCCCGCTTCCCGGCGCGGCGCTCATGGCCCGGAAGATGGTCAGGCGCTTCTGGGGCACGGTGACGCTGTCGAAGGTGGTGCTCACCACTTCGACCCAGCTCGCCATGCCGCCGCCGGTGACGACGGGGCTGGGGGCGGCGCTGCCGGCCTGGCCCATCACGGCCAGGGTGACCAGCGTATTGGGCGCCGGCGAGATCGAGGCGGTGGTGTAGGTCTTGGTATTGGCCGGATCGCTGCCCGCCGTCAGCAGCGTGTGCGTGATGGTGGAGACCACCGCCGCCATCGGCAGGGAATCCGACGAATCGAGGACGGAGGTTGGGGTCGGTTGCTCGACGCACGTCGCCATCGCGCAGATCAGTGCGACGGCCGTGACCTTACCGAGACGATGGGCTCGAGGCCCTGCTTTGGAACGCACGGCAACCCTTTGTCGGCCCATGACGAGGGCCCAATACGAAACCTGCGCCAGCGTGACCGCAGAGCGCGTGTGGGTATTCAGGTCACGCGGACGACCCTTTGGTCGTCCGGCTGGATATGAGACGAGGCTGGCGACGAGTCGCGACCGCCCGACCGGCCGGTGCATTTCGGCGGTGAGCGAAGATGGGCCTCGGCCCGGAAGACCGCATGGGACGTTGCTGCCTAGTCGACGCCGTGACCCGGAAGCGCAATGAGTTGCACGTAGTCATCCGGCGGGTGCGCCCTTGATCCGGCTAGCCAGTGCCCGGGCCCCACAGCCAGGCTGCCCCCCGCACGCCGCTCGAATCCCCATGCTGGTTCAGCACGACCTTCGTGACGACCGTGTCGGAAAAGACCTGCGTCGGCAGTGCGGCGGCGACGGCCCTCGCGAGGCCGGGCAGGTTCGACATGCCGCCACCGAGGACCACCGCCTCGGGGTCGAGCACGTCAAGTACCGCCGCGAGGGCCCGGGCCAGCCGATCGTGGTATCGCTCCACCGCCCCGACGGCGTTCGGGTCGCCGGCCGCCGCGGCGCGAGCGATGTCCTGGCTCGAGCGCGAGACGCCGGCGACGAGCGCGTAGTCGCGCTCGAACCCGGGACCCGAGAGGAAGGTCTCCACGCACCCGCGCTTGCCGCAGTAGCACGGGGACGCGGTGGCGCGCTCCTGGTCCGTCATCCAGGGAAGCTGGTTGTGGCCCCACTCCCCGGCGATCTGGTTCGGCCCCTCGTGGATGCGTCGTCGGATCGCGATGCCCCCGCCCACACCGGTACCGAGGATCACGCCGAAGACGGTCTCGTGACCCTGCCCGGCGCCGTCGACCGCTTCGGACAAGGTGAAGCAATTGGCATCGTTCGCGACACGCACCGGGCGCGAGAGCCTTGCCTCGAGGTCGCCGAGGAGCGGCCGCCCGTTGAGCCAGACGGAGTTGGCGTTCTTGACTAGGCCGGTGGCGCGGGCGACCACACCCGGGATCCCGACGCCAACTGTGCCGCGACACCCCGCCTCGGTCTCGATCTCGGCGACCAGCCGCGCGATCGCGTCGAGCGTGCCCTCGTAGTCGCGGGGCGTGACGACGCGACGGCCGGGCACGGCGAGCCGGTCATTCGCCAGGGCGAGGCCTTCGATCTTGGTGCCGCCCAGGTCGATACCGATCTGCATCGAGACTCCCGTGACGCCTGGCGAGCCAACCCGCCTCACCCGATCCCCCCCTCCAGATCCACCACCAGCGCCGAGTGATCGGACAGGCGACGCTCGCGCACCGAGTGGTCGTACCGGCACTGGCGCACCAACGCCGTGAGCGCCGCACTCCCGAACGCGTGATCGATGCGGAACCCGCGACCCACGCCGCCGCCGGGTGCGTGACTGAACCAGGTATGTTCCCGCCGAGCCCCGTGCTCGCGGCGCCATAGATCCACCAGGCCGAGGTCGGCCAGTGCCGCGAAGGCGGGTCCCGCCCTGAACCGGTACCCGTCGGCGTCGACGTGAGACGCGCCGGCGTTGTAGTCGCCCAGCATCAGGTACGGCCGCGCTGTCCGTCGGGGCAGCCACGCCGCGGCCGCATTCCAGAAGGCCGGAATGTCGGGGCCGGCGGCGGGTCCGTACACCGCGGCCAGCCGGAAGCCCGCGCCGGCCACGTCGAGCTCCAGCCAGCCGCGAGGGTAGATCGCCGCGTGCGGCGGCGGCGCGCCGCCTCGCCGGCGGATCGGTCGGCGCGCGAGGACGCATTGGCCGCGGTCTCCGGGCC
>JBOHSB010000105.1:0-5880 GCA_050733015.1 Gemmatimonadales bacterium
CGCCCGGAGACCGCCGGCGTTGCCCGCCCTCGGCAAGCGCGCCGCCGTCACGCTCGATCCCGGCCTGGAGCTCAACCCGGCGATCTCGCCCGACGGAAAGCTGGTGGCCTACGGGCGGGTCACGCCGACGGAGAGCCGCCTCGTGGTACAGCAGCTCGCGGGCGGCGAGCCGGTCACGGTAGCGCGCTGGCCGGGCAGCTGGGCGGCCGTGAGCGCGTGGTCGCCGGACGGCGCCCGGCTCCTGCTCAGCTCGCCGCGCGGCCTCGAAGTCGTGCCCGCGCTCGGCGGCGTGTCCCGGGTGCTCACCAGCCAGACGCCCGACCTCCGCCTGGCCTGGGGCACCTGGTCGCCGGACGGCAACCGGATCGCCTACTCCAGTGCCGACACGCTCTACAGCCGCGGCCTGGACGACGACCCGCCCAAGGTGCTGGCGCGGCGACCGCAGGCGCACTCGCCGGCCTGGTCGCCCGACGGGCGGTGGATCGCGTTCGTCTCGGGCAACGTGCAGTATCCGACGATCGCCAACCTCGCCCCCAGCTCCATCTGGGTAGTATCGTCCCAGGGCGGGGAGCCGATCCGTATCACCGAGGACCGTCCGCTCCATGCCAGCCCGGTCTGGCTGCCCGATAGCCGCGGGCTGCTCTATGTGTCGGACGAGGACGGCGGACGGGACATCTACGTCGCGCGGCTCTCACGGTCGGCCACGCCGGAGGGCCCGGCGGTGCGGCTCACCACGGGACTGCGTCCGCATACGATCAGCCTGTCCAACGACGGGAAGCGTCTGCTCTACTCCCTGTATACGGAGACCTCGAACGTCTGGGCGGTGGACCTGCAACCCGGCCGCTCGGTGTCCCTGCACGACGCGCGACCGGTGACCACGGGATCCCAAGTGATCGAGGGGTTCAGCGTGTCCCCCGACGGCCGCTGGCTGGCGTTCGACTCGAACCGGAACGGGAAGCAGGGGATCTGGCGGATGCCGCTCGACGGCAGCACCCCCCCGACGCCGATGTCCTCCGGCCCGGAGGACGAGTTCCAGCCCTCCTATTCTCCCGACGGAAAGTTCGTGGCCTTTCACGCGGTCCGAAGCGGCGGCGTGCGCGACGTGTACCTCGTGCCGGCGGAGGGTGGAACCCGGACCCGAGTCCCGCTGGCGACGACCAACAACCTCGTGCCACGGTTCTCTCCCGACGGCCGTTCGCTGCTGTATACGATCTGGGGCGACGATGGCAGCTTTTCGGTGCGGGCCGTGCGCCGGTCCGCCGACGGCTCGGGATGGGAGCGGGCGAGCCAGTTGTTCAAGGTGCCGTCGTTTACCACCGGCGGGGGTGACTGGTCGCCTGACGGGAAGCGCGTGACCTTCATCCAGGGCACGCAGGTGTTCCGGATCGAGATCGGCAGCGACCACCCACCGGAGCTCGTGGTATCCATGCCGGCCGGGTTCACGCCGTTCTATACCCGCGCCAGCCCCGATGGACGGAACGTGTACATCAGCGGGGTCCGGGCGGACGGGACCTATCTGATCTACGTCTGCCCGGCGGACGGGGGCGCGCCCCGCGAGGTGGCGCATTCCGAGGGTCCGACGTACCAGAACCTCCGATTCCCCTTCAACCTGCACGGCAACCGGCTGTTCGTCTCCCTGGCCGACCCGCAGAGCGACATCTGGATGGCCGAGATGACGCGGCCATAGCCCGGATCAGCTCGCGGACTCGAAGCTCCTTCGAAAGACCAGGTCGGCCGTCACCACGTCTTCGACGGCCACGCCCACCGATTTGAACAGCGTGATCTCATCGGCGGATTGCCGCCCCGGCCGGCTGCCCGCGACGACCTCGCCCAGCTCGGCGAACGGCTCGCCCGCGGCGATCACGTCGCCCGCCTCCTTCGTCGCCGCCGCGCGGGAATCCACGTAGAGCCGGGTGCGGCGCACCGCGTCGTCGTCCAGCTCGCGCCAATCCGGCCGGCACGCTCCCACCGCGTTCACGTGCGCGCCCGGCGCGAGCCACGCCCCGTGCAGCACGGGAGCCGTGGCCGAGGTCGCCACCACAATGACGTCCGCCCCGCGGACCGCTTCCTCGGCCGTCGCGGCGGCCTGGACCCCGTGGCGCTCGGCGAAGGCACGGGCGGTGCGCGGGCTCCACACCCGGACCTCGCGGAACGTTCGCACCAGCCGGAGCGCCTCGAGGTGGCTCCCGGCCTGCACGCCCGAGCCCAGGATCGCGAGCACCTCCACGTCGCGCCGGGCCAGGAGGTCGGTCGCGACGGCCGAGGCCGCGGCCGTCCGCATCTCGGTGATGAGCCGCCCGTCCATCACCACCATCGGCTCGCCGGTCTCGGGTCGGAACAGCACGATGAGCGCATGGTGGGTGGGAATGTCCCGGTTGACGGGAAAGAAGGTGACCAGCTTGGCGCCCAGCGCGCCGGCGTAGGCGGGCATCGCCGCGAAGAATCCGCGCGACTCGACGGGGAGCATGGTTCGCACCGGCTGCTGCACGCGTCCGCCCGAGAGGTCGGCCAGCGCGCGCGCCATTGCCGGCACGAGGTCCGCCATCCGCAGGTGGCGCCGGACCTCACACTCGTCGAGGAAGGGTACCGGCGGGCCGGTCACGCCGGGATCGGGATCTGGTCCTTGTGCCGCGCCAGCCACTGCTCGTACGTCTGCATGTCCGGCACCAGGCTGCGCGAGAAGTCCATATCGCGCGCGCCGCAATAGTACTCGTTGAAGTCGCGCTTGAACTGGAACATGTTGCCGAGATCGTCGGCGCCTGGGAAGCTGAAGCTGCGGTACACCTCTGGCGGCACGTTGGCGTAACCGACCTCCTGGCCGATGGCGCGAGAGAGCTTCGCCGCCAGCTCCGTCCCGGTCAGGTGTTCGCCGGCGATGCCCACCGTGCGACCGATGAATTCCTTCCCGCGCTTGAAGATCGCGTACGCCGCCTTGCCGATGTCCTCGACCGCGATGGCCGGGAGCTTCTTGTCGTCCATCGGGAACACCAGGGCGAGCTTGCCCTCGGGCGTGCGCTGCGGGCCCGCCCCGAAGTAGATAAAGTTGTCCCAGTAGAACGCCGTGAGCAGGTACGTGGTGGGGACGCCCTCACGACGGAACACGTCATCGGCCTCGCCCTTGCCATCGAAATGGGGGACCTTGTATTTGCCGTGCAGCGTCGGCATCCGGTTGTCGCTGAGCGGTACCCAGCGACGGGTGTCCTCGAGCGTGGACCAGACGACGTGCTGAAGCCCGGCGGCCTTCGCGGCCTTGGCCATGTTGGTAGCCTGGGACACCTCCTTCTCGGCCGAGAAGTGCTCCCAGAAGTTGGTGAGGCAGAACGCGCCATACGCGCCGGCAAACGCGCGCTCCAGACTCTTCTCGTCATCGAGGTCCGCGGCCATCACCTCGGCGCCTGCTGCTGCGAGGCCCTTGCCCTTGTCCGAGTCGGGGTGCCGCGTAATCGCGCGAACCTTGAATCCCCCGTTCGGGTCTGCCAAGATCGCGTGCACCAGGCCGCTCCCCTGCGCGCCGGTGGCGCCGACGACCACGATGACCTTCTGCTGCCCCGCCATAACGAGACTCCCTTCGAGGGTGATAGCTCAGGACGATTCGGCCGGCACCAGCGCGTCGCACAGGCGCACGAGCTCGCGAAGCTCGCGCTGGCTTAGCGCGTCGGTGAGGGCCACTTGGGTTGAGTGCACGTCGGGGTCGATCCGCTCGAGCAAGGCGAGCCCGGCGCTGGTGATGGTGGCGACGGACTCCCGCCGGTCGCCCGGGTTGCGCCCGCGACGGACCAGGCCCTGCCGGACCAGGCGGTCCAACATGCGGGTGACATCCGGCGCCCGGTGAATCAAGCGCCGCGCCACCTCGTTCCTGGGGTGCCCGTCGGGGTGTACGCCGCGGAGAATGCGCAGGACGTTGTACTGGTCGGCCGTGATCTCGTGGCGGTCCCACACGGGCGCCACCACCTGATCGAAGTGATCGGCGACCACGAGGAGGCTCACGACCGCCTCGTCGGCGAGAGTGTGGAACCGGCGCTGCCGGAGTCGCTCACGGATGGGCACGGCGTCAATATGTGTTGTACACACGCATTGTCAAGCGCAGGCTCGCCGAAAGTCCAGTCTGGGGCGCGCTTGCCATCAGCCCTGTGCCACGGCCCGCCGCATCTCCCCGAACCGCTTCCGATACTGCGACGGCGTCAGGTGCACGTGCCGCCGGAACAGCCGACGAAAGAACGCCGCGTCCTCGTACCCCACCTCGAACGCCACCGTCCCCGCGGGGCGGTCGTCGCGCTCGAGCAGCTCCTTGGCCGCCTCGAGCCGCAGCATGTGGACGTGCTCGAGCGGCGACATCCCGGTCGCGGCGCGGAACCGTCGCTTGAACGAGCGTTCGGCGATGCCGCTCAGCCGGATCATCGCCGCGACCGGCGAACGCTCGCGGAAATGCTCGGCGATCCAACTCTGGCAGCTGGCGATGACCGCGTCACCCACCTGGCGGGTGCGGGCCAGGCGGGCGAACGGCTGCTGGCCGGAGCGGTGCCAGTCGATGAGGTTGAGCCGGGCCTCGTACATGGCGGCGTCCACCCCCGCGAACCGCCCGATCAGATAGAGGGCCAGGTCCGGCCGTCATCAGCTCGGGCCCCGGCTCGCCGCTCACCACGAAGCCCCAGTTTCGACCGGCCGACGCGAACAGGTCATACATGCCGTAGACCACCGAGGCGGTCGTCTCGGGAAAGGCGAGAATGGCCACGGCGGCCGGGCGCGCGGGGAGCATGGCCGGTTTGCCTCGTTTGCTGCCGGAATGACTTTGGTGGACGGCCGGTCGGGGCGCTACCTTGGCGCCGTGGTTCACCCGGAACACTATGGAGAGCCGAGCGATGAGCAAGTACCGGAAGCGCCTGCCGCAGCTGGGGGACGACCTGTTCCTCACCGACGGCGGGCTCGAGACCACGCTGATCTTTCACGACGGGCTGGCGCTGCCCTGCTTTGCGGCGTTCGACCTGCTCCGGGACGAGGCCGGCACCGAGGTGCTGCGCCGGTACTTCGAGCGCTACGCACGGATCGCCCGCGAGCAGGAGCGGGGGCTGGTGCTGGAGACGCCGACCTGGCGGGCCAATCCCGACTGGGCGGCCAAGCTGGGCTACGACGCATCCGCGCTGGCGGACGCCAACCGGCGCTCGGTCGGGCTGCTGCTCGAGATCCGCAGCGCGTTCGAGAGCCGGGGCACCCCGATCGTGATCAGCGGCAACCTCGGCCCGCGCGGCGACGGGTATGTCCCGGGTGCACAGATGAGCTCGGTGGGCGCCCGGGCGTATCACGCGCCGCAGGTGGAGCTCTTCGCGGAGACCGACGCGGACATGGTCGCGGCGTTCACCATGAACTACCCGGAGGAAGCGATCGGCATCGCGCAGGCGGCACGCGAGGCGGGGATGCCGGTGGCCATCTCGTTCACGACCGAGACGGATGGCCGACTCCCGTCGGGGATCCCGCTCGCCGACGCCATCGCGTACACCGATGACGAGACGGCCGGGCATCCGGCGTACTACATGATCAACTGCGTCCACCCCACCCACCTGGCCGGCGCGCTGGCCGAGCCGGGCGGCTGGCGGGACCGTGTGCGGGGACTCCGGGCGAACGCCTCGCGCCGGAGCCACGCGGAGCTGGACGCGAGTCCCGATCTCGACGCGGGCGATCCGGAGGAGCTGGCCGGAGAGTATCGCGAGCTGCGCGCGGCGTTCCGGCGGCTGGCGGTGGTGGGAGGATGCTGCGGGACCGATCACCGGCACGTCGAGGCGATCGGGCGCGCGATGCCGGGGATGGCGCGGGTGTAGCGGGCTACGAGGTTTCGGCGGCCGCGCTCACCCTGGCCGGCGCCCTTCATCCCGAGCGAAGCGAGGG
>JBOHSB010000106.1:0-35806 GCA_050733015.1 Gemmatimonadales bacterium
TCGCGGATGCGGCCGAGCGGCCGCGGTGGGACGAGGCGGCCCGGCGCGCGCGGCAGCTCTCGCCCTAGGGCGCCGGGCGGGGCGCTCGAGCTGCAGGCGCGGGGAGGATGCCCCGCTCGACGTAGATAGGCCGGACCAGCTCGCGGAGCCGGGGCAGCCGGCTCGCGAACCAGCCCGCGCCCAGCAGGCAGGCGACGCCGCCCGCCGCGATCGTCATGGGCTCGCCGATCCGGTCCGCCAGGACGCCCGCCATCAGGCTGCCGAGCGGGGCGGTGCCCAGGAAGGCCATGGTGTAGAACGCCATGACCCGGCCGCGCAGGTGCTCTTCCGTGAGCGTCTGCACGATCGTGTTCGAGGCGGCGAGCGACACCATGAAGCCCGCGCCGATGAGCGGCATGATGAGGAGCGACAGCCACAGCGCGCGCGAGGCGCCGAGCGTGATCAGCGCCGCGCCGAACAGCCCGGACGCGGCCGCGATCACGCGTCCGAGCCCGACGACCGACGGCCGGGCCGCCAGGAAGAAGGCGCCCGCCAGCGCGCCCACCCCGGAGGCCGTCATCAGCCAGCCAAGGGTGTGCGGTCCGCCATGGAGCAGCTTGGCGGCCACGGCGGGCATCAGCACGGTGTACGGCATGCCCATGGTGCTCACCAGGGCGAGCAGGAGCAGCACCGTGCGGATCGGCACGAACTCGGTGACGTAGCGGAAGCCGGCCGTGAGCTCCTCGACCAATCGGGTCCCGCCGCGCCGCTCCTCGTGGACCGTGTGCATGACCATGAGCGAGGCGATCACCGCCAGATAGGAGATCGCGTCCGCCAGAAAGCACCACCCCTCGCCCACGGCCGCGATGAGCGCGCCGCCGATGGACGGCCCCAGGATCCGGCTGGCGTTCACCATGGTGGAGTTGAGGGCGATCGCGTTGGGCAGGTCGGCCCGATCCTCGATCATCGACACGACGAAGGCCTGGCGCGCCGGGGTATCGAAGGCGTTGATCACGCCCTGGAACACCTGCAGCGCGAGCACCTCCGCGACCGTGATGATTCCCGCCAGCGCGAGCACCGCGAGCGCCAGCGACTGCAGCATCGACAGGACCTGGGTGACCAGCAGCACCCGGTGCCGGTTCCACCGGTCCACGAAGACGCCTGCCATCGGCGCCAGGAACAGGGTCGGGATCTGGCTGCAGAAGCCTACGATGCCCAGCAGCAGCGCCGATCCGGTCAGGCGGTAGATGAGCCAGCTGGTCGCGATGCGGGTGATCCAGGTGCCGACCAGCGAGAGGCTCTGCCCCGCGAAGAAGAGGCGGTAGTTGCGGTGCCGGAGGGCGCGCAGCATCGAGGGGCGACCGGCGGGGGTGGGCGGCATGATGCCGGATGATAACGTGGCCTGGGTTCGAGCCCTTGGTCGTGGAGGGCGACACCTCGCTCTATCTCCCGGATTTCGGCGACGAGCCCTCGATAGTGAGTAGCGCCACCACGCTGCCCGCAACGCAGAGGCCGGCGCAGATCCACATCGCCCGGGCGTAGCCCGCGCCGAACTCGGGTCCGTTGAGTCGGGCGATGCCGCCGATGCCGGCGGCGAGGGGCAGCGCGGCCGCCGCAAGCAGGCCAGCCAGCCGCGCCGCGGCGTTGTTGATGCCCGAGGCGACACCGGCCTCGCGCTTGTCAACGGCGGCGAGCACCGCGGCGGTGAGGGGCGCCACCAGGGTGCCGAGCCCCAGCCCGAGGACGATGGCCGCGGGCAACACGACGCCCAGGAACGACGCGCCGGGCCCGATCCGCGAGAACAGCAGCATCGCCCCCGCGGCGATCAGCGCGCCGACCGCCAGTGGGAGCCGCGGCCCGATCCGGGCGGCCACGCGCCCGGCGACGGGGGACAGCGCCACCATGACCACGCTCCCCGGCAGGAGCGCCGCCCCCGCGATCAGCGCGCTGTAGCCGAGGTTTCCCTGGAGCTGAGGCATGAGCAGGAAGAGGAGGCCGTTCAGCGCGGCGTAGACCAGCAGCGTCATGACGTTCGCCCCGGTGAACTGGCGCGAGCGGAACACCTCGAGCGGCAGCAGCGGATGGGCGCCGCGCCGGCCCAGCCGCGACTCTTCCAGCACGAACGCGACCAGGCACAGCACGCCCCCGATGCCCGCGGCCAGCACGCTCGGCCGGCCGAACCCTACGGTTGGGCCGACGATCAGTGCCCCGACGACGCCGGCCAACCCGAGCGTCACCAGCGCGGCGCCGGTGTAGTCCACCCGGCCGGCCGCGGCGCACGCGGACCGGGCCTCGCCCGCGGGCGCCTGGCGCAGCGCGATCCAGGTCGCGCCGAGCGCGAACGGCACCACGCTCGCGAACACCCAGCGCCACGATCCGGCATCCACCAGCCAGCCGCCAGCCAGCGGCCCAAGGGCGGTCGAGATCGCGGACCAGGCGGCCCACTGGCCGATGGCGGCGCCGCGCTCCTCGCCGCGAAACGAGGTCTCCAGCATCGCGAGGCTGTTCGGCACCAGGAGCGAGCCCGCCATGCCTTGCAGCAGCCGGAGGGCCACCAGCACGGGAAGGGAGGGAGCGAGTGCGCAGCCGACCGAGGCCGCGGCGAACGCCACGCACCCGACGGCGAAGACGCGGGAACGGGGGTACCGGTCGCCCAGCGTGCCGCCGAGCAGCATGAGGGCGCTCAGGGTCAGGAGGTACCCGTTGACCACCCACTGCAGGCCCTCGACGCCGAGCCCGAACTCCCGCGCGATGGCCGGCAGAGCCACGTTCACCACGCTGCCCTCGAGGAACACCGCGCCCGAGCCAAGCACGGAGCCGGCGACGATCCAGCGGCCGGTGGCGCTGTGCAATCGGACCGGCGCCCCGGTGTCGCGCGCGGCGGACGTGCGGGTCCGATGTTTCGCTGTCATGGCGGGGCTACCACGGAATGGGCCGGCGGTCGTGAAAGAAGCCCCCGGTCGGTCCGCCGTCCGGTAGCGTCGCGCACCAGACGATGCCATCGGCGCCCTGCGCCGGGGAGCGCGGCGCCGAGGATCCGCCCATGTCGGTCCGAACCCAGCCCGGGTCCACGGCGTTCACCAGCACGTTGCGGTCGCGACCGGCGTGGGCCACCAGGCGGGTCAGCGCGTTGAGTGCCGCCTTGGACAGCGAGTAGGCCGGGGCGTATCCGCCCATGCCGCCGAGCTGTCCGGCGCCCGACGAGACGTTCACCACCCGCCCGTACCGGCGGCTCTGCATCCCCGGGACGATGGCCTGGCACAGACGGAGGGCGCCCATCACGTTGGTGTCGAACGAGAGGCGGAAGGTCTCCTCGGGGATGTGCAGCACGTCGCCGTCCTCCTCGAGCAGGGTGGCGGCGTTGTTGACCAGCACATCCGTGCCGCCCAGCTCGCGATCGAGCCACGCGGACAGCTCCCGGACGCTCGCCGGGTCGGTGATGTCGAGCTCGCGGGGGCGCACATCCAGGCCAGCGGCGGCCAGCTCGGCCGCGGCGGACTCGCCGCGCTGGCGGTCCCGGCTGGCCAGGACGACGCGCAGGCCGCGCCGGGCCAGCTCGCGGCACACCTCGAGCCCGATGCCGCGGTTTCCTCCCGTGACCACCGCGACACGGGCTCGCTTCGACGCCATGTGAATCTCCCCTGAGCCTCGACGGCGGCTCCCGCCTCCCCTGAAGGCAGGCACCACCGGGCACGGAAAGCAAACGGGCCTTCCATCGCTGGAAGGCCCGTTGCCTGGTTGGAGTCGAGAGGCACCGATCGGAATCGAACCGATGAATGGAGGTTTTGCAATTCTATTGGGGCTTTCCCAAGACCTTGCGCGACTTTGTAATGGCTGTCCTCTACGTTCCTCGGATCGTCGTTCGCTGCCCTGATGTTGTGTCTCTTTGCGCCTTGTCTGCCTGAACCTTCCCACGACCTTCCCATTCTCGAGGCCCGCTGTGCGGGCCTAGCGCCCGCCAGTCGACTTGAGGAGAGCAGCCAACTGGCTTCGGACCGTGTCAGTCTGAACCCGGAGGCGGGGCTCAGGATCACTGCGGAGCGAGAGATAGTGACGATAGGCGCGGATCGCACCTGCCGTGTCACGAAGGAGAGCGGCGAGGCGACCCTCCTCGCGGCGGTATCTGACATAGTGAGGGTACTCAGCAACCCCGATGAGTCGCCGACGAACCGCGGCCAGCGCAGCAGCGGGATCGCCGGCTTCCTCGTGCAAACGAGCCGCCACCAAGTTGCCATAGGAGAAGAGCGGTGGCTTTGCGGCGTCGAACAGCGGACCCAGTGGATTTGCCAGAACAGAGTCGAGTTGGCCTAAAAGGCGCGGGGCCTCTGGTGAGTGTTCACGGACGGCCAACTGAGCCGCGAGCAGAAGTGCGTAGGCGCGAGGCGAGTCTGCTTGCCATGTGCTGTCAGGATGCGGCGTTGCTTGGCGAAGATCGGCAATTGCTCGACGGACGTGGTTCAGGTTCCCAAGGTTCAGGGCGTATTGGCCCACTGCGTAGCGCGCCAATACCGCACTTCCGTCGGAGGCGCCGAAAGCGGTCCCAAGCTGTTGCTCCAGAGCCCCTGCTGCGCGAGCACCTTGCGCCGAGTCACCGTCTGCAAAGATGGCGTCGAGCACGGCCAGATTGTCACGTTGAACCTCGGACCACTCTGCTGGTAGGGCGGGCCCTCTTTCGGGTCGACCGCGGGCGAGTTCGTAGCGATTCCAGATAAAGCCACTAACATATCGTTCCTCAGCTGTCACCGCCTGAGCGTACTTGCGTCGGTACAAGTCCTCCATCCCAAAGGTGTCGAGAGGCACATCAAGCGAGTAGAGGAGCAGGTAGCCTGGCGCGAGGGCGAACACACTGTCGCTCCTGAGCGCCCGTTGTATTTCTGCAGTATCACCAAGCCATGCGGCAACATGCCACCGCCGAGCTACCGCGACTGAGGAGACTGAGTCGATACGCCGGAGTAGTGTTCGCCCGCGAATCACGCCGGCGGTGTCATCGAAGAACGTAGCGATCTCGCTCAAGTGCTGAATGGTTGGAGCGTAGCTCGAGTCGAGTGCCAGCGAGCGCGCAAACGCTGCCTCTGCGCGCCGGAGTGCCTCGGGGACGGCAGTCAACATACCATAGTGGAAGAGGTTGTCGGCGAGCTTATACCACGCGTCCGGGCTATCCGGAGCCAGCTCCAGGAAGTGCTCGGCGGCTTTCACTTCGTCTCGAGCCCCGGCGGGTGCTGGGTATCTAGGGCCCAGGTACACGGTAAGGCAGGCCAGATCCCGGGGCGAAAGCCGGTCGCGGTGGCGCCAAGCAGCCTCCACGGGCGCCGCCTCGTATCCGAAACCCCATTCGCCCGCGCGCGCCGCACCCACGCCGGCGAGCGCGAAGGTGGAGTCGATTTGGAAAGCCTGGAGGAATTTCTTGGACGCTTCGCCGAACGTACCCCGTCTCAGCAGTGCCTCTCCATCCAGGTAGGCGCGAAGCGCTGGGAGTGACGTGCTGGTGAGTCCCGCGAGGTGCTGTTCGCCCTCCCCGGACCCGAGCACGAGGAGAGTCGCGGCCAAATGGTCCACTAGCTGCGTTAGGCTGTCCGGCGAGCCTTCCGCCGTCGCGCGGGCGCGCACCGACCCGCTTGGGACGTCCACGATGCGCGCGCTCATGGAGACCTTTCCCCGGCTGCCGACTACCTCGCCCTCGACCATTTTTCCGGCACCGAGAACCGCAGCCACCTTCACCGCGTTGTCCTCAGCTAGCTCACCGGCACCCCTCGCGGCGCGCGTCCACGCAGCGAGGAGCGTTCGCGGGTCTGCCGGCCGCAGCGCTGCTGTGCCGCTGAGCTTTGTCGCCAAGAGGTCCACCATTCCTTCTCGCAGGTATCCCAGGGACGAATCCGCACCGGTCACCCGAAACGGTGCGATCGCGATTACGCTGCGATCGAGCCTTGCCGGCTTCTCGTGGTTCCGGAGAAACGCCACCATGACGACGAGCGCCAGGGCCGCTACCCCACCCGCGACGAGCCATCGGCCACGCCGGGCAACCTCCTGGCGTGAGGGCAGCGGGACCGTTGCTGAGACCGGCGTGGTCGCCGCGGCGAGCGCTGTGAGCACCTCGTCCGCGCTTTGAGGTCGATCGGCGGCATGTTTGTCCAACAACCGCGCAATGAGCTCTGCTAGAGGACTTGGCACGCTCGGCCGTCGACGCTCGATCGGCACCGGCGCTTCCGTGGCGTGGGCGGCAATGAGTTGCTGAGGCGTGCGGCCGGCGTAGGGTGGTTGGCCGGCCAGCATTTCGTACGCCACTACCCCGAGAGCATAGAGATCGACTCGGTGATCCGCGGTTGGGTCGGCGGCGGCCTGTTCCGGAGCCATGTAGGCCGGTGTGCCGAGCGCAAGACCGATCGAGGTGAGGGTAGCTTCGCTCGCAGAGGCGGATAGCGCCTTCGCGATGCCGAAGTCGGTCACCTGAGCTTCGCCTTCCGCGAGGAGGATGTTGTCGGGTTTTATGTCACGATGGACGATGCCGCGTCGGTGGGCATACGCCAGGGCGCGGGCCACTTCGCTCAAGATCCGCACAGTATCGGAAACCGGCAGCTCGCCTTCGCGGGTGAGTCTTCCGCGAAGGGATTCGCCCTCTACGTAGGGCATCGTGTAGTAAAGGAGGTTGCCTGCCCGCCCGGCCGCATGCACGGGAACGATGTGGGGATGCTGAAGGCTGGCGGCCAATTCGATCTCGCGGCGGAAGCGCTCGGCGCTTACGCCGAGGACGAGCTCGGGCGCCAAGACCTTGACGACAACGCGTCGCGCGAGGCCGGTTTCGGTGGCAAGGAAGACCCGGCCCATGCCTCCGCCACCGAGCTCGCGCTCGAGGGTGTAGGCCGAACCAAGCGCCGCCTGGAGTTCATCCCGCAGGCTGGTGGGCACCGAGAGCCTCTTAGGAAGGTATTACAAGATACTGCCCGGCCTGAGGCCTGAACACCCGTAAGGGCAGCCGCAGCCGACTCCCGACCAGGTCGGCTGGGGTCAGAGTCAGGAGCCGACGTTGTCGGGCATCATCTGAGCGGAGGGCGTCACGTCCGCCGGCCGGACGCTACAGGCCGATGCCACCGCGAAGCAAAAGCAGCTTCCGGCGAGCATGCCTGCCCTCTCAAGAAGGTTACATCGGATCTCAAGAATCCTTTGCTCGTCTACGATGCACCTACAAGGAGCTGTTCACCTCTTCGGTACCGGGTGCTGGCTCTGCCTCAGGCCTCCACGGCAATGGCTCTCGTGGCATCTAGCCGAGGCCGGTACACGACTGTACATCTCCAGCACTCGATGTGACTCAGGGGTAAGGTCCTGGCCGTGTGGGGAGACAATCAGGTGGCTGGGGCCCAAGGCCCTTTGGAATTCAGACCTTCCTGGGTCCACCGACCTGCGACCTGGCGCTTAGCCAAACCTCATCAGTGTATCTATACACAGGCATTCATACGCGGGAGCATTCCATCGTCAAGGCAATGCTTGTCACCTCATGGTTGGTCGCTGCCGTAAGTGTCTCTGCGCCTGCCCGCACCGCGGCCCAGGCACCAGCCTTTACCGACGCCCTCCTGGAGAAGGTCCGTGCGGCGGCTCGTGCGGTGCCGGGTGATCTTCCGCACTCTCTTGGCGTTCTAACGTTCGCAGAGTTCAAGACTCCTTTGAGCGGAGCCGTAGAAGGTGCAGGGGACGAGGTTGTTGACGGAGTCTATACCGCCTTCCAAGTACGCTACCCCAAAGGCTGGATCATGGTAGACGCAGGCGTGGACCGCGAGGTCGAAACCGACACCTCGGTCACGATTCACCAGGACCGTTACCTGCGGGTACAGGAAGCGCTCCGAGGCGCGAACCTGATCGTGGTCACCCACGAGCACCACGATCATGTTGCGGGAGTCATTCACACACCTGCACGCGACCTCATCGCGCCAAAAACAGTTCTTACCCGTGCACAAGTGCAGACCTTACGCGCGATGGATACCCAAAAACGTCGCCTGGGCAATTCGCCGTTAGTTCGTTTGACCCCCGCCGATGCCGCCCGGTATCTCGTGATCGACTACGAGCAACTGTACCCTGTTGCTCCCGGTCTGGTCCTCGTGAAGGCAGCCGGTCACACACCTGGATCGCAAATGGTGTATGTGCGCCTCGACTCGGGTTCGGAGATTCTGCTGGTCGGGGATATTGCCTGGTTCATGGCTGGAATCGAGCGTCGCCTACAGAAACCTGCTGGGGTCAGCCGCGAAATGGGTGAAGACCGAGCCGCTCTGCAAGCGCAGCTGGACTGGCTGTCTGGCCTTACACAGAGACAGCACATCGTACTGATCAACTCCCATGATGCCGCCTGGCTCGGGTCTCTGGTGAGTCGGGGAATATTGAAGGACGATCTGGACCTCGGCGTGCATTGAAGGTCGGGCCTGTCGTGTATTTGGCTGCGCCACTTGGCCCCCACCGCCAACTCATCCAAGTTGGAAGGCTTGCCAAGTCCACGAATAGGGCACTACGCAACGGACGACCGAACTAGTCAGCCATACTTCTTCCCAAGAAGCTTCTCAACGCATACGGCCCACCTGGAAGGTGGGCCGTAAGTCTGTGCAGCCGTAGAGGCGCCGATCGGAATCGAACCGATGAATCGAGGTTTTGCAGACCTCTGCCTTACCACTTGGCTACGGCGCCCGAGGGACAGCAATCGTAATGCGCCACAACGACTTTGGCAATCTCTCCGGGGACTCCCTGCGGCCTCCTCCACCACCCTCTAGCCGACCGGCCCTTCCCGCAGCATCTTCGGCTCAGGAGGCTAGGCTCCCGCTCCTATCGCTCCCCGAATTCCGGCATGCCGCACCAGTTGAGGAACGCGACCAGATTTTCGGCCTCCTCCGGCGTCGGCATCATGATCTCCGTCCGCCCCCGCGTGACCAGCGGGACGAACCGGAGCCCGTTGCGGCCCGGTCGCGGCAGCGGCCGCTGCCCGATGTGCCACGGCCCGTCCTGGAGCTGGTCCGCCCGCGGCCCGGTCGAGAGTCCTTCGCGGACCAGGCTTCGGAGCAGGGTCCAGTCGCGCCGCGCGCGCGTCTTCGGCTGCCGCTGGTGAGCCAGCATGAAGACCAGCTCCACCAGGGCCCGTTTGCAGATGGTTTCCGCCTTGTCGTCGTTCATGACCACCCGAGTTGGAGGGACCGCGTGCAAAGTACCATCCGGGAGGCCCGGCTCAAACCCGAGTACTCGACCTTGTACCCCGGGGTCCAGCCGGGCATCTGGTTGCCCGCGACGGTCATCGGCCAGCAGTTGCTGCTGTGGCACCTGACCGCGCCCGCCACGCCTCAGGGCGAGCGATTGATGTCGGAGGAGCACTTCGAGTTCCGCGGGGGTCAGAGGCGGGTGGGCTCGTGGATCAACATGCGGACCCGCCTGGCCGACGGGTAACGGAGCGGCGAGATCGCGGCCAGGGCCAGCCGCGGCCAGGACCAGCGCATCCCAATGCCGGCTCAGGAGTCCGCCGCCGGCCGGTCAGACAAGGTCAAGCCGGCGAAGGCTCCGAGGAAGCCTCCGATGCCGGAGGAGCCAACACCACGAGGTCGAGCGGCCGAATACGATAATTGAGCGGCGGCTCCATCGGCGTCACCTCGCCGTCGAGTGCCACCGCCACCCTCCGGCGGATCTCGATGGCCGCCTCCTCGACCGTGAACAGCTCCAGCTCACGCACCCGGTCGACCCCGCGCAGCAGGACCTGCCACCCCAGCAGCAACAGGCTGCGCCGCCGGGTGGCGTGCATCACGTAGACCGCCAGATGCCCGCCCGTAAGCGACGGACGCGAGCCCGCGTTGATCCCCACCATGCGATACTCGTTGTTTCCCACGAACACGAACGGCGTGGCGCGGACGATGGTCTCGTCCGCGGTGCGGATCCGGACCGCCACGAACGGCCGGCGCCGCAGCACCGCCATCGTGGCCCAGAGCGCGGCCAGCCACTTCCCTCGGCCCGTGGCACCCGAGCGCCGGCGCAGCGCCACGATGCGCGGGTAGACGCCCAGGCTGGAGTTGTTGACGAAGACCCGGCCGTTCACCTCGCCCGCGTCCACCCGCCGGGTCGCGCCGTGCGCGATCAGCTGCACGGCGTCCTCCAGCTTGAACGGCAGGTCGAGGTCCTTGGCGAAATGGTTGAGGGTTCCGAGAGGAATCACGCCCAGCGGCGTTTCCGTGCCCGCGACGGCATTGGCCACCGCGTTCACCGTGCCGTCACCTCCGGCCGCCACCGCGACGCGGCAGCCATCCTTGACCGCCCGGCGAGCCTCGTCGGCGACGGATCGGCCGGGGCCCGCGGCGAGAATCGTCGCCTCCCGTCCGTGGGTGGCGAACAGCTCGATGAGGCGAGCGGCGGTCTCGTCGCCGCCGCTGCTGCCCGACCCCGGGTTGAGAATGACGGCCACATCGAGCACACTGGATCCATGGACAGGGTCGCATCCATGCTAAGGGAAAACTCAGGCAGGAGGTGGGAGGTGGATCACCAACGGGACCGCCGGCTGGGCCGGCGGGGAATCACGGTCCTGACGCTGGTGCTGCTGATCCTGGCGGCCGTCGTCACGGCGGTGTTGCTGTACCGCTACCGCTAGGAAGGCGGCCGCGCTCAGCCGACCCGGCGGCTCCGGAGGGACACCGGCTCGGCGACGGGATCCTGCGAGGCCGACTCCAGGTACGCGTTGGGATCGTGGTACAGCGCGCCATCGGGGAGGTATTCGTACAGCGACCCCAGCTCGCGCCGGATGCGGTCGTGGTAGAACGCGGGCAGCACGTCGGTCTCGCCTTCGAGGTAGTCCCGCACCGAGCGGTCGGTGTCGAGCAGGCGCCGGATCTTGGTGTGGTACTCGATCCGGCCCCAGCCCTCCGATGACATCGCCCGGACCACGTTCATCCACTTGGGGATGGCCGTCGCCGTGGCCGGGACCCGCCGGGCGATCGCCCGCCACGAGAACGAGTACCGGGTGACGTCGATCAGCCCGTCGTAGAACTCCGGCCAGGAGTAGTTCTTGGGCCGGACGTTCATGGCGTGGTTGTTGTTGAGGAAGTGGAACGGGAAGGGCAGCACCCGGCCGGTGCGCTGGTACTCCAGGTTGAGCGGCGCCGCCCGCCCGAACGCCGAGAGCAGGGAGTAGGCCGGGAACGCGCCCGGCGCCAGGTCGATGAACTTCCGGGTCAGCTCGAACGGCTCGGGGCCGGTGTCGCCGTCGAGGCCGAGCACGAAATTGGTCTGAATGTACGGGATGTAACGCAGGATCATGTTCACGTGCTCGGCCACCTGGGTGACCTTGTCCATCCCGGTCCGTCGCGTCTTGGACTTGTTGCCCAGGTCGTACCACGATTCGATGCCTGGCAGGATGGCGCGGAAGCCATTGCGCTGGAGCCGCTTGAGATGCGGCTCGGACAGGAGGGAGAGGCTGCTCTCCGCGATATGCCGCATCTGCCCCTGCGGCACCGCCGCCTCGATCGCCTCCATGTAGTCATCGAACCGCACCCCGAAGTTCGGGTCATGCCAGCCGACGATGGGGTTCTTCATCTTGGTCAGCAGGAAGGCCAGGTCGTCCCGGAGATCCTCGAATCCCAGGGGCTGATAGTCGACGGTCGAATCGATGCAGAAACAGCAGGTGTACGGGCAGCCGAGGCTGCCGATCATCGGGACGATCTTGATGGTCGGCGCCTTCTTGAGGGTGGCTTCGGTGAACTTCCACCGCTGCCGCAGGGTCGGCAGGTCCACCGGCTGCGACTTGGCCGCGAAGTGCGCCCCGAGAGGCCGGTGAGGCCGGCAGTCCCGGAGTACGTCGCTCACCACGGTGCGGTCGGTGAAGCCCAGGACATAGTCGAAGTATTTCCGCGAGTCTTCGGGATAGCACCGGGCGTGCGGCCCGCCGAGCACGGTCACGGTGCCGCGGCGGCGGAACAGGTTGCTGAGCGCGTAGGCGAGTTGGGCCGACTGGGTAAAGGCGCCGATGAAGAGCAGGTCCAGGTCCTGCGGCAGCTCGCTGACCAGGTCTTCCAGGCCGGTATAGCAGACGAGGGTCACGTCGTGACCCTCCTGCTCGCACCAGACGCCGATGACCTGGGGCATGATGCTCGCCAGGTTGGCATTCATGAGGCGGCCGTAGAGGGAGACCTTCGGGCTCTTGGTGACCAGATCCAAGATGCCTACGCGCAACCGTCGCATGCGGTGCTCCTACGTGAGGGAAGACACTGCTGCTCCACTGAGGAACGTGGAGGCCGCGTGAAAAATGTCGTCGAGATGACTGGCCGTTGCTGCCGACACGGAGGGGACGGGCCAGCGGCGGTGGGACGGGGGGAACTTGCCGCGGCGCGCTCTGGATCGCAACCCCGCGCCGCGGACCGTGCCGGGCGTCTATGGAGTGGCCACGACGCTGTCTACGAAGTAGTCAGTGGTGCCGAAACAGGACGTCGGCAGCCCGGGGTGCTGGGTGTAGTGCAGCACTACTCGGCGCCCCAGCGCGGCGCTGACCTTGGGAACGACCGCGTCATCGCGGACGCTGAACTCCCAGATGGTGGGCGCCACCCCTGGAACCACCGACATGGCGAGCTCACCCTCATATGTCTTGCAGACCCAGCCTCGGCGGCTGAACTTCTGCAGCACCCCGGCCCGTTCGCCGTCGGAATAGCTCCACCGAAGCGCCATCCCGACATACAGGGTGAACAGGAGCAAGGGGAACGTGACGAGGCCCAGCAGGATGAGCCACAGTCGGCGGCGCGGCTTCGATGGGGCTGCGGTCATGAGAGGCCGGGTTTGGGGTGACCAATTATAACGGGCGACTATGACGGGCGACGCCCGACCGGCGAGAAGACGAAGCCCTTCCCCACCGTCACCACCCAGCCGGCCTTCTGGGCATCGTTGGCGAACCGTCGCGCCAGATCGAACCGCAGCGCGTCGGTGTCGGTGGACCGGCTCGCGCCCAGCCGGAGACCCACTCCCGCGTCCCATCCCGACCGACGGGGCTCGCCCGCATACCAGGCTCCGCCGTGGTCCACGAACCCGGCCACGCCGAGACCGAGCTGGCCGAGGAAATCGTCCACGATCGTGAGCCGATACTCGGCCGTGCCGAAGTAGGAGCGGTCGCCGGTAAAGGCGTGGCTCCGAAACGCCCGCGGGCCCAGCCCCAGGCCGAGATCGAATTCCGAGCCTGGCTCCGGATCCTTGAGCCAGCCGCCCTCGAGGTGCAGGATCCCCACTTGATGCGGCCCGGGCTGCAGCACCGCCGTGGCCGCGACCTGCACCGAGCCGCTGTCGAGGCCCGCCGAATCGTACAGGCCGGTCACCAGCGCCTCGAGGTACCCGAACCCGCCCGGTACTCGCGCGCCGGCGCGGGCCGCGAGGCTCGGCCCGAGTCCATCGCGATCATAGCCGAAGGCCTTGGGCGCGACCATGAGGCCTAGCCGGACCGTCAAGCCGAGGTCCACGTCCTCCTCGCGGGCAAATCCGGCGACGCCGCGAGTGACCAGGAAGTTGGCCCGGCTCCAGGTGAGATAGGGCCCCGCGGCCCCGGTGACGGTCTTGTCGAACGGCGCGGTCGACCCTTCGGGCCGAAAGTCCTCGCGGCGGACTTGCGCCTGGAGCCCCCACCGGAGGTAGCCCTCGGACGAGGCGTGGGCCGCCCACGCGGCCGACACGCGCCCCAGGCTGAAGCGGTGGCTGAGGGTATCGCGCGCGACGTTGGACCCATCGAAGAACTGCAGCACTCGCTCGTCGCGGTCCTCGCCCTCGACCCGGAAGCCGAAGCGTGAGGTCAGCGAATAGAACGGTTGCTCCACGGCGAGCGCGCTGATCCGGCCATCCGAGCGATCCTCGTAAGCGGCGGCGAGACCCACCGTCCCGGCGAACAGCCGCGGGCGGCGGAAGCCGAGGGTCACGCTGCTTCGGTCGGGAGTCTTGCGGTAGCGCACGGCGGCGGACGAGGCGGTGCCGAGCAGGTTGTCCTCGACCAGGCCGATGGTGTAGGCCACCTCGCCGCCCGTACTGCGGAACCGCCAGTCGGCCTTGGTGCTCCAGCCGTCCTTGGTGAGCACCCGCGCCACCAGGCCCGAGTCGGTCCGCACCGTGTCGATCTTCACCCGGCGAAAGACGCCGAGCGCCCGGAGGTTGCGCTCGGACTCGGCGACGCTCGCGGAGTCGTACGGCTCGCCAGTGCGGAACAGCAGCTCGCGGCGAATGGTTGCGGCCCGGGTCTGGATATGGAGGGCATTCGCCACCCGCGCGATCCAGCCGCGCTCGTCGGGATCGAAGATGTCCCGGCGGTCGAGCTCCACGGCCTGGAGCGTGTCGCCGGTGGACGCGGTCGCCCGGCCGGCGGAGTCCGCCGGGACCTGGGCCGCGAGGCGAAACGGAAGGGCGAGCATCACCAGCGGCAGGAGATGCCGGGGCGACAAGCAGGGTCCAGTCACGGGGGTGGAAAGATACCACCCAGGCTCACGGGCCGAGCACGGCCACACTCGCCAGCACCCGGTCCGGCACGATCGACCCGCTCCGGAGCACGTCTTCGCGGAACTTGCCGGTTCGGACCAGCCAGCCCTGCAGGCCGGCCCGCTGCGCGCCGTCGACGTCCGACCAGAGATCGTCGCCCACCATGGCCACGGAACGGTCCCGCGCGAGCCCCAGGCTCTCCACTGCCGCGCTGAAGAACGCCGTGCTGGGCTTGCCGGCCACGTCCGCCGAGGTGTTGGCGGCGTATTCCAGCGCGGCGACGAACGGGCCCGCGTCGAGCACCAGGCGCTCGCCCTGCCGGAAGTAGCGGTCGCGTGACAGGGCCACCAGCGCCGCACCGGCCATGAGGTGCTCGAACGCCTCCTGCAGCAGCTCGTAGGTCCACCGCTCGCCCAGATCGCCCAGCAGTACGGCCTCCGCGGCGCCGCGGGGAGTATCCGAGGTGCCGCCGGTCAGACTGAGGCCGGCCAGATCCTCCAGGGCCGCCGCGGACACGAAGGGGGCCACCCGGGACAGGCCCCGGGTCCGGAGCAGCGTGGCCCCGGCCAGGGTCGCGGTCACGATTTCCTCGGCGAGGACACCGAAGCCGTAGCCGGCCAGGCGCTCGACCAGCATGCGCCGTGAGCGGCTGGTCGTGTTGGTCACCAGACGGAAGGGGACGCCGGCCCGCCGGAGCCGGGTAAGTGCCTCTACCGCCCCCGGGATCGGGGCATCGGCGGAGTACAGGGTGCCGTCGAGATCGAGCAGGAAAGCGGCGGGCGCGGAGGCTGGCATGGTTGTCGCGTTCGGTCAGGCGAGATTATCGTCCACGTCCGATCATCGAGGACACCTCATGCCGATCCTTCCGCTGCTGCTGCACGGGGCCCTGCTGGCCCGTCTCGTGGCCCCGCCCTATCCGTTCGCCGTCGGCGAGCGCCTCGAGTATGACGCCAGCCTGGGGATGATTCCCGTGGGCAGCGCGACGATCTCAGTCAACCCGATGACCCAGGAGCGCGGTCGGCAGGCCTTCGTCTTTTCCGCCAGCGGCGAGGCCCGTCCGATGGGCCTGAAGTTCGGCGCCGAGCTCACCTCGTACGTCGGCGTGCAGGCGTTCAGCTCGCTCCGATTTCACCGGAAGCTGATCCAGGGCGGCAGCGTGAACGATGTGCAGTTCCAGATCGTCCCCGATTCCAGCCGCTATCGCCAGATCGGCGACCCGCGCGACTGGGCCGCGCCACCCGATCCGCTCGACGAGCTGGCCTTCCTCTACTACCTGCGGACCGCCCGACTCAAGCCCGGCGCCACCTACAGCATCTCCCGCTACTTCCAGACGGGGTACAACCCGGTGCAGGTGCGCGTCACCGGCCGCGAGACCCGAGCGCTGCCCGACGGCAGGTCGGCGCCGGTGCTCACCCTCGAGATCACCAGCCGGGGCAATGTGGTGACGGTCGCGCTGACCGACGACGCCCGCCGGCTGCCGGTGGAGATCGACTTGCCGCTGCCGTTCGGCCGGGTCACGCTCGCGCTCAGCAAGGCGAGCTAGTACAGCCCCAGGTAGGTGTCGATCTCCCACTTGCTCACCTGCAGGTTGTACTGCAGCACCTCGTTGCGCTTGGCCTCGAGGAACCGCTCCGTCAGGTGCTCGCCCAGCGCCGCCTTGATCACGTCGTCCTTCTCGAACTGCTCCAGCGCCTCGTGGAGATCCCGAGGCAGCTCGTCGATCCGGTACTTCCGCCGGTCCCGGAAGCTCATGCGGAAGATGTTCCGGTGCACCGGCTCCCGCGCCTCGAGCTTGTGCTCGACGCCGTCGAGCCCGGCCGCGAGCTGCACGGTGAGCGCCAGGTACGGATTGCACGACGGGTCGGGCATCCGAAGCTCGCAGCGCGTGCCGAGGCCGCGCCGGTCGGGAATCCGGACCAGCGGCGACCGGTTCCGGGTGGACCATGCCACGTTGCTGGGCGCCTCGTAGCCCGGCACAAGGCGCTTGTAGCTGTTGATGAGCGGGTTGGTGATCGCGCAGAAGCCCCGCGCGTGCTGCAGCAGGCCCTCGATGTAGCTCAAGGCCACCTTCGACAGCTGGTACTCGCCCTTGGGGTCGAAGAACGCGTTGTCCTTCCCGCGGAACAGCGACTGGTGCGTGTGCATGCCGCTCCCGTTGATGCCCTCGATCGGCTTGGGCATGAACGAGGCGATGTAGCCGTAGCGGTTGGCGACGTTCCGGACGATGAACTTGAAGGTGGTGAGGTTGTCCGCGGTGACCAGCGCGTCGGCGTACTTGAAGTCGATCTCGTGCTGCCCCGCCGCCACCTCGTGGTGCGCGGCCTCGACCTCGAACCCCATCTCGACCAGCTGCTCGACGATGACCCGCCGGATCTCCTCGCCCTTGTCGAGCGGGCCCAGGTCGAAGTAGGATCCCGAATCGTGGGTGATCGTGGTCGGTGAGCCTTCCGGCGCGCGCTCGAACAGGAAGAACTCCGCCTCGCACCCGGCCATCATCGAGTAGCCCAGCTCTTTGGCGCGGTCGAGCTGGCGCTTGAGGGTGGTTCGCGGGCAGCCCGCGAACGGCTGCTCGTCGGGCGTGTAGATGTCGCACAGCACCCGCGCGACCCGCCCGCCCTCGTCCTCGTACGGCAGGATGCGGAAGGTGCCCAGGTCGGGCTTGAGCAACATGTCCGACTCCTCGATCCGCACGAACCCTTCGATCGACGATCCGTCGAACATGATCTCGCCGTCCAGCGCCTTGGCGAACTGGCTGCGGGGCACCTCCACGTTCTTGTTGATGCCCATGATGTCGGTGAACTGCAGCCGGATGAAGTCCACGCCGAAGCGGTGGGATACCTCGAGCAGGTCTTCCTTGCTGGCCCCGGTGAGGTCGGTGGGGAAGTTGTCGAGGCTGGGCCGTTCGGCCGAGCCGCTGGAGCGCTGCCGGGACTGCGCCATGAAGGCTTCTCCGTGTCGGGAACCGGTGAAAGAAACCGCCGACGGCGCGTTGGGGTAAGGCCCGCCGACCGAAGCCGCTCAGACGAGCGAGCGGGGAGCAGCCGAGCCGCCACAAAAGAACGCAGTGTCGGCTCGGCTGCTCCCCGCTCGCTCGTCTGCGCTCCCCACCGGGCATTTCCCGCGCCCGTCGGCATCCTTTCCCCCACCCGGGCACGTCGTTACGCTTCTGCCCCGATGACGACCGCCGCTACCACCACCTGTCCCGCCTGCGGCAGCCCGGCCGCGGGGAATTTCTGCAGCGCCTGCGGAGCGAGCCTGGTGCCGCGGACATGCGCGGGCTGCAAGGCCGAGCTCTCGCCGCAGGCGCGATTCTGCCACCGTTGCGGCCGGTCGGCCGGCGCGGGCGCCGCGGGGCTGCCGGCGCGGGAGCGGACCGCGTGGCTCGTGGCCGGCGTGCTCTGCGTGGTGCTGCTCCTGCTCGTCGTCTTCAAGGTGATTCGAGACGCGCGGCCGGCGGCGGCACCGGACATGGCCAATGCCGGCGCACAGGGCGCCCGCGAGGGCGCGCCCGACGACGGCACGGGCGGTTCGGCTGGCGGTTCACCTCCGGACATCAGCCGGATGACGCCGCGCGAGCGGTTCGACCGCCTGTTCAACCGGATCATGCAGGCCGGCGAACGCGGCGACACCGCGCAGGTGGTCCGGTTCACGCCCATGGCGCTGGGCGCCTACGGGCAGCTCGACTCGGCCGATGCCGACGCGCGGTACCATGCCGCGGTGCTGCGGATGCAGGTCGGCGATTTCCCGGGCGCCCTGGCGCTGGCCGACACGATCCTGGCGCGCGACCCGGGCCACCTGTTTGGCTACCTCATTCGCGGCAGCGTCGCCGGCCTCCAGAAGGACCCCGCCCGGCAGCATCAGGCCGAGCGCGACTTCCAGGCCCACTTTGCCGCCGAGAGCGCCGCGGGCCGCCCGGAGTACCAGGAGCACCAACCGGCGATCGATGAATTCAGGCGGCAGGCGGAAGGCACGACCAAGCGGTAGAAGGCGCACTAGCCCGCCGCCGCTTCCCCTTTCCGTCTTTCCGCCTTTCCGTCTTCCTCGAGGCCCCATGCCCCGCACCATCCGCGTCGCCCACAGCCCCGACTCCGACGACGCCTTCATGTTCTACGCGCTCGCCGAGGGAAAGATCGACACCGGCGAGTTGCGCTATGTCCACGAGCTGTCCGACATCGAATCGCTGAACCAGCGGGCGCGCCGGGCGGAGCTCGAGGTCACGGCGGTCTCGATCCACGCGTACGCCTATCTGTGGCGGGACTACGCGCTGCTCGGCTCGGGATCCTCCATGGGCGACGGGTACGGTCCGCGGCTGGTGGCGACGCGCCCCCGGCCTTCCGACCCGCGGAGCGCCCTGCGCGGTCTCCGGGTCGGCGTTCCCGGCAAGCTGACCACTGCCTATCTCGCGCTCAAGCTGTATCAGCCCGATGTGGTCGAGGTGTTCCTGCCGTTCGACCGGATCGAGGAGGCGGTGCACGGCGGTGACGTGGACGTCGGATTGCTGATTCACGAAGGCCAACTCACCTACGCCGACGCCGGGCTGCACCTGTGGGCCGATCTCGGCGCCTGGTGGTTGGACGACACCGGCCTGCCGCTGCCCCTCGGCGGCAACGCCGTCCGCCGCGACCTCGGCCGCGCGGTGATCGATCAGATCGCGCGGGACCTCCGCGCCAGCATCGTGTACGGCCTCGAGCACCGGGCCCCGGCGCTGGCCCACGCCAAGCAGTTCAATCGCGGCATCGGCGATGAGCGGACCGACACCTTCGTCGGGATGTACGTGAACCAGTGGACGGTGGACTACGGACCCCGCGGGCGGCACGCCGTCCAGGCGCTGCTGGATCGCGGGCATGCCGCCGGGCTCATCCCCGAGCGGGTGCAGGTGGAGTTCGTCGGCTAAGTCGAGCGCCACCGGGCATTCGCTTCTCTTGTGCCCGTCCCCCGCGTTTTCTACCTTCCCTCCACCCCCGAGCCCTGCCAGCCGGCCGCCCCGTCGCGGCGTCCGGACCCGAGTGAAGGAGTCCGCGTGTCGCTGAGCGGAGGCCCCGTCACCCTCCTCGTCGTCGACGACGAGGAGGCGATTCGCAACGCCGTGCGGAAGTACCTGGTCCAGCAGGGCTACGAGGTGGCCGTGGCCGCGACGGGTGAGGAGGCGCTGGACCTGCTCCGGCGGCAGAAGGTCACCGGCATCCTGCTGGACGTGAACCTGCCCGGCACCAACGGCATCGATCTGGTGCCGCAAATCATGGAGCTGGAGCCGACCGTCGCGCTGCTCATGCTCACCGCCGTCAACGATGCCACCTCGGCCGCTCTCTGCATGCAGCGCGGCGCCCTCGACTACCTGCTCAAGCCGATCGACCTCGCCCACCTCGGACGAGCCATTTCGCGTGCCTTGGAGCGGCGGCACACCCTGCTCGAGGGTCAGCAGATCAACCAAAGGCTCAAGGAGGAGGTCGCCCTGCGGGTCGCGGAGCGACGGCTCGAGCAGGTCACCCAGGAACGGATCTCGGTGGCGACGCTCGAGGCCCTCGTCAACGCGCTGGAGGCCAAGGACCCGTACCTCCGGGGACATTCGGCCCGCGTGGCCGATCTCTCGGCCAGCGTGGCCGCGCACCTCCAGCGCTCCGACGAGGAGATCGAGACGGTGCGCACCGCCGGTCGGCTGCACGATATCGGCAAGATCGGGATCCGCGAGGAGATCCTGAACAAGCAGGGACCCCTCAGCGACGAAGAGTACGAGCACGTGAAGCAGCACGTGCTGGTGGGCTGCCAGATCCTCGCCCCGCTGGTGCACCTCGCCGACGTCATCAGGCTGGTGCGGAGCCACCACGAGCGGTGGGACGGCTTCGGCTACCCCGACCGTCTGGCCGGCGAGGCCATCCCGCTCGGCGCCCGCATCGTCGGCGCCGTCGAGATCTACGACGCCCTCACCACGGCCCGCCCGTACCAGGAGAAGATGCCGCCCGAGGAAGCGGTCGAGCGCATGCGCCAGCTGGTGGGCACGGCCATCGACCCGGCCATCCACGAGGCGCTCGGGGCAGTGGTGGACCGGCGCCAGGCGCTCGTGTTCCTGGACGACGCGCAACGGTGACGTGACCACCCCGGCGCTCACCCTCGTCCTGATCGTCGCGTGCGTGATGCTCGGGGTGGGGCTGCTCGCCGTGGTCGCCTGGTTCGTCTATACCTCCTACCTGAATCGAGTCGAGCGCCGGCTGGCGCGCCGCAAGGGCGTCTACCGCGAGCTCGTGGCGGAGCTGGCCACGCGCGAGCGGGCGCTGCTCGAGCCGGAGATTCGCCGGCTCGCCACCTTGCACGACCTCGAGGCGCTCGAGGCCCTGCTGGAGGAGCAGGCCCGGGCCACGGCCGACCGGCCCGCCTGGCTGCTCGACGTGTACGACCGGCTCGGCCTGGTGGACCGCTACGTCGAGAAGCTCCGCTCGGCGCGGCAGTGGCGCGAGCGGGCCTTCGCCGCCGAGCTGCTCGGACGGGTGGGCAACGCCAAGGCGGTGCCGGCGCTGCTCGAGACCGTCCAGGCCACCCGGACCGAGGACGCCGACGTGCGGGAGATCGCCCTGCGCGCGCTGGCCCGCATCGGTGACCCCCGCGCCGTCGAGCCGCTGGTCGAGGCGCTCAGGACCGCCGAGGTCTGGCTCGCCCCCCGCATCGCGGACATCCTCACCCGCCACGGCCCCCTGGTGGTGGACCCCCTGGTGGCACTGATCGAGCAATCGGGCCGACACCCCTCGCGTGCCTGGGCCGCCAACGTGCTCGGCGAGGTGAAGGCGCAAGGCGCGTTCCCGGTCCTGGTGCGTGCGCTGGGGGACCTCGAGGACGAGGTGCGCGCCAAATCCGCCACCGCGCTGGGCCGCCTGGGCGACCGGCGCGCGATCACCTACCTCCTCGAGCACCTGCTCACCGATCCCGCCCCGTTCGTCCGGGCGCGCATCGCGGGCACCCTGGGCCGGTTCGATGAGCCGGAGGTGATCGACCGTCTGGTGCGCGCCCTGGGCGATCCCGCCTGGTGGGTGCGCATGCGCAGCGTCGAGGCGCTCGAGCAGATCGGTACCCGCGCCGAGGGCCCGCTGCTGGTGGCGCTCGACGATCCCGATCCGGAAATCCGGATTCGCGCGGCCGTCGGCCTCGAGCGGCTCGGCATGCCGGCCACGCTGGTTGGGATGATCCAGCGCGGCGAGCGGGTGCCGGAGGCGATGGAGACGCTGGCCAAGTTCGTGAGCGCCGGCGCGCGCGAGCTGCTGGCCGACCTGCTGCTCCATTCGACGGCCGAGGTGCGGGGCGCGGTGCTGGGCGCGATCCGCGGCGCCGAGCGCCGCGACCTGGCCCCCGAGCTCATCCAGGCGGCCGGGCGCGACGCCGACCCCGAGCTCCGCGCCGGCGCCTTCGAGGCCCTCGAGGCCCTCGGCGTTCGCGAGGGTGTGCCGGCGGCGCTCCAGGCATTGGGCGACACGGAAGACCGGGTGCGCGCCGCCGCCATCGGCGTCCTCGGAAGCCTGGGGGATGCGGACGTGGCCCCTCGCCTGCGCGAGCGCACCGCCGATGCCGACGCCGGCGTGCGGGCCGCGGCCGCACGTGCCCTGGGCCGGCTGCGCCACGGTGACGCGGCCCCGGACTTCCTCCGCCTCCTGCGGGATCCGTCACCCCGAGTGCGCGAAGCGGCGGCGCGGGGGGCGACCGAGGCGGGCCTCCCGACCGCCGGGCCTGGCCTGGTCGAGCTCCTGGCCGACTCGGACGCCGCGGTTCGTGACGCCGCGATCTCGGGCCTCGGCCGCCTCGGCGACCGTGCCGCGTTCCCCGCCCTTGGTCGCGCCTTCGAGGCCGGCGATCCCGCCACTCGCGAGGCGATCGCCGCCGCGGTGGGCCGGATCGATCCGACCGAGCTGGCATCGTTGGTGGACTTGCTGGCGGAAGGCGGCGATACGGCGGGCAAGCTGGGCGCGATCCGGGCCCTGGGCCGGGTGCAATCGCCCGAGGCGGGCCAAAGCCTCGAGCGCCTCCGGCGCGACTCCGAGCCCGCCGTGCGGGCCGCGAGCCTCGAGGCCTTGGCCCGGCTGGGCGGGGACGATGCGCGGGCCGCGGCCGCCGCGGCCCTCGCCGACCCTGACGACGCCGTCCGGGCCGCGGCGGTGGACGCGGCGAGCCGGCTGCAGCTCGACGAGCTGGGCTGGAGCATCGTCACGCTGCTGCAGAACGACCCGTCCGCCCGGGTGCGGGAGCGGGCCGCCCTCGCCACGGGACTCCTCCAGGTGCCGGGGGGCGAGGTGATCCTCCTCAGCGTCTGCCACCGCCCCGAGCCGCTGGCGGTGCGCGCCGCCGCGGCGGTCGCGACCGGAGCGTTCGACCAGGAGAGCATCGTGGCCCGCGTCGCCGAGATGGGCGACGAGGTGGCGGTGCGCCGCCACCTGCGCGAACGCCTCAGGGACGACCCCGAGTACCGTCTGCTGGCCCGGAAGCTGTCCTCCGCCCGGCACCTCGAGCTGCGCGCGCTGGCCGCGGCCACCCGCGAGGGCGCGCAAGCCTCGCTGGCCGAGGGCATGCGGAGCATGCTGGACGCGGGAGAGCGGGTGCGTTTCGTGAGCGCGCTGCGAGCGTTTCAGGGCGAGCAGAGCCGGGGGACCTTGCTGCAGCTGATCCGGGGCGATCCCAGTCCCGAGGTGCGCGCGGCCGCCCTGGTCGCGGTGGGCGGCCTGCTCGATGAGGATGGGCTGCTCGACGTGGCGCGGCGCGCGCTGGGCGACCCGAGCCTGCTGGTGCGCCGCGCAGCGGTCGGGCTCTTCGCCGGGATCGCCCCGGAGCGTGGGCTGCCGATCCTGCTGCGGGCCCTGCGCGCCGACGACGATCCCGCCGTCCTCGCCAGCGTGGCCGAGCTGGCGGAAGCATGGTTCACCGGGTTCGTGGACCTGGCGGTGGGCCTCCCGCGCGATGGCGAGGAGGCGCTGCTGGTGGCGCGGGTGGCGCGCTACATCCATCATCCCGAGCTGGCGCGCCTGCTCCCCGCGTTGGCCCGAAGCGGCTCGCCCGACGTGCGCCGGGCAATCGCCGCGCTGTTCCGCCACCGCCCCGGCGCGGCCGACGGTGTCATCCTCGAGGCGCTGGTGGTCGATCCGGTCGTCGGCGTGCGCAAGGAGGCCGCCCGGGCGGCCGCCGGCGTGGAGCGGTGGGATTTGCTCGGGCGCATGGCGGACGACCCCGCTCCGGACGTGCGTCGCGAGGTCGCGCTGGCCCTCGGCGGCACGTCGGGCTCGGACCCCGCGGCCCACGAGACCCTCGACCGCCTCAGTGAGGACCGCGAGATGACCGTGCGCGCCGCGGCCTATGTGGGCCGGCTGCTGCAGGGGCGGCCGGTACCGTTCCCGCCCGGGCTCGACCCCCGCGCCGCGGCCAACGTCGTGGCGGAGGCGGCGCACCTGCCGGCCCTCCGGGAGGCCGCGCGCACCGCGCCGGCGGAGGACCGCCGGCTGGCGGCCGCGCTGGCGCTGGCGCTGCTCGGGGACGACGTCGCGCTCCAGGTGGCCCGGACCGACCCGGTGCCCTCGGTGCGCCACCGGGTGAGCGGCGCGCTCGACCTCGCGGCGCCGGCGCGGGACGCCCGATGAGAGACGCCGCCATTCAGGCTCTCATCGTCGTGGCGCTGGTCACCCAGCCCGTGTTCCTGTTCTACTTCCTGCTCTACAATACGTACACGCTGTCGCTCGTAGTGCTCTCCGCGCGACAGGTGCGCCGGAGGGTGGCCGGGCACTTCGTCGAGGACCTCGACCTCATCGACCAGGGCGATCTCACCAAGCCGCTCACCATGATCGTGCCCGCGTTCAACGAGGAGGTGACGATCGTGGATAGCGTCACCAACCTCGTGCAATGCGATTATCCCAGGCACGAGGTCGTGGTCGTGAACGACGGGTCCGGCGACCGGACCCTCGAGCAGCTGCAGCAGGCGTTCCGCCTCCGCCGAACCGACATCCCGTACCGGGGCGCGATCGCCACCGCGCCGGTGCGCGGCATGTACGAGGCGACGATCCCGCTGCCGCCGGGCGTCATCCGCGTGGTGGTGATCGACAAGGAGAACGGCGGCAAGGCCGACGCGCTCAACGCCGGCATCAACGCCTCGATCGCGCCGTACTTCGTATCGCTCGACGCGGACTCTATCCTGGACCAGCGCGCCCTGAAGGAGCTGATGCGGGTCGTCCAGGAAGACCCCCGCGTCGTGGCCGTGGGGGGTCAGGTGGCGATCGCCAACGGCTGCACCATCCAGAACAGCCGCGTGGTCCGCGTGGGGGTGCCGGTCCGGTCGCTCGCCCGATTCCAGATGGTGGAGTATCTGCGCTCGTTCACCACCGGACGGACCGCGCTCGACCGGATGGATGCCATTCTGATCCTGAGCGGCGTGTTCGCGGTGTTCGAGAAGGAATCGGTCATCCGCGCCGGCGGCTACTTGACCCCGTTCGTGCGCCACCGGATCACCGAGGAATACGTCGGGAAGGGCGTGGGGACCGTGTGCGAGGACATGGAGATCGTGGTCCGCCTGCACCGCTACGTGCGCGACAAGCTCCAGGGCCGCCGCATTGCGTTCCTGCCCCATCCCGTGGCGTGGACCGAGGTGCCCGAGACGCTGGAGTCGCTCCGCAAGCAACGGGGCCGCTGGTATCGCGGGCTGCGGGAGTCGCTCCGGTACCACCGTGCCATGCTGTGGCGCCGGAAATACGGTCGGATCGGCTGGTTCGCCCTTCCGGCGTTCTGGATCTTCGAGTATCTCGGGCCGCTGGTGGAAGTGGGCGGGTACCTGCTGCTGCTGTTCCTCTTCGCCGTGGGGAGGCTGCTGGGATACCAGTTCATCAACTACCGGTTCCTGTGGGCCTTCCTGCTGGCCTCCCTGGGATACGGGGTGGCCGTCAACGTGCTCGCCGTGCTGGTCGGGGCCTGGCGCTTCCGATTCGGGCTGGCCGACCGGCTGCAGCGCGGGCTGCTGCCATTCAGCCGCCGGCGCGACGTGCTGACCCTCCTGCTGTATGCCGTCCTCGAGAACTTCGGCTACCGCCAGCTCACGCTCTACTGGCGCCTCAGAGGACTGTGGGACGCATGGCGCGGCAAGACGGGGTGGGAGAAGTTCGCGCGGGTGGGGTTCCGGGAAGGCGTGGCGCCGGCGCATGGCTGAGCCCGTGGCAGGTCCGCGCGTTCTCATCGTGGACGACGACCACACCATCGCCCGGCTGGTGGTGCACGTCGTGCGCTCGCTCGGCTTCGGCCCCGCGACCCACGTGACCACGGGCCGCGAGGGGCTGGAGGCCATGGACGGCGCCGATATCGTGCTGCTGGACCACCAGCTCCCGGACGCCAACGGGCTGGACATCCTCGAGGCGGTCCGCGCTCGCCCCAATCCGCCGGCGGTCATCGTGATCACGGCCCACGGCAATGAGTCGCTCGCCGCCGCCGCCCTCCGGCTCGGCGCCGACGACTACCTCGCCAAGGACCACTCCCTGCTCGAGATGCTCCCGCAGGTCCTCGAGCGGGTGCGCCGGAATCGCGAGCTCCGGAAGGCGTTGGCCGACGCGGAAGGAGACCTGGTACGCGCCGAGCGGCTGGCCGCCGCCGGCGAGCTGACGATCACGCTGCACCACAACATCAACAATCCGCTGATGTCCGCCTCCGCCGACCTCGAGCTGCTGCTCGCCGAGCCAGACATGCCGGTGGCCCAGCGCGAGCAGACCCTGCGGGAAATCCAGGCCGCCCTGCATCGCATTCGCGACCTGGTCCGACAGGTCGGCGACCTGCGCGACGTGCGCACCAAGTCCTATCTGCCCGGCCTGCGGATGGTGGACCTCGAGGCGGCCGCCCCCGTGGCGCTGGTGGCCGCTCGCGGGAGCGCGCTGGTGCTGGTCGCCGAGGAGGATCTGGCCCGGGTCGTGGTGCTGCTGCTCAGGCACGCGGGGTTCGCGGTCGAGCGCTGCGCCACGGTGGCCGAGCTGCGGCAGGCGACCGGCCGGCTCGGCGTGTCGCTCGTGCTGGTGCTGGGCGGCACCGACGCGGCCGGGGCACACCCGCTCGGCGGATTCGACCCCCCGGAGGACCGACCCTATCGGCTGGTGGCGCTGGTCGCGGGCGAGGGCACGGCCGCACGGGCCGCGGGAGCGGACCGGGTCATCGAGCTCCCCTTCGACCCCGGCAGCTTCACGGCCGACATGGTGGCGTTGGCGTCGGAGGGGTAGGGCGCCGTCCGGTGGTCGCGAGCCGGGTGCTCACGACTTCTGCGCCGTCACCTCACCCAGGTATCCCATGCCCTGCAGCCGGGCGACCCGCTGCCGGATGGGCGGATGGGACGAGAGTGCGTCGGCGAAGAAGCCCTCGCGCGCGGCGAGCAGCCCCGGCGCCGGGTCCACGATGCAGAGGTGAGCCGCGCCACGAGTGATCGACTGGGTCGGCGCGGAGGCGGCCTCGAGCTTCTCGAGGGCGGAGGCGAGCGCCAGCGGATTGCGGGTGAACTGCGCGCCGGTGGCGTCGGCCAGGTACTCGCGCTTCCGGCTCACGGCCATCGCGAGGATCCGCGAGACGATCGGCGCCACGAGCAGGGTCAGCAGCCAGAACACGAGCAGCACGATCGCGAGCGGGTTGCCGCCCTTGTTCCGGCCGCCGCCGCCCCCGCCCATCCTGACTCCGCGCGAACCGTCCCGCAGCATTCGCCCCATGCCATCCGACATCAGCGCGATCGCCCCGACCATGCCGGCCAGCAGCGTCATGAGCCGCACGTCCAGGTTCTGCACGTGGGCCATTTCGTGGGCGATCACGCCCTGCAGCTCGTCCCGGCTGAGCGTCCGCAGCAGGCCCTGGGTGACCGCGATGCTGGCGGTGGCGGCGTCGCGCCCGGTGGCGAACGCGTTGGGGTCGTCGTCCGGGACGATGTAGACCTTGGGTTTCGGCACCCCGGAGGCGATCGCCATCTCCTCGACCACGTTGACCAGCTGGCGTTCCTCGGGCGTGGCGGGATCGGTCACCTCCCGGGCGCCCGTGGCCCATAGCACCTGGCGTGCGCCGAACCGCC
Organism: Gemmatimonadales bacterium; assembly: GCA_050733015.1. Classification (GTDB taxonomy): domain Bacteria; phylum Gemmatimonadota; class Gemmatimonadetes; order Gemmatimonadales; family GWC2-71-9; genus CAVVWJ01. Next base: position 27,461 of record JBOHSB010000106.1, read on the forward strand.
ACGAGTACCAGCAGATCCCCGAGGCGACCAGGGTGGTGAAGATGCCGAGCACCGGGACGACGTGATGATACTCGCCTGGCGGGGCATCGGCGGTGAGCAGGCCGAAGGCCAGATCGCCGCCGAAGCCGACCCAGGCGAAGAACACGATGAAGCCGATGACGAGCCAGGTGGAGCGGCGGCGGTTGGACTCCTGCTGGGCGAAGAGGTTCGCCGCCTCGCTCACGGCGCAGGTTTGGTCGTGGAGATATCCACCGTCGGGACGGCCCGCTCGGTGTCGTCGGTGATCTGCCACAGCTCGGCCGGGCTGGCCTTGGCCATGCCGGCGATGAGCAGGGTCGGGAAGGTCGCTTGCCGGGTGTTGTACTCGGTGGCGACGTCGTTGTAGAGCTGGCGCGCGAACCCGATCTTGTTCTCGGTGCTGGTCAGCTCCTCCTGGAGCTGTGCCACGTTGCCCGTGGCCTTGAGGTCCGGGTACGCCTCGGTGAGGGCGAACAGCCGCCCGAGCGCCTGCGTCAGCTCGCCTTCCGCCTTCGCCGTCGCCGCCACGCCGGTCGCGTTCACCGCCTTGTTCCGCGCCGAGATCACCGCCTCGAGCGTGTTGCGCTCGAAGTCCATCGCGCCTTTCACGGTGTTGACCAGGTTGGGGATCAGGTCGTGCCGGCGCTTGAGCTGGACGTCAATCTGCTTCCAGCCGTTGGCGACTCTGTTCTTGAGCCCGATCAGGCCGTTGTACGCCCCGATGACCCACAGGACGAGGAGAACGACGATCGCGAGAAGGACCAGCGCGCCGATCATGGCGAATCCTTGCGGGGAGGGAAGTTAGGGCGCCACCAGTCGGGCGAGCGCCTGTCGGAAGGCTTCGGCAATGGCGGCCACGTCGCCGTTGAGGCGGAGGACCGGATGCTGCTCGTCCACCAGGACCTCGATGCCCGGCGCGATGGCGATGCGCCGGCACACCGTGCCCGGGCCCCCGGCCACCTCCACCGGCGTAAGCCAGCCAAGCAGCGCCCGCCCCACCCGGCCGCGTCCGGTGCCGGGGGCCTGGAGCAGCGCCAGCCGTTCCGGCCGTGGCAGCGCGGAGCCCAGCACACCGGCCACCCGCCGCTCGATGAGGTCGCCGGTGAGGCCCGCGAATTCGCGGGTCATGGTCTCCAGCGTGGCGCCTTCCATCTGCCGCAGCTTGATGGCGAGCACCTGGAGCAGATGACGGTACGAGTAGACCGCGGCGGTCCCTCTGCCGTCGGGCGGGCTCACCAGCCCGCGGGCGACGTAGAACCGGATGGTCCGCTCGCTGGGCCGGGCCCGGGCCGCGGCGTTGACCGGGACGACGCCAGACGCATCGAGGATCCCGCCCGCGAGCGCCGCCAGGTCGCGAAGCCCCCAGGGAGCCAGGGTACGGTATTCCCGCAGGATGGCCAGCGGATCCGTCGGCGCGGACACGACGCCGGCGGTCATGCGGGCCCGTTGCTCGCCCGGCCCTCGGGCGCGGGCCCTTCGAGCGCCGCGAGCACCACGTCTCGGAGCAGCTCGAGCGTGAACGGCTTGAGCAGGAGGGGACGGCGCTGCAGGTCCTCGGGCCAGGACTCCGTTTCGGCGAACGTGTCGCCGGTCATGAGCACGATCCGGTCCGCCAGCCGGGGCCAGCGCCGGGTGAGCGCCAGGTAGAACGTGGCGCCGGACATCTGCGGCAGATGAAGGTCCAGCAGGATAAGATCCACGTCGGTCTCGTCCAGGAGCTCGTAGGCCAGGTGGGCATCGCCCGCCGACACGACCTCGCAGCCCATCCCCCGCAACGCGCGCTCCAGCGTCCGCCGAAGCGACGCCTCGTCATCCACGATCAGGATCCGGGGGCTCACGACGCGACCGCGGCGCGGCGCGCCGGGGTGAAGTAGCGGGTGGTGACCATCGCGAGCGCGTCGTCGATCGACAGCGAGACCCGGAGCTCGCCGGCCGTGAGCCCGAACGCGGCGCGAAGGTGCATCTGCAGCGTCTTGGTCTTGCTGTACCCCAGCTTCAGGGCGACGTCCTCCACCGTGTACCCCGGATCGAGCAGCAGCCGGTGGGCGTAGAGCAGCCGGGTCAGCACCATCACGACCCGGGGGGACGGGAGCCCGACCTTCGTGAACCACCGCTCGCAGGTGCGCCGCGTGAGCCGGGCACGGTCCGCCAGGGCCGTGACCGTGGGCCCGTCGCCCGGCGCGTGCAGCATGGCCTCGAGCGCGGACTGAAGCTCCGGGGGCAGGTCGCGCAGGATGTGGCCCAGGCCCTGGATCACCTGCTGGGACGCGCTCTGCTCCAACTCCGCCAACAGGGCATTCCGGAGCGAGCCCGGCGCGTCCTCGAATCGATGCACCACCACCCGCCGGATCCCCGCCGAGCCGAGCTCCAGGAGCACCCCCGCCGTGGCGGGAGCGAGCTCCGTGTAGACCAATAAGGGCAAAGAAGGGAAGAACTGGCGGAGGCGGCCGATCCCGTGGGTCTTCGGGGTGGTGCCACCCAGTAACGGATCCACGACCGCCATCTCAACCGGCTTGGCCCGGATGGCCTCGACGGCCTCGGGCCAGGTGCCCGAGGCCTCCCACACAAACCGCTCGGGATCGAGTGATCGGAGTCGGAACAAACGCTCGGCGGGCACGGCGGCGAGGAGAAGATGTCGCAAAACGGCCCCTGTTTGTCGCAAAAAAGGCCTAAACCGACCGGGCAGCGCCCGGCAGATTGGCGCTACCCCCGCACCATACCGTCAGCTGAAAGGGCTTCCCATGTCGCGCACAACGACGAAGTGGCTCGTCCTCGCATCACTCACGGTGGCCGGTTTGACCACCAGCGCCTGCACCAGGAGCGACGCTACCGGCCCATCGGACCAGCCGAAGCCATCGTTCGAAGGGCAGGGAGCCACGAACTAGGTTGCCTGCTGGGCGAAATCTCGAAGCCCGATTGCCACCGCTCGAATGGCCGGCGGATGATCCTGATCCTCGGCGAGGGTGGAATCGGGCTCGCGGATTTCGCAGGCGGCCAGGTTGGCGACGATGTGCTCGAACCGGAAATACCACGCGTTCAGGCGGTAGTTCTCGGCGTGTGCCTGCCCGCTGAGGAGCAGTTCGCGCGCCCGCGAGATTTGCCCGAACCGGGCGAGTCCTACGCCGGCCTTGAAGTAGTAGTCGGCGAGCATGCTCGGCGGCATGCGCGTCCGAGCCGCCTCGCCCTCGCCCCGGCGCCGCTCGAAGGCCACGCGGTTTCCGACGGCCGACTCGATGTCCATCAGCTCGAGCACGGCGTTCACCCGGACGGCGAAGCTGGTCTTCGAGCCCAGCACGATATCGAAGGCCGTGCGCGCCGCCTCCACCGCCCCCACGCCTAGCAGCGCCACGCCGAGATCGCCCAGGGCCCGGGTGCGCTGCAGCAGATCGTCGCTCAGCAGGAACGACTGGTAGATCACCTGGATGGCCTCCACCTGGCGGCCCTCGTTCATGAGGACGACGCCCAGATCGGCATGGGCCATGGCCTCGACTTCGCGGTGGCCGGCCCGGGCGGCGCTGTTGGCGACGTCCTCGGCGATCTGGCGCGCCAGCGGCAGGTTGCCCTGCCCACGCAGCACCGCTCCCCGGCCCAACCGCGCCCGCAACTGCAGCACCGTATCCGCGGCCGTCTCCGCCGCCGTCTCCGCGGCCGAATAACAGGCCGTGGCCGGGGTCCAGCGCGCCAGCAGACGGTTGAGCCGCCCGGCGAACAGGGCGGACGCCGCGAAATCAGCGGCGGGCACTGACGAGCCGTGGGTGCGCACTCCCAACGCCAGCACCTCGATCGCTTCCTCGAGCCGGCCCTCGTGCTCGAGGAAGTAGGCGTAGGCCATGAGGCCCAGGCGCAGGCTGGCGAGTGACTGGGAGCCAACGGGAATGGCGTCGGTGATGCCGTGCAGGTGGGCGCTCTCGGGCGAATCGGCGGGCAGCTCGCGCAGGTGACGGCGGACCGCATCGAGCTGCCAGAGAACGCCCTCCTGCGCTCCGGCGCTTTCCTCGTGCGCCAGCATCCGGTCCACCAGGCGCGCCACCAGATACGCGCCCAGCGCGAGCCGAGCGGACAGGTCACGCTCGCGCTCGTGCTCGTCTCGCGCACGCTCCAGAAATGGAGCGTGCGTCAGGACATCGGCAGAAGACTCGACCTCACCGAAGAGTTGCTGCGGCGTGAACAGATCGCGTCCCTTCCATAAGAGTCACTGGGGGTAGGGTGCTAGTATCGCCCCCCAAGCGCGACCAGGCAAGGGCACGCAATTTCCCGCAGCCGGCGGCAGAAATTGGGTGCCAATCCAAGGGGAGACCGCCCCTACTGTCGCTCCATGCGACGCGGCGTCACCCTCATCGAGCTCACCCTGGTCCTCGCCATCATGGGGCTGCTGGTCGGCATCGCCATTCCCAGCTTCCAGCGCGTCGCCGACAGCCTGGCCGTGCACCACGCAGCCCTGGAAATCGTATCGGCCCATCGGCGGGCCAGGATGAGCGCCATCCTTCAGAACCGGCAGCTCGAGCTCACCATCCTCCAGGATACGCTGGCCATCCGGGTCCCGGGGGCGCCGAGCGAACTCTGGCACGCGGCCGGCCCCGGTGACGAGGGCGTAAGCCTGACCGGTCCTACCAGGGGCCTGATCTTTTCCCCGCTGGGGCTCACCGTCGGCGTGTCGAACGCCACCTATCGCTTGAGCCGCGGCGCAGCCACCCGGACGGTCATCGTCTCACGGCTCGGGCGCCTCCGGGTCACCCCATGAGCGCGCGGCCCCTCGGCTGGTTCGGAGGATGACGGCACCTTCGATGGGGGGTCGTGCGCTCAGGCAGCCGGCGTGAAGGTCACGCAGCCACCGACACCACCAGCAACAGCGCCAGCGTGCTCGCCGCCGCCAGCCCGTATTTCCGAACCTTGTGCAGCAGGGTCGAGCGCGAGATGCCGAGCAGGTGGGCCGCTTGTCGCTTGTTGCCGCCGGTGTGCTTGAGCATGAGCGCGATGTGCCGCCGTTCCGCCTCCTCGAGCGAGTCCGGCGCCACGGGCTCGGCCGGGGCCAGCGCTTCGCGCAACCGGGACAGGTCGAGATCGGCCACGCCCAGATCCAGCAGCAGCGCGTCGAAGCCCGGTACACCGATGGCGGCGGCGGCCGCGGGTCCATCCGGTGCGGCGGCCACCCGGTGACCCGCCGCGCGGAGCATCCCAAGGACGGCGTCACGGCGCTCGGGATCGCGCTCGAGCACCAGCACGTGCATGGGGGTCATGGTAGCTAGGAAGCTATAGCGAATCGCCCACCCAAGACAGCCGCGAGACACCGATGGACCCGACGCCACTCCCCCTCCGCGAGATGCCCGGCCTCTCCGAGTGCGCCGCGCCGGCCGAGACGCAGCCGTTCACCCTCGGTGCCCGAGTGGACCTGCCAATGCTGGTGGTCGCCGTGGAGCGGCGCGAGTCGCGTCGGGGCCAGCTCACTACCCTCACGCTCGGCAGCAGCGCCGGCCGGATCGCGACCTCGCCGTTCTGGCCGGAGGATCGCTCGCGCCTTACGGGCATCGCCCCCGGCGTAGTGGTCCGAGTCACGGGGGAGGTGGGCCACTACAACGGCAGGCGCCAGCTCCACGTCGTCTCGCTCGTCGCCCTGGAGCCCGGCACGGTCGAGCGGCATCGCCTGCAGCCGTCCATCGCGTCCGCCCTCCCATACTGGGCCGCGCTGGACCGCTGGCGACAGGCCATCCGCGGCCCGCGGCTCGCGGGCGCGGTGAACGTGTTCTTCGACGATGCGGCGTTTCGCGCGCGGTTCGAGACCTGCCCAGCCAGCACCCTCGGCCATCACGCCGAGCTGGGTGGCCTGCTGCGGCATACCTGGGAGGTCGCGAGCATCGGACGGACCATCGCCAGGGCCTGCGGCGCCGATTCCGATCTGGTGCTGGCGGGCGCACTGCTGCATGACATCGGGAAGCTCGAGGCCTACCGCTGGGACGGCACCTTCGAGACGACGGAGGCCGGCGCGCTGATGGGCCATGTGACGCTGGGCATGGTGATGCTCGACCGGCGCCTCCGGACCGAGCCGGTACCGCCGTGCACGGAGGGCGAGCGGCTGTTGTTGCAACACTTGATCGCCTCACATCACGGCCGCCAGGAGTTCGGCGCCGCCATGCCCCCGATGACGCTCGAGGCCGAGATCCTTCACTTCGCGGACAACGCGAGCGCCAAGGCGGCGAGCATGGCCGCGGCGCTGAGCCAGGCCGACAACTTCGACGGGGAGGCGCTGGTCAGCTCGCGCTCGCTGTGGGAGCTCGACAAGCGGCGTGCCTACCGCGGGCGAAGCGATTGGGGTGGCGCCCCGGTCGGGGCCAAGGGGGGAAAAACGGAACGGCCGCCTAGTCGTGGCTAGACGGCCGTCCCACGCATGGACTATTCGAGGTCGGGGCATCGCTGCCACCGTTCTTCTCCTACCTGCCACCGGTTGGCTGATACGCCGCTCGGGAGGGCGAGGTAGAGCCTCGTTTTTGATCCCCAGGCCGGATGGCCATCCCACCTGGTTCGTCCATTCGAGCGCTGCGAGTCAGATCGGGTCGCGGACCGACCGTTCGCACTGCACTCCGAGGCGCAAGATCGGAGTGGATGAAGCACGCGACTGGCTTCACCTGTTCAAGCCGGGGTGATCACCAGGATCAACGAGTGCCTGAGCCCTTGGTTGCGTCGGCCCTCTCCCCTGATATCCCGCTCGAACCCGCTTGGCCGGCCGTTACTGTGACTCGGGGTCTCAGCACGTGTCCTTCCAGGCGCGTGGAACTAAAATAGGCACCCGCGAGAATCTCGCAAGTGCCTGATTTTATTCGGGTTACGTCACTTCGATCTGCTCTGGATGTGGATTCGTAACCCCCGCGTGCCGTGCACCCTAGCCGCTCCGTCCACATAATGTGGACATGTGAATCCACACTTCGCACCCCGAAGCGGGGGGTCAGGACTCGAGCCCGACCTCGACGTAGCGGTAGGTCGGCTCGGGACCCGCCGAGCCGAACAGGCAGCCGGCGCTGCTGGCCGCGAACCAGCCGGCCACGAGCGGGCGCGGCTCGTCCAGCTGGTGGATGATCGGACCGAGCCACCGCCGAAGGTGGCGCACCTCGGGTGCCCGGCGACCCAGCATGGCGAGCAACGCCCCGGCGCCGGCGGTCGCGCGAAGAAAGTGCGACAGCGCATGGGCGCGCTGGGTGAACTCGACCGCCTTGACGCCTGGCTCATCGAACAGCACCGCGCCTTCGAACACGTCCATGGGCGGCGCATCGAGCCGCGGCCCCAGGTATACATAGCGCCGGCCCTCGGCCGACTTCCGCTCGATGACCGCCGCGGCGGTTTCGCTAGTGAGCCGGGCGGCGTGGAGCATGTCGTCGTCGAGCAGGATTCCCACGGCGCCGGTCCACTCGAGCGCCGCGAGCGCGTTCTCCACCGGGCAGCCGAGCGCGTCGTCGAAGGCGAGCAATCGAGGGGCCTCGCCGGCCCGAAGGACGAAATGGGACAGTCCTTCGGCCCGGTCCGTGAACGTCCGGACGACCAACGCCTGTGGTGAGGTCATGATTGAATGTAAGCCCTTCCCGCCGACCGCGTGAGCGCTGGATGGCCCCGCCGGGACCCGCGGGCTACCTTTGGGACAGGTCCAGGGCTCCCGGAGACACACATGCACGTGGAATGGACGACGTACGGTTCGCCGGTCGGCGCGCTGACGGTGGTCGAGTGCGAGGCGGGCCCGTTGGTCGTCGAGTTCCCCCACCGGGCGGCGACCGTGAAATGGGCGGTGCGTCTCCGCTCGGCGATTCCCGAGCTGCACATCGCGCAGGGACCTTGCCGCACCACCGCGCAGTGGCTGGACGAGTATTTCGCTGGTTCGCCCCGCCCGTTTCCCTTCCCCGAGCACCTCAAGCGCTGGTTCGAGCTCTCGCCGGCGCAGGTCGCCGTCTTCAAGACGCTGCGCAAGATTCCGCTGGGGGAAACCCGATCCTACGAGGACGTCGCCCGCGCCACCCGTCTGCATCCGAGGCAGATCGGGTGGCTGGTCGCCGCCAACCATCTGGCGATCCTGATCCCCTGCCACCGCGTCGTGGGCAAGGACGGCGCACTGGTCGGCTACGGTGGCGGCCTGGCGCGGAAGCGGTGGCTGCTGGATCACGAGCTCAGGACCGCGGGAGTGGTGCTGAGGTAGGGCGATAGGGCGATAGGGCGATAGGGCGATAGGGCGATAGGGCGATAGGGCGATAGGGCGATAGGGCGATAGGGCGATAGGGCGATAGGGCGATAGGGCGAACCGAAGGTACGAGTTTCTCGCGTGGACTCCTTCCACCTCAGATTCGTTGAAGC
>JBOHSB010000107.1:0-5659 GCA_050733015.1 Gemmatimonadales bacterium
GAAAGACGGAAGGGCGGAAGGACGGAAGGAGGATCACGTCTCCAATGGGATCGAAGGAACGGGCCGGACGGGATGCGCTACGCTGGTCCTTCCGTCCTTCCGTCCTTCCGTCTTTCCGTCCCCCTACATCAGTGTTCTGCCCTCATCAGTCCGATGAACACGCTGGTGAGCAGCGTGAACACGAACGCCTGCAGGAACGCCACGAACAGCTCCAGCAGCATGACGCCGGTGGCCAGGCCCGCGGCCGCGAAGCCGACGGCGTAGCTCTTGAAGATGAAGGTCAGGCCGATCAGCGCGAGCACCAGCACGTGGCCCGACGTCATGTTGGCGAACAGTCGCACGGCCAGCGCGAACGGCTTGGCCAGCTTGCCGATGAGCTCGATCGGGGTCATGACGGCCAGCAGGAGCACCTTGAGGGCGCTTCCGCCGATGCCGCCCGGAAGCCCCTGTGGCAGGTAGAAGATCGTCTTGAGGTACCCCTTCGTCCCCAGCGCCCGCATGCCAGTGACTTCGATCACGATGAAGGCCATCACCGCGAGCGCTGCGGTCACCGCGATGTTGCCGGTCGCGGTGGCCCCACCCGGCAGCAGGCCAAGCAGGTTCATCGCGAGGATGAAGAAGAACAACGTCAGCAGGTACGGGACGAACCCCTCGCCGTGATGGCCCACGTTCGGCAGGATGACCTCCTGCCGGATGTAGAGCGCGGTGGCCTCCATCGCGCCGGCGAACCCCTTGGCCGGCCGGCCCGCCGTCTGGGCCAGCGCGATGGCGCGCGCGCTCAGGACGAAGACCAGTGCCACGAGGGTGGCCGCCAGCAGCATGAAGACGAGATGCTTGGTAGGCGAGAAATCGATGGTGAGCCCGCCGATATGGACCGGGGGGAACCGGGGCAGGTCGACGCCGAGGAACTCGTGCGAGTTGCCGAGGTGGTGCGCGATGTCGATCTGAGCGGAGGCCCCGGCCCCGGGCGCGTGCTCCTGCGCCGCGGCGCGGGCGACCGGCGCCGCCACACCGAGCATCGCCATCGTCACGATCGTACGGCAGGGTCGCGTCATCATCGTTCTTCCCGCGATTGCTCCCGAAATGCCGTGACCCCCTCGACCGCGAGGAGCGCCACGAGGACTCCTACCATCGCACCGAGCATCGCGCTGGACCGGGCACCCAGGGCCGGCTGCACCACGAGCCCCGCCACCAGCACGACGGTGAGGCGCACCAGCATCCCCAACGTCCACACGGCCATGAACCGCTCGGTCCCGATGCTCTGGATGGCCCACCAGCCGAGCGGTGCCTGCAGCACCAATCCCACCCCCACGCCCCACCAGGCGGCCACCCGGTCCGGGGCCGGCGCCAGCGCAGCCAGGGCGACTCCAGCCACCGCCACCCCGCCTACGGCCGCCAAGTAGCGGCCGCCCACCGTCACGCCTTACCGCCGCCGCCGTCCTTCCGGTTGAGCTGGCGGATCAGCGAGTAGAGGGTGCCGGCGAATCCAAGCAATACCGCCAGGACCGTGATGATGCCGCCGGTACCCAGTCTCCGGTCGATCCATTGCCCGACTAGGACGAAGACCAGCAAGGTGGCCGCGAGCTGGACCCCCAAACCGGCGTAGCGCATCGGTCCAGGCTCCTTACCTCCACCGGGATCCGGGGTCGTCACGGGCGCAAAGCTACCTGCTTGTGAAATTTGTCGCAAGCTCGGATGAAGGGCCCCTTCGGAGGAGAAAATGGGACCAGGGAAAGGCCAATATGGCAAGCGCGTGCGGCGAGGGCGAGCCCTGATCCTGCCCGTCACCCAAGCGCGCCTCCGACTGGGTCTCGCAGGATCCCTCGCTGCGCTCGGGATGAAGTCCTAGCCGCCCGACTCCCCGATTCCCGACCGTCCGACCGCCGTATCTCCCTCCGGTCCTTCCGTCCTTCCGTCCTCCCGTCCTTCCGCCCTCCGAAACGTTTCCCGGTCCGCTGGCGTCCATCCCATGAGCCGGGTAATCTCCACGAAGCCTTTACTCTGGATGACGATGACCGCGACCGCTTCCACTTCCGCCGCCCAGCTCGATGACGTTCAGCAGCTCCAACGCCTCTCCGAGGCGGTGGGTCGGCTGCGCCGGCAGGTGGCCCAGCGGATCGTCGGCCAGGAGGAGGTCGTCGAGGGAATCCTCACCGCCATCTTGAGCGGCGGGCACGCCCTGCTCATCGGGGTGCCGGGGCTGGCGAAGACGCTGATGGTCCAGACGGTGGCCGAGACGCTCCACCTCTCCTTCAATCGGGTGCAGTTCACGCCCGACCTGATGCCCAGCGACATCACCGGCACCGACATCATCGAAGAGGATCTGACGACCGGGAAGCGGGCGTTCCGGTTTGTGCAGGGGCCGCTGTTCGCCAACCTCGTCCTGGCCGACGAGATCAACCGTACCCCGCCCAAGACCCAAGCGGCCTTGCTCCAAGCCATGCAGGAGCACCAGATAACGGCCGGCGGAGCCACCTACCACCTGCCCGATCCGTTCTTCGTCCTGGCCACTCAGAACCCGATCGAGCAGGAGGGGACCTACCCCCTGCCCGAAGCGCAGCTCGACCGGTTCATGCTGGAGCTGAGAGTGGGCTACCCCAGCCGGACGGAGGAGGAGGCCATCGTCGAGCAGACCACGGGGGCCGCCCGCGACCCCCTCCAAGCCGTGCTCGACGCGGAATCGGTGCTGGCGATGCAGTCCCTGGTGCGGCGGATCCCGGTGAGCCGGAGCCTGATCCGTGCGGCGGTCTCGCTGGCGCGGATGACCCGGCCGGCGGATCCCGACGCCCCGGCCTTCATCAAGGAATACGTGGACTGGGGAGCCGGCCCCCGCGCCTCCCAGTACTTGGTGCTCGGCGCCAAGGCGAGGGCCGCGCTCGCGGGCCGACCGATGGCCGATCTCGACGACGTCCGCACCGTCGCCCCGGCGGTCCTGCGCCACCGGGTGGTGACCAACTTCGCGGCTGAGGCCGCCGACCGCAGCAGCGGGGACCTGGTACGCGAGCTGATCGACGCCAAGGGTTGGTTGAGCGGCTGAGGGCCGTCCGCCGACCGACCGCCAACGACGAAGGCCCGGCCGACTCGGCCGGGCCTTCGCGCATGCACCGTCGTCGATCCGGTCAGATCATAGCGCGCTCAAGCCGTCGAGCATCCCACCGGAATTGAGGTAGAAGGCCACGATCGCCTGCAGCGAGGCCTCGTCATCCGCGTCGAGCGGCTGGCCGTCGGCGCCGGTGATCACGGGGTCCGCCCCATCGAGGTTCACGGTCGCGAAGTCGGTGCCGTTCACTCGAACGGTGAGGGTCCGCTCGCTCACGCCGTAGGTCCCCGCCAGGTGAACGTTTCCATTGGGGCCGTTGATCACCAGGTCGAGCGTGGTCGCGACGTCGGTGGCCGAGATGCTGGAGATGGTCACCGTCCAGTCCAGGGTCAGGTCGCGGGTAGGCACGTCCACGTGGTAGGCGTACCCGATCACCAGCGAATTGTTGACATCGCTGACGGTCACGGCCAGGTCGAAGTTGGCCAGCGTGCTCCCGTTCGAGGCGAACCCGGCAATCTCGAGCACGCCGCCCGAGGCGGTGGAATGGGCGGTCACCTCGTACGCGAGGTACACTATGCCGCCTTCGACCACCTTCAGGTTCACATCGACCGCCGAGAGCGTGCTGTGGTCGGTGATGTCCACGTACCCGACCTCGACCAGCGGCTCGACCGGGCGGAGCATCACGGGATCCACGGCGTACAGCTTGAACCGGACGCCCGCACTCGGCGCGCCGGCCAGGTCGGAGGCGACGTAGGTATCAGTGGTCACGTCCCACACGAAGGTGGTGCCGAGCAGCGCCGCGGGGATCGAGGTCACGCTGGCCTGGAACGCGCCCCGCCGCGGGACGATAGCCGCGAGGTCGCGGGCGGCGCGGGTGGCATCGAGCCCGCGGACCGCCAGGGCGGAGCTCTTCACCACCGGCGAGGCATTGAGGGCGGCTGAGATGTCGCCGCCGAGGACGGCGTAGCTCGACATCTGCTGCGTGGCAAACGCCGCGGTCGCGGCCGACATGTCCGCCGAGGTGCCCTGCGGGTTGAACTCGCTGGGACCGCTGCTGTCCTTGCCGCAGCCAGCGAGCGCCAGGGCGAGGACGCCGGCCGCGACCGACTGCCTTGCGTAATGCATGACGCGCATGAGAACCGCCTCCGTGGGGAGTTCTGGAACGGACGTCGAACCCGTTGGTTTGCTTGGAATTGCCGTCGAGTGCCGGACCGTGCAGCCACCCGCCGGGGTGTCCGGCCGGGCGGCCGGGGCCAACTTGGCAACCCCCATGCCCGCGGGCGCTACCTGCACACCGGACCGCCGGCCCGGTATATTTCCGCTGTCCGGCGGAACGGACGCTCTGCCAACCAAGGTGGAGGAATGATCGGGATCATCATGGAGGGTGCGCTGTTCGTCGCGCTGATCGCGACGGTGGCCGCCCTCCTTTTCTATGCCCTGCTCCGGTGGACGCCGCTGGGCCTGCGGCTCAGGCAGGACTCGAACCGGCGCCGGATCGAGGAGACGCTGGAGCTCGAGTGCCCGATCCACGGCTTGCAGCGCGAGAAAGAGATGGTGCGCCTGCCATCCGGCAGCCGCATCTGTCCGGCTTGTTATAAGGAGGCCTTACATGAGTAGCGTCCTGGGCGATCGGCAGGGAAAGCTGGACGTGTCCGGCGGGTCGGGGCTCGCGCGCCTGGCCCGACTCGCTGCCGTGGCGGCGGGGCTGCTCACGCTGCTGGTGCTTCTGCCCACGGCCATGACCTACATCAATCCGGGGCACGTCGGCATCGTGATCCACCGGGTGGGCGGCGGCGTGGACCCGACCCCGCTCAGCCCGGGTCTCCACGCGCGGAACCCGCTTACGACCGGAATCGAGGAGTACCCGACATTCATGCAGACGCTGGTGCTGACGCGTGGCCAGTCGGAGGGCTCGTCGGGCAACGACGAGATCAACGTCAACAGCGTCGAGGGCCAGCCGCTCTCGCTCGACGTATCCATGTCCTTCGAGCTGGACCCGACTCGCGTCCCCGCGCTCTACTCGACCTTTCGTACCGACATCGCGACGATCCAGCACACCTATGTGAAGCAGGCCATCCGGCAGTCGCTGCAGGAGGTCGTGGGGAACGAGGAGATCGCGGCGATCATCGGGCCCAAGAAGGCGGAGACCGTGGGGCGGGTGACGCGCCTGCTGGAGCAGCGGCTTTCCGGCTACGGCATCCTGGTGAAGCAGTTCACCATCAACGAGCTCCGTGCGCCCGCGTCGGTCATGGAGGCCATCAACCAGAAGAACGTCATGCAGCAGCAGGCGCTCACTGCCCAGAACGAGCTGCAGAAGAACACGTTCCAGGCCCAGGGTGACTCGATCAAGGCCGTCGGGCGGGCCAAGGCGATCCTGGCCGAGGCCGAGGCGCAGGCCAAGGCGAACCGGCTCCTGAGCGAGAGCATCACGCCCACCCTGGTGCAGTACGAGATGAGCAAGCGGTGGAACGGCCAGATGCCACAGGTGAGCGGGAGCGCGATGCCCATGATCCAGCTGCCGCCGCAGGCGAAGTAGACCGGCTCCCAGCGCCGCAGCCAGAGCGGGAGCCGGGGGGAACAGAGTCACCACAAAAGAACGCAGTGGCGACTCTGCTCCCC
>JBOHSB010000108.1:0-11172 GCA_050733015.1 Gemmatimonadales bacterium
GACGCAAACCGGCATGGGGATTGGCACGCCCGGATACATGAGTCCGGAGCAAGCAACGGGTGAGCGACAGCTCGACGCGCGCACCGACGTGTTCTCGCTGGGTTGCGTGCTGTACGAGATGCTCACCGGCGAGCCGCCGTTCACCGGCGCCACCGCCCAGGCAGTGGTGGCGCGGGTGCTGACGGAGAGCCCCCGGCCGCTCGCCACCCAGCGCCACACCATCCCGCGCAACCTGGAAGCGGCGGTGCTTACCGCGCTGGAGAAGCTGCCGGCCGACCGGTTCGCCACCGCGGCGGAGTTCGCCGAGGCGCTCAAGGACAAGTCGTACCAGTCCACGGCCTCGATGGAAGCCGCGGCGGCGGCGCCGGCGGCGCGCAAGGAGCGGCGGAGGCCGGGCGTCACGGTGATCGCGCTCGCTGCGGCGGCGGCCGTGGCGACAATCGCGGCGCTCTGGGGCTGGCTCCGCCCGGCTCCGTTGCAGCCGCTCACCCAGTTCAGCCTAGCGCTCCCGTCGGCGGAGGCACTCCAGCCGGCGTCCAACACCGGCGGGGCGCGGCTCACCATCTCCCCCGACGGACGGCGGATAGTGTACTCCGGGCCGGGAGAGGGAGGCACCCGCCTCTGGCTCCGGTCGCTGGACCAGCTCAGCGCTACCCCGGTCTCCGGCACCGAGGGAGCGGCGAGCCCGTTCTTTTCTCCGGACGGCGGGCGGATCGGGTTCATCAAGGGCGGCAACCTGGTGCGGATCGCCTCGCTGGAGGGCGCGCCGACGGTCACCCTCACCGACAAGGCCAACTCGACGGCCGGCGACTGGGGCTCGGACGGTTACGTCTACTTCGAGGTGGACTCGGGGATCGCCCGCATGCGGCCCACCGGAGGAGCCGTCGAGCCGGTATTCACATTCACCGCGGCGCAGAACGTAGTGGGCACCGAGTGGCCGAGCGTTCTCCCGGGCGCCAAGGGCCTGATCTTCCGGATGCGGCATGCGGGCCAGGGCGCGGCTGATTGGGACATCGTGGCCATGGCGCTGCCTCATGGCACGCCCCACGTCCTCACGCATGGTGTTTACGCCCGTTACTCACCGACCGGGCACCTCCTGGTGGTCACCGCGGACGGCAAGCTCATCGCCATCCCGTTCGACCCGGACAAGCTCACCTTGACCGGCGCTCCCGTGGCGCTGATCGAGGGGATCGGGGTGAGGTCGGGGGGGTTCAACGTGGACCTGGCCCTGTCCTCCAACGGGACGCTGATCTACACCACGGGCGGCGCGCTTGTCTCCCGGCGCGCATTCTGGGTGAGCCGCGAGGGGGTGGCCACGCCGATCGACCCGGCGTGGGACCCCCAGGGCATCATCGACGGCTTGGCCCTGTCGCCGAACGGCAACGGGCTGGCGGTGGGACTGGTGCGGAACGGCCGGACCGACATCTGGGTCAAGCAGCTCCCGACCGGTCCTTTCTCCCGGATCACCTTTGGCGACACCTCGGCGGTCCGCCCCGCCTGGTCGCCCGACAGCCGTGAGGTGCTCTACTTCGGCGACCGGGCCGGCACCGGCGTCGGGTCGCCTTATGCGCACCGGGCCGACGGGACGGGGAACGCGCGCCCGCTCCTCTCGTCCAAGCGTGATTTCGGCCAGATCGTGCCCTCGCGAGACGGCCGCTGGCTCATTCTCCGGACCTCCGCGAGCACGCCAGGCGGCGGCGACATCCTCGGGCTCAAGACAGGCGACACCACGCTGGTGCCGCTGGTCGCCTCTGCCGCCACGGAGCTGTACCCGGCGCTCTCGCCCGACGGCCGCTGGCTGGCGTACGGCTCGGACGAATCGGGCACCATGGAGATTTACGTCCGGCCGTTTCCCGAGACCGCGACAGCCAAGTGGCAGGTGTCCACCGCCGGCGGTACCGAGCCGACCTGGGCCAACAGCGGCCACGAGCTGTTCTACATCAACGGCAGGAGCGAGATGGTATCGGCCGAAATCCGGCCGGGGGCCGCGTTCTCGGTGGGGGAGCAGCATAGCCTCTTCTCGATGGGGCCGTTCGTCCGCTCGGGGTCGATCCATTCGTATGCGCTGAGCCCGGACGACAAGCGGTTCGTCATGATACGCGAGGGAGACGCGTCGCAGCAGGGCGAGCTGGTGCTGGCGGAGCACTGGTTGCAGGAGTTGAAGGCGAAGGCGCCGAAGTAGCGGGACCGGGAATGGCGGCGGGCCCGCATCGGTGGCAGATTCCGCTGCGTCTCCACCACCGGTCTCGTGGCCGACCTACCCGCCGATGTCGCGCGCGCGCTCCACACTCAGTTCCAGCTCGAGCGCCAGCTCGGGCTCGGCGGCATGGCCACCGTTTACCTCGCCCGCGACCTCAAGCACAAGCGCCCCGTCGCTCTCAAGCTGCTCAACGCCGAGCTGGGCTCCTCCCTCGGGCCCCGGCGGTTCCGTCTGGAGATCGAGACCGCCGCCCGGCTGCACCACCCGCACATCTGCCCGGTCTACGATTCCGGCGAGGCTTACCCCGGCACCAGCGGTGGCGCGCCCAGGCTCTGGTTCACCATGCCGTTCGTGCCCGGCGGCACCCTTCGCGACCGGCTGCGCCGTGAGGGCAGGCTCGCGATCGAGGAGGCGCTCCGGATCATCCGGGAGACGGCGGGTGCGCTCCAGTACGCGCACGACGAGGGGGTGATCCACCGGGACATTAAGCCGGAGAACATCCTGCTCTCCCATCACGGGTCCACCCTCGTCGCCGACTTCGGAGTCGCCCGGCCGATGGAGCCGCCGGATGGGGGGCACATCACCGGGGCCGGTCTGGCGGTGGGGACCCCGACCTACATGGCGCCGGAGCAGGCCACCGGCGACGGCGCCGTGGACGCCCGCGCCGACCAGTACGCTCTTGCGGTTACCGCCTACGAGATGCTCGCGGGCGCGCCTCCGTTCGTCGGCCCCACTGCCGCCGCCATCCTCTCGATCCGCTACACCCGGCCAACCCCGAGCCTCCGCGCCGACCGGCCCGAGGTGTCGCCAGCGGTGGACGAGGCGCTGCGGAGGGCGCTGGCGGTCGAGCCCGCGGAGCGGTTCGGCTCGGTGGCGGAGTTCGCACGGGCTCTGGAGACCGGGTCGCCGGCGCCTCTCCGTCGCCGCGGGTGGACCGGCCTCCTCGCGGCCGCCGCGGTGGCGGCACTCCTCGCCGCGGGGGGCGTCTTCGCCTGGAGAGCGATTCGGTCCACCGGCGTGTCGGTGGCGCCGGCGGCGGTCAAGGTGCTCGCGGTGCTGCCGTTCGAGAACCTGGGAGACAGCTCCGACGTCTACTTCGCGGACGGCGTGACCGACGAGGTTCGGGCCAAGCTGGCTCAGGTCGGAGGCCTCGATGTCATCGCCCGGAGCAGCTCGAGCGAGTATCGCCGGAGCGGCAAGCCGCCGAGTGAGATCGCGCGCGAGCTGGGCGCCAATTACCTGCTGACCGGAACGGTGCGATGGGAGCGATCTCCTGGCGGTGGCAGCCGCGTACGGGTGATTCCGGAGCTGGTCGAGATCGGCCCGGGCGGCGCCCCGCGCACCCGGTGGGGCCAGCAGTTCGACGCCGCGATCACCGACGTCTTCGCGGTGCAGGCCGACATCGCCGGCCGTGTGGCTCAGGCGCTCGATATCGCTCTCGCCGCCGGCACCAGGGAACGGCTCGCCGCGCTCCCCACCCGGAACATCGAGGCTTACACCGCCTATCTGCGGGGCCGGGAAGTGAGCTCGGGCGAGCGCTCGCCCGATGCGCTTCGCGCCGCGCTGGCGGAATTCGAGCGCGCGGTGGCCCTGGACGATCGCTTCGCCGCCGCCTGGGCCGAGCTGGCGATGGCCCAGCTCGATGCCTTCCAGCACGGGGGCACGCAATCGAAGGACGCCGAGGCGGCGGGCCGGTCGGTGGAGCGGGCCAGGGCGCTGGCCCCGGCATCTCCCGACACTCGTCTGGCAAGCGGCCGTCACCAGCTGGTCGCGCGGGGAGACGCGGTGGCCGCACTGGCCGAGTACCAGGCGGGGCTCGGGATCTCGCCGGGCGAGGTCGACCTGTTGAGCGCCACTGCCGACGCGGAGCTGCATCTGGGCCGCTGGGCCGACGGGCTCGCCGACCTGGAGCACGCCGCCCGGCTCGATCCTCGTTCCCCCTTCGTCCTCGGCGAGCTGGCTGACACGTATGGGAGGATGGGCCGCTTTCGCGAGGCCCGCGACGCCATCGCACGGGCGCGGGAGCTGCGTCCCACCAGCATGAGCCTGGCCTACACCGACGCGCGGATCGCCGCCGCGCAGGGTCACCTCGCCGAGGTCCGAGCCATTCTTCGGGCGATGGAGCCGATCCACGGGGCGCGGACGGTCGTCGCCTTCGTGGCGCTGCGGGAAGACCTGATCTGGGCTCTCGACGACGAGCACCAGCGGATCGTCCTCCAGCTCACCCCCGCCGATCTGGACGGCGGTCGGGCCGATTGGGCGCTCGCGCTGGCGGAGACTCACTGGTTGCGCGGCAACCGCGGCCTGGCCCGCGGCTACGGCGAGACGGCCGTCGGCGAGTTCGCGGCGCTCCTCTCCGGCTGGGGCGACCGGGGCGGGCGGGGACAGATCTTGGCGCTCCGGGCCATGTCGCTGGCCTATGCCGGCCGCCGGGACGATGCCATCGCCGAGGGGGAACGGTCGAACGAGATCCAGCCCCTGGGCGAGCGGGTGGCGGGCCCGTATACCAGGTATCTCCTGACCCGGATTTATCTCCTGGCGGGGCAGCCGGACAAGGCGATGGAGCGGATCGAGGCGATGCTGCGGGTGCCGGACCTCATCACAGCGTCGTGGGTCAGGATCGATCCGACGCTGGCGAGATTGAGGGAGAGTGCGAGGTATCGTGAGGTGGTCGGCACGGGGCGGTGAGGACCGGTACCTCCGAGGCCTCGACCTTCGTCATATAGGTGTTGGGCTTTCGTGGCTCGATTCGCGTGGCGGCCCTGGCATGCGCCTCACCCTCCTGGAATCCGACCGCAGCTTCTTCCGATCCGCGGAATGTGTCTTCGCGAGCATCCTGGCACATGCGGGACTGGTGTGGTGTGCCATCGGCCTGACCGAAGGCGGCAGACAACTCCCGGCCGACGAGCGCGAAGCCAGGGTGTTCTTTCTCCTCCCGCCCGACCGGGTAGACTCGCGGCCGCGCCAAACCGACATCATCCAACTGGGGAGGCTTGGCGCCGACCTCGAGAACGGACGGCACCTCACCCGGTCGGGCGAGGGCCTGCACATTCTGGCTCCGGCCTATGGCGCCCGCAACCGGGGCGAGCGGAGCGGCGCCCGGGGCGAGCTGCCCTTCGGTCCGGCGCCCGCTTTCCTGCCGGACACCGTCTTCAGCGTGCTCGAGGTCGACGAGATAGTGAAGCGCTACGACGGGAGCGCCGCGCCGGCGTACCCGCCTGACCTGCTCGCCGTGGGAGCGGAAGGTGTGGTTCGAGCGATCTACGTCGTGGACAGCACGGGCCGGGTGGACACGACCACGATCCAGGTGATACTCAGCGACGATCCCCGCTTCAGCGAGTCGGTCCGCACCGCGCTTGGACTGATGCTTTTCCGGCCGGCCAAGCGCGCGGGGAAGACGGTACGCCAGCTCGTCGAGCAACAGTTCCGCTTCCGCATCATTCCCGCATCTCAGGTCGCTGACCAGGTCAGTTGAGCCGGCACCAGCCTGGTTGCTCGGCCGGTCTCCTACCTCGCTACTACCGGATCTTCCGCAGCGTAGAATCGCGTCGCCTTCCGCCGGCCGATCGTTCCGCCCAGCCCCCGGACCGCCCCACTCGGCGTTTCCATGACGGAGAGCTCGTGCTGAAGCTCCGCGTAGCCGATCCGGCCGTAAACCCGCACCCACGGGATCTCCCCGGCAGGAGTGGCGGGGATGTCCAGCCGCAGGTGGACGAAGGCGCGATCGGCATCACCGAACAGCGCGAGCAACAGGGAGAAGGTGCAGGCCGCGTTGAGCTCGGTCAGGTCCTCGTCCACGTCGCCCATCTGGAGCTCGAGGCAGAGAGCCTTTTCTCCGCCGAGGGGAGGGGTGGTCGTCGGTATGTCGTCGGGTCCGATCGCCCGGCCGAAGATCCGGCAGCCGCCGCCCGGCGCTCGCTCCAGATGAGGCGAGAACGGGTTGGCCGACTGGGGCAGATGTTCATGCCAGCGTTCCAGCAGTTTCTGAAGTGCCAGGATATTGCCCCGGTTCGCCGGCTCGACCACTTCGGCCATGAATGCCCGCGCCGCCTCCCGGTGCGTGCTCCGCTCGTACTCCGTCTTGCGGTCCAGCGCAGATGCGAGTTCCCTCGCGTTGGTGCGCGAGCGGTAGCGCAGCCACAGCGCGACGACGACTATCGCACCGACCAGGAGCCAGCCGTGCTCGATGAGCAAGGCGGGGATCGCGAGCAGCGGGACCCAGAGGGGCGCCTTCCAGAGGGCACCCAGTTCCTTCGCGACGGCGGCCTGTCGCGCGGCCTCGTCGTAGTCGGGGAGCTCACGCGCGGCAGTGGCGGCGTCGAGGATGGGTTGGAGGGAGGCCCTCCAGCCGATCTCTTCGGTCGAAGAATTCAGAGGGCCCTGCATCGCAGCGGATGACGCGCGCGTGTAGTGGGAAGCGAGAATGTGCTGCGCAGAATGGAAGTCCGCTAGTACGACGGAACAGCGGGCAGAATGATCCGGGAGATGTGCGTCGCCGAGTGTTGAATGCGTATCTCACCGGTGCGAACACTGTCGCTCTCGAACTCCTGGGCCCCGGTCTGGGGATTGACCGAGAACAAGGGATAGAACGCGGGTGAGATGACGACGCGGAGCCGGTGTCCGGCGAGAAAGCGGTTCGCGGTGAACAGGCGATCGAGCTTGAGCATGACCGTCTCACCCTTCTCGACCAGGTGGCGCCCGGGGCCGCCGTCGCGATAGCTCGCCCGCATGAGGGCGGTCCCCGGGCTCGAGAGATTCCACGCCGTGCCGTCGGGTGCCACGTCGTAGAGCTGCACCCACACGTCGAAGTCCGGTACCGAGGCGCTCACCGCCAGCTCGGCGACCACCTGTCCCACAATCTCGCGCGGCGCCGCGAACGGCGCGGTCTCGAACACGGCCACGCCGGTGCCCCTGGTGAGATTGCGATAGTTGTGGGCGCCGGCCCGGCCGTCGAAGGGGTCGGTCACCGGATCGGCCGGATCGGAATGAATGACTGTCTCGCCCGACTTTGCCTTGGGACGGCTCGGCAGCAGGCGCCCGGCCTTGCCGCCGGACGACCGGAGATAGAGGGTGTCGGGCCGAGTGCCGGGGATGGGCCACCGGTCGGCGGTGCGCCAGCGGTTGATGCCCATCACGAAGACCCGCACCGCAGGATCGGACGGCGCCGAGTCGATGCCTTTCACGTAGCGATCCATCCATCCGAGCACCGTCGCGGCGTAGTCGAGCGCGGCGGCGCCGCCGAATTCGCGATCGCCGGCCTTGCTTCGCCCCACCGGGCCGACGCCGTGACTCCATGCCCCCAGAATCAGCCGCGTTCGCGGATCAGTCGGACGGGCCGCGACCAGTCCCTGATAGTTGGCAACCGCGCCGCTCGGCCCGTACATCTCGTCGAACCATCCGGACAGGTTGAGCACCGCGGCGCCGACCTGGTCGTAGTGCCCGTCGAGCGTCGCCCAACTCCACCACGGATCCCTGGGCGGATGCCGCATCCACTCGTAATACCATGGCGCCACGTCCTGGAAGTCGGGCAGCGTGAGCAGGGGACGATGCCGGCGGGCGGCCGGGCCGTCGCGCTGCCAGGCGGAGGCGGCGTCGGCCTCGGTCTGAGGCCCCGATGCGCCGAGCCGGCGGCGAAGGTCGGGGGCGATGTTGAACCAGGTCCAGTCGAGCCAGGAGCCGTCCCACACGCCGCCGGAATACCAGAAGTTCTCCGGAGCGGAGAAGGCCATCGCCGGCACCATCGCCTTGAGCGAGGGCGGGTGCTCGACCGCGACGAGCCACTGCACCGCGGCGGGATAGGAGAGCCCGAAGGTTCCGACGGCGCCGTTCGACCATGGCTGATGGGCCGCCCACTCGATGGTGTCGTAGCCGTCTTTCCCCTCGTGCCGGTAGGGCTCGAACTCGCCGGTGGAGCCGTAGCGTCCCCGTACGTCCTGCAACACGACGGCGTATTCCCGGCTCACCGCTTCGCGGATGATCGCCGAGCCATCGGTGGTGTCGGCGCGACTATAAGGAGTGCGGTAGACGAGGACGGGGTAGCGGCCGTCGGCGGCGGGGCGGTAGAGATCGGCTCTCAGGACCACCGAGTCGCGCATGGGGATGGCGACGGCGGTGTCGACGCGGAGGGGCGATTGGGCGGAGAGGGTCGCAAAGGTACAAAGTGTGGCGACGAGGGCAGCGAACCAGATACGCACACATTTCAACATTTGCTACCTCGCGCGGCTTGCGGGTGACGTAGTCTGATACCGGCCGCCCTTTACCACCAACACCTGCCGTTCCAGCACGTGGATGTCCCGGAGCGGGTTGCCCTCGACGACCACCAGGTCTCCCGCCGCGCCGACCCTGATCTCTCCTACATCTTCGAGACCGAGCAGCGCCGCGGCGTCCACCGTCGCGGCCCGCAGCGCCTCGGTGGGTGAGAGGCCGGCGTCGACGAGCGCGGCCAGTTCCTGCGCATTCTTCCCATGGGCGAGCACTCCGGCATCGGTGCCGAGCACGAGGGGAACGCCGACCCGTGTCAGGGGCAGCCAGCAGTGAGAGCGCTGGAACATCGGTGGCATCCTGGAGAATGGTGGGACTGGCGGCCTAGCGGCGTTCATCGCTCCAGGGCGCGCTTGACCCCATCAATGACGTCGCGTGCCAGTGCGTCCTGCCCTTCGAACCCTTCGGTCACTCCTCGCTCGTATCGCTCCGTCCACAACTGGCATCCGTCGGTCACGTTCACCAAGCGCACCGTGACCCGTATCCGCCCGCCGCTCTGCCTGACGCTTCCTTCGACCACCGCATCGAGCCCGAGCCTGGCGCCGATCTCCCGCACTTCCTTCGTGGCGTGTTGCATGGCGACCAGCGAGGTGCGCGAGGCCACCCGGACGCCCGGGATCATCGCCGCGGTGGTCGTCAGCTCCTCGGTCATCCCCTGCGCGAACGAGCGCGCCCGCGAGCTGAGCGGCTCATGCTCGGCAAGGCGTCGCCACCAGCTCGCGGCTGCGCCTATGCGCTGAGCCACCGGAGCGCGCACCAATTGATGCCGAGGATGATGGCCATGGAGGAGCAGGCGAGCTGGATGAAGGTGCCGGCGATTCTCGCGGCTGCGCTTCGAGCGTAAGCGGGCGCGCTAAGGCGCGCTCGCTCCTGCGCCCCTTACCAACGGCATCTCCACGAAGCTGGCCTGGCCCGGCGTGTGGTAGATCCGCTGCGTGGCCTTCTTGTAGTCCGCCGGCTTGGCCCAGAAGATGTTCGGCACGAAGGTCTGCGGGTTGCGATCATAGAGCGGGAACCAGCTCGACTGGATCTGGACCATGATCCGGTGGCCGGGCAGGAAGACGTGGTTGGTCGTCGGCAGGTCGAACTTGTACAACAGCGGCTCCTTCGGCGTGATCGGCTTGGGGGTAGCGAAGCTCTCGCGATAGCGGCCGCGGAAGATGTCCATCGACACCGGCAGTTCGTAGCCGCCCATCGCGGGCTCGTCGCCCACTTCGTCGGGATAGACGTCGATCACCTTCACCACCCAGTCGGCGTCGGTGCCAGTCGTGGAGGCGATGAGGTTGGCGACGGGCTGGCCGCTGATCTTCACCGGTTCCGTCAGGACGCTGGTCTCGTACGACAACACGTCGGTGCGGCCGCCCGCCTCGCGCTGGTCGTCCACCAGCCACTGCACCCAGGTGAGGGGCGGCGTGTAGCCGACCGGCTGGATGGGTCGGGCCCGGAACGGGACGGGCCGGGCGGGATCCGAGATGTACGAGTCGAACGCGGCGTCCGCCGCGGTGGACGTGGGCGCCTTGAAGCTCGCCGTCAGCCCTGCACCGAGATAGAGCGGCGTGGGCCGGATGGCGCAGCCGGTGTCGCACCCGGCGGGCCAGGCCCGCAGCCGCTCCCACCGGTTGGTTCCGGTTTCGTACGCACTCACCGGCGCCACGTCCATGGGCGGCGCGCCGTCCTTGAGATAGTGCGCGAGGAACGGACCGAGGATGTTGCGCTGAAAATAGTCCGAGCTGTTCGCCTGGAAGTTCACGGCGCCGAGCGAGCTGCCATTCTCGATCTCCTGCCCGTGGTGCCACGGGCCGATCACGAGGAAGACTCTGTCGTTGGACGTGTCCCTGGGCTTGATCGCCTTGTACACGGCGATGGCGCCGTAAATGTCTTCCTGGTCCCACAGGCTGTGCACCAGCATCACCGGGACGGTGATCGGTTGGGCGCCGAGGATCCTGTCCATCGCCTGCTGCTGCCACCACGCGTCGTAGCTCGGGTGGGCGAGGATCTTGTTCCAGAAACCCACTTGCTCGAGCCCGTGCAACTTGCCTAACTCGCCGGCCGACCCGGACTGCATGTAGACATCGTAGTCGTCGAAGTGGTCGGTCCACCACTTGGCGCTGTTGTCGCGCGTCGCTTCCTGCTCGAGGATGTACGGCATGTTCTGTTCGCGGAACGCGCCGTTATGGAACCAGTCGTCGCCCATCCAGCCGTCGACCATGGGATTCATGGGCACCGACACCTTGAGCGCGGGATGCGGGTGTACCAACGCCATCAAGGGCTCGAAGCCGTCGTAGGAGATGCCGAGCTCGCCGACGTTGCCGTTGGTCTCCGGGACGTGCTTGATGAGCCAGTCGATGGTGTCGTACGTGTCCGTTGATTCATCGACTTTCGTGGGATTGAGCGGACCGACCAGCGGACGATTCATCACGTAATCGCCCTCGGAGCCGTACTTGCCCCGAATGTCCTGGACGACGCGGATGTATCCGCCGGGGATGATCACCTGGAGCGCGTTGTCGTAGCCGTTGAGCTCCGGCGCGAGGTGCGCGCTCTGCGCGTACGACGTCGTCGCGGTGGCATCGTACGGCGTGCGCGTGAGCAAAATTGGCGCCCGGTGCGCGCCCTTGGGCACCAGGATCACCGTGTGCAGCTTCACGCCGTCTCGCATCGGGATCATCACATCGCGGCGTTCGTAGTTGAACGTGGACGTGGCGGGCGTGAAC
>JBOHSB010000109.1:0-9923 GCA_050733015.1 Gemmatimonadales bacterium
CCGCTAGATCCATAAATAAGCAGAGATCAAGCGCAAGCGGAGCGGCGAGGATCGAATCGCGGCACAGGAAATCGACCTTCAACTGCATCGGGTCACCGAGCCAACCGAAGATGTCGATGTTGTCCCAGCCTTCCTTGTTGTCGCCGCGCGGCGGATAGTAGTTGATCCGCACCTTGTGATACATCTCGCCGTACAGCTCGGGGTACAGCTTCGGCTGGAGGATGTACTCGAGCACGCCGAGCTTGGACTCTTCCTTGGTCTTGAAGCTCTCGGGGTCGTCGAGCACCTCGCCGTCCCGATTCCCCAGGATGTTGGTGGAGTACCAGCCCGCGACGCCCAGCATGCGGGCCTTGAACATCGGCGCGAGCACGGTCTTGACCATGGTCTGGCCGGTCTTGAAGTCCTTGCCGCCGATGGCCACGCCCTTCGACTTGGCCAGCGCTTCCATGGCCGGAAAGTCGCAAGTCAGGTTGGGCGCGCCGTTGGCGAAGGGAATCCCTTCCTGGAGGGCCGCGTAGGCGTAGAGCATGGACGGCGCGATGGTGGGATCGTTGGCGTCCATCGCCTTCTCGAACGCGTCCAGGCTCCCGTGGGTCGGCCCGGGGCTGATGAAGATCTCGGTGGACGCGCACCACACCATGACCAGCCGGTCGCAGCCGTGCTTGGCCTTGAAGTCGCGAATGTCCTTCCTGAGCGCCTCGGCCAGCTCGCGCTTGGTCTTGCCGGTCTTGACGTTCTTCCCTTCCAGCCGCTTCACGTAGTTCTGGTCGAATACCGCCGGCATCGGCTTGATGCCCTTGAGGAAGTCGGCGATCGGCTCGAGGTGCTCGTGGCGGTCCAGCACACCCGCATGCCGGGCCGCGGCGTAGGCGTCGTCCGGCACCGGGTCCCAGGCACCGAACACGAGGTCCCTCAGATCCGCGAGGGGGACGAAGTCCCGGATCAGCGGTGCCCGGCCTTCGGTCCGCTTGCCCAGCCGGATCGTCCCCATCTGGGTGAGCGATCCGATCGGCTTGGCGGCGCCGCGGCGCACGTGCTCGACCCCGGCGATGAACGTCGTCGCCACGGCGCCGAGCCCGACGCAGAGCACTCCGAGTTTCCCCTTGGCCGGCGCGATGCGCCGGGCGGTCTGTGCAGCCACTGCTAGCGTCCTTTCGCGAGAGTATCGAGCGGCACCGGGGCGTCCCGCGCGCGGGACGGCTCCTTCGGTGCGTCGGCATGCTGGAACACGTACACGAACCGCTGGATCACCGTGATCACCGAGGCGGCCGCCAGCAGGGCCACGATGGCCTCGAGCAGCAGCGCATGCGGTCCGGCGCCCACCAGCAGCGAGAACAACCCTACCAGCAGGATCCGCTCGGCCCGCTGCGCGATGCCCACCTTGCAGTCGATGCCCAGCCCCTCGGCGCGCGCCCGGGCGTAGCTCACCAGCAGTGAGCTGAGGATGGCCACCATGCACGCGATCGTCGCGGGGACCCGGTAGGCGACATCGGGGGCGGTGAGGAGGAAGGCGCCGATGCCGATGAAGGTGGCGCCGTCGCCCACCCGGTCGAGGGTGGAGTCGTAGAAGGCGCCGAACTTCGTCACCATGGCGCCGCCTCGCGCCACCTGGCCGTCCAGCGTGTCCGTCACCCCGCTGAGGAGCAGCAACAGCCCGCCCAGCCGGATGTGCCCCAGCCCGAAGGCGAGGGCCGACACCAGCACGAGTCCGGTGCCGATGGTGGTGATGGTGTTCGGCCGCACGCCGGACCGGATCAGCCGGCTCACCAACGGATCGACCGCGGCGTAGAACGGCTTCTCCAGCGCACCCAGCAGCTTCACGTCGGTTCGGTCCCCCGGAGAGCGTGATCCTGGCCTGACCCCGGGTGGGCGGCCGGGCGAAAGAATAATCGTGAGAACCGGTTAGGGCAATCGGACGAACTGTCGTCGGCGGGACGAGCAAACCGAAGCCGGGGGCTTCGGTTTGCTCCGCTAACTCCTCATTCCGCTCATTCCGGATACAGGAGGAACGGTCGTCGGCGCTCCCGGAACCGCCGGAGGTCCGCTCCCCACCCTGCGACGACGTCCCCAGGCGGCGCGCCCCGGTCGAGCGCCTCGCGCAGACCCGGTCCGCCAGCCAGCCGGTCGAAATGCTTCGGGATCCAGCCGAACTCGCGGCCGTGGACCGCCCGGACGGCTGCCAGGAGGTGGATTGCGGTAGCTGCGGGGTCGTAGCGAGTCCGGTCGGTCAGCTCCAGCCGAATCCCCGCGAGCGCGGTGTCGGCGTACTTCCCGTCCCCCGGTGCGCGCGGTGTGAACGACACCCCGGCGAATCGGACACCGGGAAGGCGGTCCGCCCGCATCCGCGCGAGCACGGCCCCGGTGTCGAGCCACGGCGCCCCGATTTGGCGGAAAGCGGCGTCCGTTCCACGGCCGACGCTCAGATTGGTGCCCTCGAACAGGCAGGTGCCGGGATAGTGGTACAGCGCCTCGAGGGATTGGAGGTTCGGGCTCGGCGGGATGAACGGCAGCCCGGTCTCATTCAACGCCATCTCCCGGCGCCAGCCGGTCACCGGCACCACGCGAAGGTCGGTCGCGAGACCGAGGTCTGCCCGCGCCAGTCGGGCCAACTCGCCCAGGGTCATCCCGTAGCGCATCGGAACGGCGAGCTGTCCCACGGGCGTGTGGTACGCCGGATCGAGCACGTTTCCCTGCACCGCCCCGCCGATCGGGTCGGGCCGGTCCAGCACCACCACGGGCACCCGGCTCCGCGCGGCCGAGCGCATCACCTCGACGGTCGTGAACAGGTAGGTGTAGTACCGCGCGCCCGCGTCTTGCAGGTCGACCAGCAACAGGTCGATTCCGGCCAGCATGGTGTCGCTGGGTGCGGTACTTCGCCCGTATAGACTGTAGATTGGGAGACCGGTGGCCGAATCGATGGACGAGGCGACCGCGGTACCCGGATCGGCTGCGCCTCGAAACCCGTGTTCGGGGCTGAACAGCGCCACCAGCCGCACGCCGGCCGCACGCAACCGTGTCACGTCGCTGATCCCTTGGGCATCCACCCCCGCTTGGTTGGTCACCAGACCGACCCGGCGGTCGCGCACGACGGCCAGGCTGTCCGTCAGCAGGACGTCGATGCCGGGACGCACCGCCCCCGGCGCCGACACCTGCGCCGCGGGCGTGTGCGGCCCACACGCGACCGACCATCCGAAGAGTCCCAGCACGACGAGCGATCTGTGCACCCTCGGTACCTCGCCCCGGTAGTGATCCTGCTCGGCGCCTGCGGACGGGCGTCCGGTGTGGTCACGCCCGCTCCCATCCCATCGGCGGCGGCGGTGGGCCCTGAGAGGGACGTCACGACGCTGCTCGGGAAGCTGTCGGTACGCGACAAGATCGCGCAGCTCGTGATCCCCTGGATTCCCGGCACCTACGCCGCCTATGACGACGGCGGATTCGAGCGCGCCGAGGCCTGGGTGGACTCGCTCCACGTCGGCGGCGTCATCGTGTCGATCGGCTCGCCGCTCGACGTGGCCGCCAAGCTCAACCGGCTGCAGCAGCGCTCGGCGCTGCCGCTGCTGGTCGGATCTGATTTCGAGGGCGGCACCAGCCTCCGGCTCAACGGCGGCACGCTGTTTCCACCCAATATGGGCGTGGGCGCCACCGGGAGCGACAGCGCGGCGTACGAGCTGGGCAAGATCACCGCGCTCGAAGGCCGCGCCGTGGGCGTGCACCTCGCGTTCGCGCCGGTCGCGGACGTCAACAACAACCCCGCCAACCCGATCATCAACACCCGCTCCTTCGGCGAGGACCCGGCGGAGGTGGGGCGGATGGTGGCCGCCGAGGTGCGCGGGCTGCAGGACTTCGGGATGCTGGCCACCGCCAAGCACTTTCCGGGGCACGGGGACACCGGCACCGACTCGCACCTCGCGCTGCCGGTCATCACCTCGTCGTGGGCGCGGCTCGACTCCGTGGAGCTGGTGCCGTTCCGGGCCGCGATCAAGGCCGGCGTGGACGTCGTGATGTCCGCGCACATCGCGCTGCCGGGCATCGATTCCGGCATGGTCCGGCCCGGCACCGTGGCGCCGAACATTCTCACCGGAATTCTGCGCGACTCGCTCGGCTTCAAGGGGATGATCGTCACCGACGCGCTCAACATGGCCGGGGTGGCCGATGCATACGGCGCCGAGGCGGGCGTCCGCGCCTTCCTGGCGGGGGCGGACCTGCTGCTCCAGCCCGCCGACCCGCGCGCCGCCATCGACGCCATGGAGCGCGCGGTGGCCAGCCACATGATCTCGCCCGAGCGGCTGGACGCCTCGGTGCGGCGGGTGCTCGAGGCCAAGCGCGCGCTGGGACTGTTCGCCCGGCGAACGGTGCCGCTGGACAGCATCCCGGCCATCGTCGGCAGCGCGGCGTTCCAGGCGGATGCCGCGGCGATCGCGGCCCGCTCGATCGTGATGGTCAAGGACTCGGGCGGCGTGATCTACGGATTGGCCAGCGCCCGGCCCCCGGTTACGCTGGTGACCTATGCGGAAGAAGAGAACCGCATGGTCGGCATCGCGCTGGCGGCCGAGCTCCGGACGCAGGGCTTCGGCGTGGTGCTCGCTCGCCTGTGGCCCGCGAGCGGGGTCGCCAGCTACGACTCCGCGACCGCGGCCATCCGGCGCACTCCGGTGACGCTGGTCGCCACCGCCGACCGGCCGACCGCGGGCCGAGGCTCGATCGGGCTGCCCGCCGCGCTCACTGGACTCATCGTGCGAACCGCGCGGGAGCGGCCGACGGTGCTCGTGTCACTGGGCAATCCGTACCTGATCGGCGGCCTGCCCGAGGTCGGGTCGTAC
Source organism: Gemmatimonadales bacterium (assembly GCA_050733015.1). GTDB lineage: Bacteria > Gemmatimonadota > Gemmatimonadetes > Gemmatimonadales > GWC2-71-9 > CAVVWJ01. The sequence goes on from JBOHSB010000109.1 coordinate 4,821, forward strand.
CTGATCGGCTGGCGCTCCAACGCAGTGACCGAGCAGGCCGTGGCGCGGGCGCTCGCCGGGGCCGCACCGATCACCGGCAGGCTGCCGATCGCGCTGCCACCCGCGTTCGCGCGTGGCTGGGGCCTGCAGCGGCACGTGCCGTAGCGTCACAGGCCTGGAGTCATCCTGAGCGGCCTAGAGTCATCCTGAGCCCTGGCTTCGTCCAGGATAAACTCCGCGAAGGAGCCGTGCCCGGAGGCATGCCCCCTTCGCTCCGCTTAGGGTGACTCCGCGACACTTCCTTTCACCGGGACCGCCGATGCATCTCGCCTTCTCCGACTGGCTGATCATCCTGCTCTACTTCGCCGTCTCCGCCGCGATCGGGCTGGCCTATGTCCGCAAGGCGAGCCAGTCGCTCGACGAATACTTCGTCTCGGGGCGCGCGCTGCCGTGGTGGCTCGCCGGCACCTCGATGGTCGCGACGACCTTCTCGGCGGACACGCCGCTGGTCGTGGCCGGGCTGGTGGCCCGCTACGGGGTCGCAGGGAACTGGCTCTGGTGGAACGGGGCCATCTCGGGCATCCTGACGGTGTTCTTCTTCGCCCGGCTGTGGCGCCGGGCTGGCGTGCTGACCGACCTCGAGTTCGCCGAGCTGCGCTACGGCGGCAAGCCGGCGGCGGCGCTGCGCGGCTTCCGGGCGCTGTACCTCGCCCTCCCCATCAACCTGATCATCATGGGCTGGGTCACCCGGGCAATGGTGACCGTGCTGCAGATCTCGCTCAACATCGACCCGTGGAAGGCCGCCATCCTGCTGTTCGCCATCACGGCTGGCTACACGATTTTCTCCGGCCTCTGGGGCGTGGTGGTGACCGACACCTTCCAGTTCGTGGTCAAGATGGGCGGCGTCATCGTGCTCGCCGTGATCGCGGTGAAGTCGGTGGGCGGGCTCGACGCCGTCGCCCAGGCGGCGGTGGCGCACTTCGGCTCCCGGGAGGCGGCCTTCGGCGTGCTTCCGCCGACGGACAAGGCCTGGCTCCCGGTGTCCACGCTGATGGTGTTCCTGGCGGTGCAGTGGTGGGCGGCCTGGTATCCCGGCGCCGAGCCCGGCGGCGGCGGTTACGTGGCGCAGCGCATCCTGGCCGCCAAGGACGAGCGGCATGGCCTGCTCGCCACCCTGTGGTTCAACATCGCGCACTACGCGCTCCGACCCTGGCCGTGGATCATGGTCGGCTTCGTGGCACTCATGCGCTACCCGGGCCTGGCCAATCCTGAAGAGGGCTACGTCCGGGTGATGGTGGACGTCCTGCCCTCCCCACTTCGCGGTCTCCTGGTGGCGACCTTCGCCGCCGCCTACATGAGCACGATCGGCACCCACCTCAACTGGGGCGCGTCCTATCTGGTCAACGACGTCTATCTGCGCTTTCTCAAGCCCGGCGCGAGCGACCGCGCCCGGGTGATCGCTTCGCGGGTGGCGACGGTGGTCCTCATGCTCCTGTCGCTCGTGGTCATGGCCTACCTCAAGAGCGTCGAGCAGGGCTGGAAGCTGCTGATCGGCCTGGGCGCCGGCACCGGGCTGGTGTTCATTCTTCGCTGGTACTGGTGGCGGATCAACGCCTGGTCCGAGATCAGCGCCATGGCGGCATCCTTCATCACCTCCATCGCCCTGCACCTGAGCGGGGTCGACGCGGGGAACACCTCGAGCGGCGACTATGCCAAGGCCATGCTGATCACCACCGTGGTCGCCACGACGGTGTGGATCGCGGTCACGCTGCTCACCCAGCCCGAGACCGACGCCGTCCTGGAGCGCTTCTACCGGCGAGTCCGGCCCGGGGGGCCGGGCTGGCGGCGGGTCTCGCGCCGGCTGGGATTCGGTGACGAAAGCATCCCCGGTGGGGCCCTGAGCTGGGTCAACTGGCTGGCCGGGGTGGTCGCCGTGTACGCGGCGGTGTTCGGGGTGGGACAATTCCTCACCGGGAGCACCCCACAGGGGTGGCTCTACTGCGCCACGTCCGTTGCCGCTTTCTTGTTGATCCAGCGTAACTTGCGTGCGGACGAGCAGCTGGCGGCGAGCGTTGACACCGCCCTCGATTCCCGGTTAGGTTTGGAGCCAGGAGAGTGACGTCCACCAGCAGCCGTTATGTACGGAAGGAGCAGTGCATGAGCATCGACCAGCAGGCCCCGGCGGGCGGGTTTACCATGGTCCTGACCAGCCAGGCGGCTGCCGAGGTGCAGAAGTTCATCGCCCAGGAGCAGGTCCCGGTCGACACGGCCGGCCTGCGAGTCAGCGTGCTGCCGGGCGGCTGCTCGGGGTTCAAGTACAGCCTCAACATCGAAGAGCGCGCGCTCGACGACGATCTGGTGCACGAGATCAACGGCGTCCGCGTCTTCGTCGACGGCTTCAGCGCCCAGTATCTGGCCGGCATCACCATCGACTACGTCACGTCCATGCAAGGGTCGGGGTTCACGTTCACCAACCCGAATGCGACTGGCGGCTGCGGGTGCGGGAGCAGCTTCACGGCCTGACAACGGTTGCGGTAAGAGGTGAGCGGTGAGCGGGACGCAGTACCAGGGGTGGCCAGACGAGCCGGGCTCGATCGGCCACCCCTTTTGATTCTACCGCTTACCGCTCACTGCCGAACGCTCACCGCCGCTCACCCTTCAACCCGACTGCCTCTCTGCACACTCTCGACCTCACCGTCGTGGTGCTCTACTTCGGCTTCACGCTGGGTGTCGGCCTCTGGGTCTCGCGCCATCAGCGGAGCGCGTCCGACTATTTCCTGGGCGCGCGGGACCTTCCCGCCTGGGCCATCCTGCTCTCGATCGTCGCCACGGAGACCTCGGCGCTCACGGTCATCTCCATCCCGGGGATCGGGGCCCGCGGCGACCTCACGTTCCTCCAGCTCACCGTCGGCTACCTCATCGGCCGTATCGGCGTGGCGCGCTGGCTCCTGCCCGGCTACTTCCGCGGCGACCAGGAGACCGCCTACGCCCGGCTCGAGTCACGCTTCGGCGTCGGCACGCGCCGGCTCACTTCGCTCGTCTTCCTGGTATCCCGGTTCCTGGGCGACGCCGTGCGGGTCTTCGCCAGCGCCATCCCGCTCGCGCTGGTGACTGGCTGGAGCGTGCCGACGGCGATCGTGGTCATGGGCATCGTGACCATGATTTACACCTGGTTCGGCGGCTTCAAGGCGGTGGTGTGGACCGACGTGCTCCAGCTCTCCGTCTACCTGGCCGGCGGGATCGGCGCCCTGCTCATCGCCTGGAAGCTCGGCGGCGGCGCGTCGGAGGCCCTGGCCCGCGCGCACGATGCCGGCAAGCTGCGGGTGCTCGACCTGTCGCCCAGCCTGACCCACACCTATACCCTGTTCAGCGGGATCGTCGGCGGCGCCCTCCTGTCGGCGGCGTCCCACGGGACGGACCACCTGATCGTCCAGCGCCTCCTCGCCACCCGATCCCTGAGCGACGCGCGCGTCGCGCTGGTGGGGTCGGGCGTGATGGTCATCTTCCAGTTCACCCTGTTCCTGCTGGTCGGGTCCGCGATCTGGGCCGCGGGCCTCGCGCCGGCGGAGACTCCCAGCGATCAGCTCTTCCCGGCCTTCGTGGTGCAGCATCTCCCGGTCGGGCTCGCGGGCCTCGTGATCGCCGGCATCCTCGCGGCCGCCATGGGGACGCACAGCTCGGCGATCAACTCGCTCGCGTCCTCCGCGACCCACGATCTCTACGCCTCGTGGACCGGCCGGCGCGACCCGGCGCACCTGCTCCGCGTGGGGCGGATCATCTCGGCCGTCTGGGCCCTCGGCCTCATCGCCGGCGCGCTGTTTTTCCATGCGTCCTCGGGCACCGGCCAGACCCCGGTCGTGGTGCTGGCGCTGTCCATCGCCTCGGTCACCTATGGGCCGCTGCTGGGCACTTACGTGCTGGCGGGCCGCTGGCCGCGGGCCCGGGGAAGGGACGTGGTCGGCGCGGTCGCGATCACGGTGGTCTTGATGCTGGTGGTCGTGTTCGCGAAGCGGCTGGCCCCGACGCCCGGCCTCGCGTGGCTCGAGCCCCTCGGCCGCCTGGCGTGGCCATGGTACGTCCCGCTGGGCACGCTGCTGGCGGTCGGCAGCGGCATGGCGCTGAGCTATGTTCCGGGGCGCTCGTCCCTTCCTACTCCGAGCCCGAGCCAGCCGTGACCCGAATTCTCATTGGCGCCGACGTCGGCGGAAGCAAGACGGCCGTGGGCGTGTCCGACGGCGAGCAGGTCCTCGCCCGGGCGGACGGGGTCGGCGCCGCGATCCGGCCAGGACGCGCCCTCGCCTCCGCGGCGGTGATCGCCGAAGTCGTGCGGCGAGCGCTCGCCGGCGCGGGACGGCTGAGTGGCGATGTGCTCTATATCGGCGCGGCCGGCGCCGGTCGCGAGCCCGAGCGCGACGAGCTGCGCAAGGCGCTCCGGGGCGAGAACCTGGCTCCCACCGTGGTGGTGTCCACCGACATCGAGATCGCCCTGGCCGCGGTGTTCGACGAGGGTCCCGGCATCGTGGTGAGCGCCGGCACGGGCAGCGTGGCCGTGGGTCGCGACCGCGCGGGCAAGCAGCATCGGATCGGCGGCTACGGATGGCAGATGGGCGACGAGGGCAGCGGCTACGCCATCGGCCGCGCCGCGCTCGGCGCGGTGAGCCGCGCCGCCGATGGGCGCAGCCCGCGCACCGCACTCAGCGAGCGGGTGCTGGCCGCGTCGCGGAGCGACAGCTTCGACGCCCTGATCCGCTGGGCGGCGGGCGCATCGCCGGCGGAGGTGGCCGCGCTGGCGCCCCACGTGCTGGACGTGGCCGCGCACGGAGACCCCCTGGCGCAGGGGATCTGTGACTACGCCGCGCGCGAGCTGACACAGCTGGCGGTGTGCCTGGTGCCCGTGATGGACCTGCAGCTGCCGGTCGGCGTGGCCCTCACCGGGGGCCTGTTGTCGGCCGACGGACCGCTCCGGCGAAGCGTGCTGGCCCGGCTCAGGGAGGACACCAACCTGGCGCCGATCGAGACCCGGGTGGACGCGGTCGAGGGAGCGATCAGGCTGGCGGGGAAGGCCGGGTAGGGCGAGAGGGCGAGCAGGCGAGCGGGGCGACAACGAAGGGAACTCTCTCATCC
>JBOHSB010000110.1:0-27315 GCA_050733015.1 Gemmatimonadales bacterium
GCGCGGGGATCGCGGCCGTAATCGTCGCCGCGGGAATAACGAGCTCGTTCGTCCGCTGGCGGAGATCCGCCGAGCCCGTCGTGGCTCCGTCGGCGGCCAGGATCGCCGTGTTGCCCTTCCTCGCCTCAGGCAGCGACACCGCGCTCAACCGGCTGGCGCGGGACCTGGCGGTCACCGTCAGCGCCAGTCTCGATGGAGTCGGCGGCGTGGAGACGGCGGACCGATCGAGCGTGTCCGCCGCCACCACGGAGCGAGGCCCGCTCTCGCGCGCGGAAACGGCAACCCTGGCGCGGCACCTGGGCGCACGCAGCGTGCTGCGGGGCACATTGGTACTGGAAGGCCGGCAAGTGCGGGTCGACCTGGGGCTGCACGACACGGAGACCGACGCGCCCCTGATACAAGCCATGACGATCACCGCCGACCGCGACAGCCTCCGTTCCTTGACCGATTCCATCGTATGGGGGCTGCTGCGCCAGGTCTGGCGGCGTGGCGATGCGCCCACGCCGAGCCTCGATGCGGTGACCACGCGGTCGCTGCCGGCGCTCCGCGCCTTCCTAGAGGGCGAGCGCGCGGTGGAACGCAATCGGTGGGACGAGGCGGCGCTCGCCTTTCGAAGTGCGATCGCCGCGGATTCCACATTCTGGCTCGCCTATTTCCGGTATGCGCTGGCGCAGAACTGGTTGGAGCAGCCGGTCGAGCCGGAATTCTCGGCCGCGATGTACCGTCACCGCGAGGTGCTCCCCGAGCGCGACCGGCTCCTGGTGGAGGCATGGGAGACCCAGGACTCGCTGCCCCTTCAACTGGAGCGGTATCGGGAGGTCACCCGCCGGTTTCCCGACTACTGGCCCGGCTGGTTCGTCCTCGGTGATCGACTGTTCCACGCCGGCATCATCCTGGGACACGATTGGCAGGAGACGCAGAGCGTGTTCAATCGTGCCATTGCTCTCAACCCGAGGCTCCGGCCGGCGCTGCAGCATTTGTGGCAGAACAGCTACGGCAAGGACCCCGTCGAGAGCGGCCGCATCTTCGCGCGGATGCGCGAGCAATGGCGGCCCGATACCTCGATCGACCCGTGGCGCAGGCACATTCGCCTGCTCGTGCGTGTGATGCAGACGGTTGCCCAATCGGGCGGCGTCACCGACTCGGCGAGCCGGCTCCTGCTCGACATTCTCACGCAGGAAGTGATGGAGCGGTTGATGATCGGCCCCGAGGAAAGCGAAGTCGCCGCCTGGAGCCCGTTCCTCCAGACGGGGTATCCCGCCGTCCAGATCGAGCAGAACCGCCGCGTGCTGCGACTCGGGTTAGACGGAGTACCCGCCGCAGCTCAGCTCCGCGGGATCGCCTGGTCGTGGGCGGTCCGTGGGGCATGGGACTCCGCCTTCGCGACCATGCACGAGGCCCTCGGACTCGTGGCGCCTCTGACCCACGATCCGGCGCTCACACCCCTCGACGACTACGGCCTCGCGGTGCTCGGCGCATGGCTCGGCGCCGTCGATCCCGCGGAGGCGGTCAGGCGCCGGCCGGCGGCCTGGACCGCGGTTCAGCGGCAAGAGCACGGTGATCCGAGAACCGAGTCCGTCTGGATGCTCGCCTGGCTCGACGGGTTGCTGGCCTTCGCCCGCGGTGATCGGGCGGCCCTCGACCGTGCGCGGGCGGACAGCCGGTTGTCCGGGCATCCGCTCGGAGGCTTCCTGGACCGGTCACTGGCGGCCTATGGCCGAGCGCTCACCGGAGATAGTGCCGGTGCCGGGCGGGACCTGGCCGCACTGCAGTCGTGCAGTGTGACGAAGGCATGCGGCTATCGGATCATGCCGAACATCGCGACCGATCGCCTGGCCGCTGCCACCTGGCTGCTCGAGGCCGGCGACACCGCGCAGGCCATCCGCCTCCTCGTCTGGTACGAGTCCCTCCAGGACGGCTGGGACGCAACCTACAATCATGTGACGGCCGCGCTGGCGTACCTGATGCGAGCGCGAGTCGAGGAAGCCCAGGGCGACGTGCGCTCGGCGAGGACGCACTACGAATACTTCCTTCGCCGGTTTGACGCGCCGATGCCCAAACAGGTTCACCTGGTGGAAGAGGCCCGCGCGGCGCTGGCGCGGCTCTCGGATCGCAGCGACCGATAGCCCTCAAACCTCGGTTCAGCCGGTGACGGCCGCGTGTCTCTGACGGGCGGGAGGCCTCATTCACGCATGCATCACGTTGGGGCGCTATCGTGTACGATTTGAGGTGAGTTGCTCTCATGGCTACCAGGAGGCCATGCATATCGGCGTGGAGTAGCAGACTGCAACGCCGTCTGGCGATGCTGTCGAGCGCCGCCTGCCTCCTGGTCGGCGAGCTCGGTGCCCAGACCGCGACCGGAAAGCTCGAGGGCCGCGTGCAGAACAGCGCTGGCGGCGCCGCCCTCGCCGAAGCGCAGGTGTACGTGGTTGGTTCGGCGTTCGGTGCGCTCACCGACGCCCGGGGATACTACTTCATCAACAATATCCCGGCGGGGACGTACGAACTCCGCGCCGTCCGCATCGGCTTCCAGCCGATCCTCGCCACCGGCCTCCGCATTCTCGCCGACCAGACCGTCACCCAGGACTTAACGCTCGTGGCCGCGGCGGTTCAGCTCCGTGAGATCACCGTCGTCGCCGCCGAGAATCTCCTGGTACCGCGCGACGAAGTCACCACCAAGCAGCGGATCGACGGGCAGTTCGCGGAGGCGCTCCCGGTGGATCGTCTGGGCGAGCTCCTGGCGCTTCAGCCCGGCGTGGTCGAAGTCATCCGTGGCGCGCTCGACGGCGGGAGGCAGGCAACCGACCGGGGCCTGTCCATCCGGGGCGGCCGCCAGACCGAGAACGCCACCTACATCGACGGTGTGCCGGTGCAACCCGGCTACAAGGGCGATCGCATTCGTGGATTTCGCGACGCGGGTCCGCCCGGAACGACAATCGAGATCGGCACTAACGCGGTGGAGGAGGCGTCGGTGACCACCGGCGCCGCCTCGGCCGCGTACGGGAACGCGGCGTCGGGCATCATTTCGCTCGTCACTCGGACCGGGGGCCGCGATTATCGGGGCGCGTTCTCGTACGAGACGGATGAGCCGTTCGGCGTCAACCACGGTCCGGGATACAATCGGTTGGAGGGTTCGTTGAGCGGACCGCTGGCGGGCCGACTCACGTTCTTTCTCAGCGGGACGCTCGAGGGCCGCCAGTCCGTGGAGGAGGGCTTCGACAGCCAGAACACGCCGATCTTCCTGCCGGTGGGGGCCGACACCACGATTCGTCAGGCCAGCATCGTGGTGGACGATCCCAGCACCGTGTTCGACGAGCGGCTGCTGGCCGACACCACGGTGGTCACCGCGCGCGATTACGCGATTTCGCGCGGACGCTGCGACGAGTTCGCCGCGTCGGGGGCGGCCGGGATCGACGGGCCGGACGGGGAGCACATCCGCCGGATGCGCAACAATTTCGGATTCGAGTGCAACGGGGTCCGCATCCCCGCCACCGCCCGTACCCTCTATACCGCGTCCGGGAAGCTCAGTTACACCTACGGCTCTGGCTCCCACGTGGCGCTGAGCCTGGCGACGAGCCGGAACCACGGCCAGCGGTTCGACTTCATCATCCGGCACCTGAACCAGCTCGCGCTGCCGGCCACGCTCCGTGGCTTCAGCAACCGGAGCCGGCTGGCCACCCTGAGCTGGACCCAGAACCTCTCCAAGAGCGCCGAGCGGGCGCTGGCGCTCGACCTCGCGCTGTCGTACCAGCAGGACCGGACCATTGGTGGCCAGCTGACCGAGGAGAGCGCCCGATCGACCCGGTCGCCGTTCGGCGGCTTCATCCTGGAGCCGATGCGCTTCCTCTTCGATTTCGAGAGCTTCCCGGTCGACGAGGGCCTGATCCGGAACGTGCGCCTCGGCCAGGGTCGTCTCACCCCGTTCGGGCGCCTCAATCCACCCGAACTTCCCGTCGACCAGCTCCGCGACGACGCGTATGGCCTGTACGGGACGTACGGCGGCTTCGGCAATTCCCTGGGAGGGGATACCTGGCTGTTCGGAGAGTCGGGCAGTTTCGCCACTCCGAATGCGATCAACCTGTACGCGGAGAGCCGGTATCTCGGGAAAGCGGGTGTCGACTGGCAGGCGGACCGGTACAGCCGCATCAAGATCGGCGGCGAGTTCACCCGGTACTCCATTGCCCACTATGGCTCCGCGGTCCGGTTCGCTGGGGAGGCCTACATCGAGCGGCCCATCCGGTGGAACGCCTTCGTGGAACACCGACTCGATCTCGGCGACGTCGTGCTGGTGGGCGGGCTCAGGTACGATCGCTATGACACTCGCGCGTCCCGGCCCTACGTCACCGATACCGCCGGCAACCACTATCAGTTTCCCCGGATCTCCACCCTGCCTGGCTTCGATCCGGCGCACCCGACGGCCACGTACGTCCGCGACCGCGGGCATGGCTACCTGAGTCCCCGGATCCAGGTGGCGTTCCCGGTCACCGACCGGACCACTTTCCGGCTGAGCTATGCCCACCAGGTGCAGGCCCCCGACTTCGGCCTGCTCCTGGGCGGGGTGAACCTGGACCTGGGCGTCAACGACCTCGGGCAGGCCGTCGGGACCGACCTGGACTTCGGGAAGACCATCGCCTTCGAGTTCGGCATCCGCCACGCCTTCAGCGAGGACATGGTGCTGGACCTCGCGGCCTACAACAAGAACATCCTCTCCGATCCGGCCGCCCGCGTGGCGACGCGGTACGACCCGGCGATCGGCCGCGACGCGAGGATCAACATCTTGACGAACCTGGATTTCGGCAGCGTTCTCGGGCTCGACGTCCGGCTGGACCGGCGGTTCGGGTCCTTCTTCAACGGCACCGTCGCGTACGCGTACCAGCACGCGAGAAACACCGGCTCGGACCCGTTCACCTACATCTACTACGGTTCCTTCATCACCAATCCGGTCACGGGAGATGTGCAGCCACCGCCGCAGGGCATACTGCCGACCAGCAACAGCCGTCCCCACGCCCTCACCGGCGCGGTCTCCCTCACTTTGCCGGGCGACTGGAAGCGCGGCTCCGCACTGGGGGCGGTCCTGCGCGGAACCAGCCTCTTCGCGACGTTCCGCTACACCAGCGGCACGGCGTACAGCCGCTGCAGCGAGCGCACCGATGATCAGAACGTCCTCTCGGTTGAGAACTGCCTCCGCTCGTTCCCCGAGGGCATCAATACGCAGCGCCTGCCCTCGTACAAGGAGCTGAACACCCGCCTTACGAGGAGCTTCGGGCTCCGCGGGATGGAGGTGACTGGGTATCTCGATGTCCGCAACTTGCTCAACATCAAGAACATTCTCGAGGTGTTCGCCACCAACGGCAGCCTTCGGAACGACGTCGAGCGCGCGGAGAACCGGAAAGCCGATCTTGCCGACCTGGCGTCCGAGGGCAGCATCAATGGTGCGCTCGCCGCCGACAGCTCTCTCGTCCTCGTCTTCCCGCACGAGCAATGCGCGACGTGGCGCTCGAATCGGCAGTTTCAGCCCGCCGCGGCGAATTGCCTGTACCTGATCCGGGCGGAGCAGCGATTCGGGGATGGGGATGGTGTGTTTACGGTAGCGGAGCAGACCCGGGCGGTCGACGCGCTCTACGACGTGGTGAGGGGGGAGCACGCCCACACGACACCGGGGCGCCGGGCGCGAGTTGGGGTCGAGATTGCCTTCTGAGAGGGCGACCTTCACAAGCTTGGCGAGAGATGGCGGAACCCGAGAGTGCGCGGCTCGAGGACGCACGTGGCCATCCGGACGGTCGCACCGGTGACGATCGGAGCCGACGACCTCTTCATAGGGCCTCCGCCGGAACCAAGGCGGAACGACTGGGCCGGCACCGCTGCTGGCGCGCCATGCGGAATCGGGTGGGAAGGTTGGGCACTGCAAGGCTAGCCAGTCACTGCAAGCCTCCCCATCTTCAGGCACCACTCACAGACCCATTACCTGTCCGACATCCTCGCGCGGCTTCGCGCCACCCTTGCCGACCGATATCACCTCGAGCGCGAGCTGGGCTCGGGGGGGATGGCGATCGTCTACCTCGCCCAGGACCTGAAGCACCGGCGCCAGGTCGCCATCAAGGTGCTCCGCCCCGAGCTTGCCGCCGCCCTGGGCCGGGAGCGCTTTCTCCGCGAGGGGGACACGACGGAGGTCCGGCACTTCGGCGACCTGGGGATGGCGGACTCGGCGAATGACCTTGCGGGGTACCTGCAGTGGCAGATGGCGTACACCCTGCGGGACACGGCGGCGCTGACGGCGATACGACCGCGGTTCGATCGGCTGAACGATGCAAGCCTGTGGGCGATCACGTTTCGGAGTCAGGAGACCGGCGCAGCTCTGGATGACGCCCGAGATGCTGTCGGTGTTCTGGTGAAACGCGCCGATTCGGACAGCGCACGAGGATTCCCGATCCGTCAGCAGTATCGCTTGGCGATGAACGGCGGCCGTCCGCGGGAGGCGCAGGGTTACTGGTCGAAGGCGAGCGGCTGCACAACGTCGTGAGCATGTCGTCTGGGCACATCACGGATGCCTTGTACTGGAGCGGGGACTCCAGCGCGGCGGCGCTGTGGATCCGCAATATGGCGGGGCGCGTCGACGGGCCGCTCGCTCGGGGCTCGGAAGCGCGTAGGATGCAGTGCGACGACATCTGCACGCTCGCGCAGTGGCGCCTGACCCACGGACAGCTCACCTCGGCCGAGGCAGAGATCAAGCGACTCCGGGCTGCCGTCCTCCCGAGGCCCTCCGTCGCCCAGTCCGCCTCGGTGGTTGCTCACGCCTCGATCTGCGCGGAGTTGCTCGAGCCGTGGCTGGCAATGGCTAGCCGGCAGCCGGAAGCTTCGGGCCTTGTGGCCCGATTGGATTCACTGTCTCGGCGGGGTCCTGAGGGGTGGCCGGATGCAGGGAATCTCGTGACCGCCCGCCTGCTCGAGGAACAGGGCAATCTGCCCGGGGCGCTCGCGAGCGTCCGCCGGCGCGCGTACGGCGTGGTTCCGGCGTCCTATCTCTCGACCTACCTGCGGCAGGAGGGGCGTCTCGCCGAGCTGGTCGGCGACACCGCTGGCGCGATCCGCGCCTACCGGCACTATCTCGCGCTACGGTCGAACCCGGAGCCCTCGCTTCTGCCCGAGCGGGACGACGTCCGGACCGAGTTGGCGCGGCTCGCCGGGGAACGATAGCCGATGCTCGGCTCGATCGTCCCTCCGTTGACAGCGTCGGCGAAGTGCCGCATCGTGTGCAGTACCTCGAACGCTCTGCGCGAAACGGAGGGCTCCATGGCCCACCTCTTCCTCACCAGCGCGCCGCTCGTGGTTCTCGCGGCGCTGTCCGGCGGGTGCGGCCGCTCGGATGGGTCTGACTCAGGGACCCGCACCGGGATGGCCGACTCGGCGAAGGATGCGGCGGCCAAGCCCGCCGAGCTCACGGTCTCGAACGTGATGATCGGACGTCGCGTCGGGGCCGGCAACCACATCACCGAACCCACCTTTCAGTTCGCTCCTCAGGATACGGTCTACGTCTCGGTCGGCACTTCGGGCTCGACGGGCGCGGACCACCTGACCGCCGCGTGGCGCTCCCAGACCGGCGAGGTCGTGCAACAGTCGTCGGAGCCCATCCCGGCGGCCGGCCAGAATGCCGCCTTCCAGCTGTCGCAGCCGAAGGGGTTCAAGCCGGGGACCTACAAGGTGATCGTGTTCCTGGGGGACGACTCGGTCGAGACCAAGGTCTTCGTGGTCAAGAAGTAGGGCACCCACGCGAAGCCTCCCCGCCGCGGGCGCGGCGAGGAGGCTCCTCGGTGGAGAAGCGTCATCCTTCCGGTCAGTTGCAGCCCGCGGTCCTCGGGATGCTGGACGCTGTGCCCCCCTCGAGGTTGACCAAGCAGTCCGATCCCTTTTTCCGTACCTGCTCGGCCACGACGATCAGGGACGAGCCGCGGCTGTCCTCCCACGAGGCCACGATCTGAACCCGGCCGGCGCGCACGGCGGCGACGGTGCCGTCCGGACCGACCGATGCGATGCTCGCGTCCGCGCTGGCCCACTTGACGCCCTCCGGCTTGGTCGTCGAGCCATTGGCCAGGTGCACGCTCGCGGTCAATCGGAGCGCCTGCCCACCTTGGAGCGTGGCGACGCTCGGGGCCACCGTGAGCGGAGCGGGGTCGGGCGGGGGCGGCGGAGGCGCCGTGGCATCGGACTGACAGCCGGCGGCCGAGATGGCCGCGACCAGCGTGAGCGACAGGAATCGAGCGTTGCGCACAGGAGCCCCCGGGGTGCTTCGGGCGTGTCTGGGCGGCCCCAACTGCGCCGCCGGCGCTTGCCCGATCCGAACTGTGGCCCCTAGACTATGATTCGGCGTTCACGGCTCCCTCACGCTCCGCTCATCCAACGCTCATGCTCCGGCTCGACATCCTCGGCGGGCTCAGCCTCACCGACGACGGGCGCCATCTGGCGCCGCCGCGGCGGCAGCTCGCCGTGCTGGGCCTGCTGGCCGCCGCGGGCGATCGGGGAATCCCGCGCGACAAGCTGATCGCGTGCCTGTGGGCCGAGAGCGGCGCCGACAACGCTCGGCACGCGCTGGAGCAGCTCCTCTATTCGCTCCGGCGGCAGCTGCCCGGCGCCCTCGCCGCCGGGGTCGATCCGCTGCGCCTCAACCCCGCGGCCGTCACCACCGACGTCGCGGAATTCTCGGCCCGCCTCGCCGCGGGCGACCTGGCCGGCGCGGTCGCCCTCTACCGCGGCCAGTTTCTCGATGGATTCTTCCTGAGCGGAGCGCCGGAGTTCGAACACTGGGTGGACCGGGAGCGCGCCCGACTGTCAGGTGACTATGAGCGCGCCCTGCGCACGCTCGCCGAGCACGCCGAGACCTCGGGGCGTCACACCGAGGAGATCGACATCAAGCGCCGCCTCGCGCTGGCGGATCCGCTCGCCGAGCGGGCCACGACCGATCTGGTGCGCGCGCTCGCGGCCGCGAGTGATTGGACCGGCGCCACCCGGGCGGCCCGGGAGTTCATGGCCCGCGCCCGGGAAGATCTGCCCGGCGTGGCGGTGCCCGATCTGGAGCGGTTGGTGGAGCGCCTGCGGGAGGAGCGGCGCACCGGCGCGGACCAGGACGACGATGCCACCAGTGTGGGCCGATACCAGGTCGAGCGAGAGCTGGGCCGCGGGGCGGCGGCGATCGTGTACCTGGCCTACGATCGCCGGTTCGATCGGGCGGTCGCGCTCAAGCTGCTCCGCCCGGAGGTCGCGACCGCGACCGACGCCCGGCGATTTCGCCGGGAGATCCGCATCCTGGCGCGGCTGTATCACCCGCACATCCTGCAGCTCTACGATTCGGGCGTCATGCCGCCGGGGGCCAACCCCGCGGGGATGTTCTACGTGATGCCGTACGTGCGGGGCGAGACCCTCCGCCAGCGACTGCGTGGCGACATTCGCCTTCCGGTCGCGGAGGCGGTGCGGATCGCCGGCGACGTGGCCGATGCGCTAGCCTATGCCCACGGCCAGGGCGTGGTGCACCGCGATATCCGTCCGGAGAACATCTTGTTCGAATCGGGGCAGGCGCTGGTGGCCGACTTCGGCATCGCGGGTGTGCTGGAGAGCGCCGGCGGGGAGCGCCTGTCGGCCAGCGGGTTCGTGCTCGGAGCCCCGGCGTACACCAGCCCGGAGCAGGCCCGCGGCGAGAAGAACCTGGACGGACGCAGCGACATCTACAGCCTGGGATGCGTCCTGTACGAGATGCTCGCCGGCGAGCCACCGTTCGCCGGCGCCAACCGCGGGGCGGTGCTGGCCCGCCACCTGGCCGATGCCGTGCCGCCACTCCGGACCGTGTGCCCGGAGGTGCCGGCCGGCGTCGAGGGGGCGGTGCTCAGGGCCCTGGCCAAGCAGCCGGAAGAGCGGTTCGCCACGGCGACCGAGCTGGCACTGGCGCTCGAGCCGGAGCGAGGTTGAGCCGGAATCATTGGGCGTAAATTGTTGTGCCGCAGCAGGATATTGACACTGAACCCACTCTAGCGACCCGCTATCGTGGGGGATGCTTCGCGCTCCCTCGAGCCTTCCCGCGGGCGACCGCCCACGAGAGCGGCTGTGGGCCCTGGGTCCCGCCGCGTTGACGACCGCCGAACTTGTTGCCATCCTGATAGGAACGGGGGACTCGAGGTCCAGCGTCCTCGAGGTCTCCGGACGGCTCTTGGAGGTCGGTGAAGGCTCGCTCCGGCGGCTCGCGACTCGGCCCCGCGGCGAGCTGCTGCAGACGCCGGGGGTCGGGCCCGCCAAGGCGGCCAGGTTGCTCGCCGCCTTCGAGTTGGGCGCGCGGCTGGCCCGGGAGGAGCGGCCACCGGTGCTCCGGATCCGGGAACCGGACGACGTCGCCCGGCTGTTTCGTGCAAGACTGCGTGACCTGCAGGTCGAGGAGTTCCACCTCCTCGCGCTCGACAGCCAGAGCCAGGTGTTGCGCGAGGTGCTGGTCACCCGCGGGTTGCTCAATAGTTCCCTGGTGCATCCTCGAGAGGTGTTCCGCGCCGCGATCGCGGAGGCCGCGGCGGGGATCATCGTCGTGCACAATCACCCGAGCGGGGATCCGACCCCCTCGGCGGAAGACCGGGCGGTCACCCAGCAGCTCGCGGCTGCGGGTCGCCTGCTGGACCTGCCCCTGTACGACCACGTCATCATCGCGGGAGATCGCTTCGTGAGCTTCGCCTGCGCCGGCCTGCTGTGACCGGTACGTTGCCCGACCTCGCCCCGGACCTCCGGGCGGTCCTCGAGCGCCATGCCGATCGGCTCGATCTCGATCTGATCGACCGGGCGCTCCGCTTCAGCGCGTCCGCCCACCGGGGCCAGAAGCGGATGTCGGGCGAGGATTTCGTCTCCCACAGCATCGCCGTCGCACTGATCCTCGCCGAGCAGCTGCTCGACAGCACCACCGTCGCGGCCGCCCTGCTGCACGACGTGGTCGAGGACTCCGACGTCCGGACCGAGGACATCGCCAAGGAGTTCGGGGCCGAGATCGCCGGGATCGTGGACGGGCTCACCAAGATCTCGAGCCTCACCTTCCGCTCCTCGGCGGAGGAGCAGGTCGAGAACTACCGCAAGCTGCTGCTGTCGATCGCCAAGGACGCCCGCGTCATCATCATCAAGCTGGGCGATCGGCTCCACAACATGCGCACGCTCGAGCACCTGCCGCCCGAGCGGCGCAGCCGCATCGCACTCGAGACCCGCGAGATCTACGCGCCGCTGGCGCATCGCTTCGGCATGGCCGGGATGAAGGCGGAGCTCGAGGACCTCGCGTTCAAGTTCCTCGAGTCGGACGACTACCGCGAGCTGGTGAACCAGGTGGCGTCCAAGCGGGCGCAGCGGGAGCAGACCATCCTCAAGCTGCGGACGCCGCTCGAGTACGAGCTCAAGCGCGCCGGCATCGAGGGGTTCGAGGTCACCGGCCGGCCCAAGCACCTGTGGTCCATCTTCCAGAAGATGCGCAAGCGGAACAAGGGCTTCGAGGAGATCTACGACCTGATGGCCATCCGGGTCATCGTGCGGTCGGTTCCCGAGTGCTACCACGTGCTGGGCATCATCCATCACAACTGGACGCCCATCCAGGAGCGGATCAAGGACTACATCGCAAGTCCCAAGTCGAACGCCTACCAGTCGCTGCACACCACCATCTTCGGCCCCGGCGGCCAGCTGTTCGAGGTCCAGATCCGCACCCAGGAGATGCACCGCACCGCCGAGTTCGGCATCGCGGCGCACTGGCTGTACAAGCGCGACGGCAAGCCCGACGAGCTGGACCAGCACCTTGGCTGGTTCCGCCAGCTGCTCGAGCTGCAGCAGGACACGCACAGCCCGGAGGAGTTCCTCGAGTTCCTGAAGATCGACCTGTACCAGGACGAGATCTTCATCTTCACGCCGCAGGGCGACGTGAAGCGGCTGCCCAAGGGCTCGACCCCGATCGATTTCGCCTTCCACGTCCACACCGAGGTCGGCCTCAAGTGCCAGGGCGCCAAGATCAACGGCCGGATCGCGCCGCTCCACCGCGAGCTCAAGAGCGGGGACACGGTGGAGATCCTCACCGGCAGCGGCGCCAAGCCCAGCCGGGACTGGCTGAGCCACGTCCGCACGGCCCGGGCCCGGCACAAGATCAAGCAGTGGGTCAACCACGAGGAAGAGACCGTCAGTCTCGGCCTGGGCCGCGAGATCCTCGCGCGCGAGGTGCGGAAGCGCCGGCTCGAGCCCCCGGACGACGCGCGGCTCGCCAAGGCGGCGGCGACGCTCTCCCTGGCTGACGGGCGGGGCCTCGAGATCGCGGTCGGTCGAGGCGACGTGAACATCGGCCAGGTGATCAAGGCGATGTATCCGGACCTGGGCTCGGACGAGATCCTGGAGCCCAAGGCCACCGTCTTCGGGCGCGTCATCGACCGGATCCGCCTGGGCCGCGGCATCAAGATCCAGGGCGTGGACGGGCTGATGGTGCGGTACGCGCAGTGCTGCCAGCCGGTCCCGGGCGATTCGGTGGTGGGCTACGTGACCCAGGGGCGGGGCATCTCGATCCACCGCTCCGATTGCCCCAACCTGCTCACCCTGTCGGCCGAAGAGCGGCGGGTGGACATCGACTGGCAGGAGACCGCGGGCGAGTCGTTCGCGGTGCGGCTGGCGGTTACCGGAGAAGATCGGCGGGGGCTCTATGCCGACATCATGGAGGCCGTGAGCCAGACCGGCACCAACATCCGGGGCGCCGACCTGCACACCAAGGACGGATCGGTGTTCGGGACGATTTTCGTCGAGGTGGACAATCTCCCGCACCTCGGCAAGGTCCTGAAGGCGGTGCGGAAGGTGAAGGGCGTGACGGACATCGAGCGGAGGGACTCGCCGAACAACTGACTCGCAGAGGGCGGGCATCCCAGGCCTGCCATTTCGAACTGCCGCAGGCAGGCATGACGCGTCTCTCCTCGGTCGATCCTACCGACGATTGTCTCCCGGCGATGCCAAAGCTACGGTGTCCGGCCGTGCTCGCGAGCCTCCCTTGCCCAGATTCCTGGCGAGCGACAGGTTATCCGCGTGGGAGCAGCAAGCGCGGGCATGCCTTCCGCATTGGGCTGGGGGGCGAACCCTCGCCGGTGTATAGTGTAGCAGTGATGGGTGGTGAGGAGTCGTGTCTGACCCGTTCGTGGAGGCATTCGATGCCAGACGACAAGCAGCCCAAGGCCGATTTCAGCGACGTCGAGGGAGGGAGTTCCTCAACTGCGCCTCCGGCCGGCGGCCGGACCTACACCGTGGTGAAGGGTGACAGCCTGTCCAAGATCGCCAAGCAGTTCTACGGCAACGCCAGCCAGTGGAAGCGGATCTACGAAGCCAACAAGGACGTCATCAAGAACCCCGATCTCATCTATCCCGGCCAGACCTTCAAGATTCCCGAAGGCTGACGGTCAAGGAGTCCTCTCATGATTCGGTCTCGCAGGATCGTGTGGGCCGCCGGTCTCGGGCTCGCCGTGGTCGGGATGGCCTCGTGCAAGAAGAAGGAACCGCCGCCGCCGCCCGAGGCCGCCGCACCGGCGCCCGCGCCCGCGCCGCCGGCATTCGCGGTGCAGGGGATCGAGCTGGGCAGGAGCGTCGACGCCGACAAGAAGGTGACCGCACCTTCGTCCACCTTCGGGCGCCGCGATACGATCTACGCGTCGGTCGCTACCGAGGGCGCGGCCCCGAGCAAGACGATTTCGGCCAAGTGGACTTTCCAGGGCGGGCAGGTCGTCAAGGAGCAGTCGGAGTCCATCGCGCCCACGGGACCGGCGGCCACGGAGTTCCATATCTCCAAGAAGGGTTCATGGCCGGTCGGCAAGTACAAGGTCGAAGTCTCGGTGGACGGCGCCTCGGCGGGCAGCAAGGACTTCGAGATCAAGTAGTGGCCAACTACTGGATCCTCAAGACCGACACGGATACGTATCCGTTCGAGCAGCTGGTGCGCGAGCGCCGGGCCGTGTGGGACGGCGTCTCCAACGCAGTCGCGCTCAAGCATATCCGCAGCATGGCGAAGGGCGACCAGGTCTTCATCTATCACTCCGGCGACGACAAGGCCCTGGTCGGTCTGGCCCGCGTCGTCTCGGATCCGTATCCGGATCCCAAGGCCAAGGACCCCAAGCTCTTCGTGGTCGACATCGAAGCGGGCGACCGGCTCCCGAGGCCGGTCACGCTCGCGGAGGTCAAGGCCGATCCCGCCTTCGCCGAGCTGGGACTGGTCCGCCTGTCCCGGCTCAGCGTCATTCCGGTGCCGGCGGAGCAATGGAAGCGACTGTTGGGGATGGCCGCGGCGAAGTAGCTTCCGTCGGCGCGCGGGGCCAAGGGACCTGCGCCGTCCGTTCGATCGACGGCGCAGGTCGCGTCGTTTGTGGGCGCCACGGCCCGTCGCCGTGTCCCAGGTGACCCCCGTCACCGCGAGTCCGGCTGGGTTTTCGCCACCTGTGAGGATCGCGCCGGCGCTCGGCCGGTCGCGCAACACGTCTCTTGGAGGCCACACTATGGGGATCGCTCGGATGCTGCTGCCCACCGCGACCGCGGCGCTCGTCCTGGCCGCTTGTGGCGGCGGGAAACGGGATCAGGGGACTGAATCCGCGGCCGTCGACACCGCCGCGCGCAGCGCGGACTCGGCGGCCCACGCGGCCAGGACCGGGGCCCAGCGCGTCGCCAATGTCATGATCGGCAAGCGGCTCGGCCCGGAAAACCGGATCGCCGAGCCGACCTTCCAGTTCGCCCCGCAGGACACCGTGTACCTGTCCGTCGGTGTCCAGGGCACCCCGGCCGAGGGCAACCTGTCGGCGCGCTGGCTGGCGCAAACCGGCAAGACATTGGACTCGACGTCGACGGCGATCGCGGCGGGAGACACGGCGAACAAGGAGTTCCATCTTGCGCCGGCGAAGGGATGGCAGCCCGGAACCTACCTGGTCACGTTGTATCTGAACGGCGATTCCGTGGAGGCAAAGGCGTTCGCGGTGCGGAAGCAGGGTTGAAGACCGGTGAAACGAGGGGTTGTCTCGGCAGGGCTCGGGAACCTGCGGAGATGATCCCTCGCTTCGCTCGGGATGACAGAATTGCCCGCAACGCTACCATCGCCTCGCCCTCTCGCCCTCTCGCCCTCTCGCCCTCTCGCCTTCCGACCGTCTGACTGCCGTCCACATTGACATTCCGTTCCCCGCTCGGCAGACTCCTCCGACACCTCCACTAGCTCCTCCTTACCCGACCGGGGTGAAGCCGTGACCTCCCTTGATGTTAGAGCCGCCAACGCCGCGCAGGATCGCGGGGCTCCTCGCGCGTATCCGGACGTCCCGCACTGGATCGGCGGGCAGCAGGTCGCCGGCGGCGCTCGTTTCCTCGATGTGGTGAATCCGTCTACGGGCGCCGTGATCAGCCGTGTGCCGCTCGGTGGACCCGCCGAGGTAGACCAGGCCGTGGCGGCCGCGCAGCGGGCCCAGCCCGCCTGGGCGGCGACCCCGATCAAGGAGCGGGTGCAGGTCTTCTACCGCTACAAGACCTTGCTCGAGCGCCACCGGACGGAGCTCGGCGCCCTGGTCACCGAGGAGCATGGCAAGATCAAAGGCGAGGCCGAGGCGGAGATCCTCAAGGCCATCGAGCTCACCGAGTTCGCCTGCTCGCTGCCGCAGATCGTGGTGGGCGAGGTAATGGAAGTCAGCCGCGGCGTCGAGTGCCGGCTGGAGCGGCACCCGCTCGGCGTGGTGGCCTCGATCAATCCGTTCAATTTCCCGTCGATGGTGCCGCACTGGACGTTTCCCAATGCCATCGCGCTCGGCAACGCCTTCATCCTGAAGCCGTCGGAGCAGGTGCCGCTGAGCGCGGGCCGCATCGCCGAGCTGTTGCGCGAGGCGGGCCTGCCGGACGGGGTGTTCAACGTGGTGCACGGCGGCCGCGAGGCGGCCGAGGCGATTCTCGACCATCCCGGGATCGAGGCTGTGAGCTTCGTCGGCTCGACGGCGGTGGCGAAGGAGGTCTACCGCCGCGGCACGGCCGCGCTCAAGCGGGTACTCGCCCTGGGCGGCGCCAAAAACCACGTGATCGTGATGCCCGACGCCGATCCGGAGATGGCGGCCGGTGGCGTGCTGGCCGCGATGAGCGGGTGCACCGGCCAGCGGTGCATGGCGGCGTCGGTCATGGTCGCGGTGTCCGCGACGGACCACATCGTGGAGCGCCTCGCGGCCCAGGCCCGCACGATGGTCACGGGCCGCGATGTGGGGCCGGTCATCACCCGCCAGGCCAAAGAGCGCATCGAGCGCGCCATCGGCGAGGCCGAGCAGGCCGGGGCGAAGGTGCTGGTGGACGGACGGAACGCGGTCGTGCCTGGGCGCGAGGGTGGATTCTGGGTCGGCCCCACGGTCATCGACGGCGTGCGCCCCGAGATGCGGATCGCGCAGGAAGAAGTCTTCGGACCGGTGCTCGCGATCGTGCGCGCGCGCGACCTGGACGAGGCGATCGGCGTCGAGAACGGCTCGCCCTACGGCAATGCGGCGTCCATCTTCACCGAGAGCGGCGGCCTCGCCCGGCAGGTGATGGAGCGTGCCAGCGCCGGAATGGTGGGCGTCAATGTCGGCGTCCCGGTGCCGCGGGAGCCGTTCCCATTCGGCGGCTGGAACGACTCGAAGTTCGGGGTCGGCGACATCACCGGCCGCAGCTCGATCGAATTCTGGAGCAAGGCGAAGAAGATCACCACCAAGTGGAACCGCGAGGCCGGAACCAACTGGATGGCGAAGTGAGGCCCTACCCAAGGAGCTTGCCGTGACCCTGACCGCGCCCGCTCGACCGGTCATGCCGCCGAGCGATCACACCCCGCGCCCCTACCGCGGTCCCTCCAAGCAGGAGGTGCTCGCGCTGCGCCGGCAGTACTGCCATCCCAGCACGTTCCTGTACTATCGCGAGCCCCTGATGGTCGTCGAGGGCTACATGCAGTACCTCTACGACGAGACGGGGCGGCGCTATCTGGACATGTTCGCTGGGATCGTGACGGTGTCCTGCGGCCACTCGCACCCGAAATTCGTCGAGCGGATCAAGGCCCAGCTGGACGCCATCCAGCACACCACGACCATCTACCTGCACCCGAATTTCCCGCTCATGGCCCAGCGGCTGGCCGGAAAGATGCCGGCCGGCCTCGACGTCACCTACTTCGTCAACAGCGGGAGCGAGGCCAACGATCTGGCGGTGCTGATGGCCCGGGCCTTCACCGGCCACAACGACGTGATCGGCGTGCGGAACGGGTATCACGGGGGATCGCCCTCGACCATGGCGCTGACCTCGCACCACACCTGGAAGTTTCCCCAGCAGCCCAATCTCGGCATCCATCACGCCATCAACCCCGACCCGTATCGGAGCCCGTTCGCCGGCACCCCCGAGCAGATCGCGCACCAGAGCGCCGAGGACATCCGGGACCTGATCCGCTATTCCACTCCGGGGAAGATCGCCGCCTTCATCGCCGAGCCCATCCAGGGCGTGGGCGGGGCCACGCTGGGCGCGCCCAACTACCTCCGCGAGGCTTACGCGGTCGCGCGCGAGCACGGCGGGCTCTGCATCGCCGACGAGGTCCAGACCGGGTTCGGGCGCACCGGCGAGCACTATTGGGGGTTCCAGCGCTCCGGCGTCGTGCCCGACATCGTGACCATGGCCAAGGGCATCGGCAACGGCTGGCCGCTCGCGGCCGTGACCACGCGGCGGGAGATCGCCGACGCGATGACCCACCGCATTCACTTCAACACCTTCGGGGGCAATCCGGTCTCGATGGCCGCGGGTCTGGCGGTGCTCGACATCATCGATGAGGACGGCCTGCAGGAAAACTCGCGCGTGGTCGGCGGGCGTCTCAGGGCCGGCCTCGAGGAGCTGCAGACCCGCCACCGCCTTATCGGCGACGTGCGCGGCATGGGCCTCATGCTGGGCTGCGAGCTGGTCCGTGACCGCGACACCAAGGAGCCGGCGGTGCAGGAGGCGTTGGCCGTGTGGGAGGCGATGCGGGAGATGGGCGTCCTGGTCGGCAAGGGCGGGCTCTTCGGCACTACGCTTCGCATCAAGCCGCCGATGTGCATCACCGCGGCGGATGTGGACTTCACGCTCGAGGCGCTGGACGCGGCGCTGGGGAAGGTCGAGAGATAGCCCGCCTTCATCCCGAGCGCAGTGAGGGACCTTGCCTGAGTATGGCTCGAGCCACTCTTCGGCAAGGTTCCTCGCTGCGCTCGGGATGAAGGCATCCGCGTCCTGATCGGCCGGCCCAGCTTCAACTCGAAAACCCGATCCCCATCCGCTCCAGCACTCGCAGCATCACCCCCGGCCGACCCCCGGCGTCGGCCCGCCGGAGCGCGCGGGTTACCGCGGCCACCGACCACGACCGCACCGGCTCCGGCGGATACGGAAACGGCTTCCTCTTCACCAGCGACAGCTCCAACAGCTCGCTCGGCCGGTCCAGGGCCAGGTGGGCAAGGATCCGCCCGGCCAGCCGCGTCGTGCCCAGCCCGTGGCCCGTGTAGCCGAGTCCATAGCAGAGCCGGCCGCCCAGCGCCCGGCCGAAATACGGCGTCATCCGCGTCGTCGAGCAGATCGGCCCGCCCCAGGCATACGGGAACTCGAGCCCCGCGAGCGCGGGAAAGTGGTGGCGGAAGCTTTGGCGCAGGGCGGCATAGTGTGACGGGGAATGGTCGCACGACGGGTCCACGCGGTTGCCCGGATAGTAGGCCGCCTCGCTGGTGCCCCACAGGACGCGCTGGTCCGCGGTGAGTCGGTAGTAGTTGAAGAAGGTCCGGCCGTCGGTCACGCCCTGGCGGTTCCGCCACCCGATGGTCTCGTGCTGAGTGGGGGTGAGCGGATCGCTCACCAGGATGTAGTCGTACAGGGGGATGAACCGGCGGGTGACCTCGGGCAGCAAATGGTGGGTATAGGCGCTGGTCGCGAGGACTATCCGTCGGGCACTCACCCCGCCGCGCGCGGTCCGGATCCGAGCCCCCGCTCCCGCCGGCTCGACCGCCACGACCGGACTCCGCTCCCAGACCTGCACCCCGAGTCGCGCCGCCTCGGCGCGAAGGCCATCCACCAGCTTCACCGGGTCGAGGACGCCCCCGCCGGTGACGCGAACCCCGCCCAGGTAGAGCGGTGAATGCACCTCCGCCCGGACCGCGGCGCCGTCGAGCAGGTGGAACGAGTCCAGCCCGAGCGCCCGCGCGGTCTCCACCGTCCGCCGCGCATCTTCGACCTGCGCTGGTGTCAGCGCCACCATGAGGCGTCCGGTCGGCTCGTAGTCGCAGCGGATGCCGCCCGCCTCGAGAAACGCCGTCATCTCGGCCACGTTGGTCTCGCCCAGTCGGGCGAGCACCCGCGCCTCCGCCTCGCCGAAATGCTCGATGGCGAGCGCGTGGCCGTGGTCCACCGTCTCGGACAGCATCCCGGCGTTGCGGCCGCTGGCGCCGTGCGCCGCAAGCCCCTGCTCGACCACGGCGACCTCGAGTCCCGGCTCGAGTAGCTTGAGGAAGAGCGCGGTCCACAGGCCCGTGAGCCCGGCGCCGACGATGCCGACGTCGGCCTCGTGCGCACCGGATAGCTCGGCCCACCCGCGCGGCGCGCGTCGGGCGAGCCAGAAACACGCCTGTTCGATGGGATCCGTCATGGCGGAGGGTCAGGCCAGCGGCGTGACGGCTATTCCCCGCTGGCGGAGCGTGCGCTGCTGCCACAGCACGGTGGCGCCCAGCGCGAGGAGGGAGACCAGCAGGATCGCCGTCGCGAGCACATTGATCTGTGGCGGGAAGGCGGCCCGGCGGGCGCCGTACACGTAGAGCGGGTAAGTAATCCGATTGCCGGCATTGAACAGGGTGATGATGAAATCGTCCAGCGACAGCGCGAAGGCGAGCATGGCGGCCGCAACGATGCCCGGCGCGATGATCGGCAGCGTCACCTTGAAGAATACCCGGAACGGCGTGGCGCCCAGGTCCATGGCCGCTTCCTCGAGCGTCCAGTCGAAACCGCGGATCCTCGCCCGGACGGTGAGCGCCACGTAGCTCACCGAGAACATGATGTGCGCGATCACGATGGTGCTGAACCCGGTCCGCACGTTGACGTCGAGAAACAGCGACAGCAGCGACGAGCCGAGCACCACCTCGGGCGTCGTGAGCGGCAGCACCAGCAGCAGGTTGACGGCCCCGCTGCCGCGGAACTTGTAGCGGGTGAGCGCGAGCGCGATGAGCGTCCCGAACACCGTCGCCACCGCCGTCGAGAGCGCCGCCACCCGCAGGCTCAGCTTCATGGACTCGTACAGCGCCTCGTACGCGAACGGGTTCCGCCACGCATCGATCGAGAACGCCTTCCACACGAAGTTGAACTTGCCGGCCGGCTTGTTGAAGCTGTACAGCACGATCACGAAGATCGGCAGGAACAGATAGCCGAGGACCAGGATCGCGACCCCGTCCATGAGCCAGCGGCTCAGGCGGCGCATCAGGCCAGGTCCTCGGTGCCGAGCACCCGCGCGTAGGCCAGCACGCCGATCGTAATCACCGCCATCAGCACGAACGAGAGCGAGGCGGCCAGGGGATAGTCACGGACCTCGAGGAACTGGTTCTGGATGACCGTGCCGATCATCTGCTGGTTGGGGCTGCCGAGCAGCTGGGCGTTGATGAAGTCCCCCATGGCCGGGATGAACGTGAGCAGGCTGCCGGCGAACACCCCGGGGAGCGAGAGCGGGAGGACGACCTTGCGGAACGCCCCCACCGGCGTCGAGTACAGGTCCTCCGCCGCCTCCACCAGCCGGCGGTCGATCTTCTCCAGGCTCACGTAGATCGGCAGGATCATGAACGGCAGGAAGTTGTACGTGAGCCCGCCGACGACCGCGATGGTGGTGTCGAGCAGGCGGCCCCCCGGGCCCAGGAGGTGGAGGGCCTGCAGCAGCCAGACGGCCGGTCCGCCGTCGTTGAGGATGGTCTTCCAGGCGAAGGTGCGCACCAGGAACGTGGTGAAGAACGGCAGGACCACCAGGCCGAGCAGCAGGTTCTTGAGCTTGCCGGCGCGGAACGCGATGAAGTACGCGAGCGGATAGCCCATCACCAGCGCCAGCAGGGTCGCGGCCAGCGCGTAGCGGAACGAGCGGAAGAAGTGGACCCCGTAGTTGGTCAGCGCCTTGTGGTACGCCGGCCAGCCACCCTCGGCGCCCGACAGCGACGTCTGGGCCAGGGTGATGGTCGGGAGCACGAAGAACACCGCCAGCCACAGGATGCCCGGCGCGACCAGCAGATAGGGGGCGAGGCGACTCCGCCGCGCCCCCCCGGATGCGGTGCCTGCCATGTGCCCCTATGCGCCGATGGCGTCCTGGAAGATGCGGTTGTACTCGGTGTCCTCGGCGTCGCTGAGGGCGCGGAACACGTGCAGCCGCGCGCGGAGGTCGTCGGGCGGATTCACCAGCGGGCTCTTGGCGAGGTCGGGCGCGATCTTGGCCAGCTCGGCGCCCGTGCCCTTGGCGCCCGACAGATAGGGCGCGCCAGCGACGATCTGGGCCGAGTGCTTGGGATCGTACACGTAGTTGATCCATGCCATGGCCTCGTCCTTCCGGTCCGAGGTCTTGGGGATCATCATGTTGTCCGAGTAGAGCATCGCGCCTTCCTTGGGCGCGATCCAGCGGAGGTCCGGATTGTCGGCCGCCAGGCCCTGAATGTCGCCCGACCAGGCGAACGCGATCGCGATGTTGCCGGCCGCCAGGTCCTCGGCGTAGTCGTTGCCGGTGAACTTCCGGATCTGGCCGCTGGTCCGCGCCTTCTTGATCTTGGCCGCGGCGGCCTCGACGTCCGCCTTGGTGACCTTGGTGGGGTCCTTCCCCATGCCCAGCATGACCAGCCCGAAGGTGTCGCGCATCTCGGTCAGCATCGTGACCTGCCCCTTGAACTTGGGGTCGAAGATGTCGTTGATGCTGGTGAGCTCGCGGCCGGTCTTCTTCGGGTTGTAGCCGACGCCCGTCATGCCCGAGAGCCACGGCACGGTGTACTTGCGGCCCGGATCGAAGCTCACGTCCTTCACGCTGTCCACCAGGTTCGCCTTGTTGGGGAACTTGGCGTCGTCCAGCGGCGCGACGTAGCCGAGATTGATCATCCGGCCCGCCATCCAGTCGGTGAGCACGACGATGTCGCGGTCGATGCTCTGGTTCCGCTTGAGCGGCTCGTCGATCTTCGCGAAGAACTCGCCGTTGTCGTTGATGTCCTCGGTGTATTCCGTCTTGATGCCGGTGGCCTTCTCGAAATCGGGCACGGTCTGCTTGTCGATGTAGAGCGGCCAGTTCGAGATGCGAAGCGTCTTGCCGCCGCCCGCCGGCGCGGCCGCCGACGAGTCGCCCGCGGCCATCTTGGCTCCCTCCTTGCCGCCGCCGCAGGCGGCGAGGAGACTGTTCCCCAGCACCAGTCCGCCCGCGCCGAGCGCGGAGCGTCGGATGAAGCCTCGGCGGGTGATCGCCTGGCGAAGTAACTCGTGCAGCTCGGCGTCGCGCTGGTCGGACTCTCGTCGGCTCATGGGTAGGCTCCTGCGGTGTGACGGTGAAGGGTGGTCGCGCTCAAGGGCGGGGGAGGCTCGCCCGCTCGACGGTGTGACGCAGATCCGGCACCTCGTCCACGTCCACCGTCACCGCGGCGCCGTCCGCGGGAGGCAGCAGGCGGGCGGCTTCGTAGTCCCACTCGACGCGCAGGCCCAGTCCGGGCTCGAGCGGCGGCAGCGGCTGCTCCGGGCCCACGTGAGCCACGATCAAGGTCCCGTCGGCCGCCCGCAGGGTGCACCGCACGACGGGACCCTGGAACACCGCGTGCTCGAGGGTGCACTCGACGCCGCTCGCCCCGGCGGAGCCGGTCTCGGTCAACCGGAGCCGCTCGGGGCGGACCATCACGGTGGCCGCGGAGCCGCTCCGCAGGGATTGGGAGCCCTTGGGCACCGGGATGCGATGGCTCCCCGTGACGACCACCGTCGCCCGGGGCCCGACGGCATCCTGCACGATGGCGGGAATGAGGTTCGCGACCCCGATGAAGTTGGCGACGAAGACTGAGGTCGGCGAATGGTAGATCTCCTGCGGCGTGCCGATCTGCTCGACCCGTCCCTCATTCATGACCGCGATCCGGTCCGACATCGTCAGGGCCTCTTCCTGATCGTGGGTCACGTAGATGAACGTGATGCCCACCTCGCGCTGGGTGCGCTTGAGCTCGATCTGCATCGCCTGCCGGAGCTTGAGGTCCAGCGCGCCCAGCGGCTCGTCCAGCAGGAGGGCGCTCGGGTAGTTCGCCAGCGCCCGCGCCAGCGCCACGCGCTGCTGCTGGCCACCCGAGAGCTGTGCGGGCTTCCGGTCGGAGAACGCCGTCAGCCGGACCACCTCCAGCAGCTCGCGCACCCGGCGCGCGGTCTCGTCCGGGGCCAGCTTCTGGCTCCGCGGCCCGAACGCGACGTTGTCGCTGACGCTCATGTGGGGGAACAGCGCGTAGTGCTGGAACACCGTGTTCACGTTGCGGCGGTACGGCGGGACCCGCGAGACGTCCTGGCCCTCGAGCAGGATCCGTCCCGTGGTCGGCTGCTCGAACCCGGCGATCATGCGGAGGGTCGTCGTCTTGCCGCACCCCGACGGACCGAGCATCGAGAAGAACTCGCCCCGTTCGATCGCGAAGTCGGCGTCCTGCACGGCGACATAGGAACCGAAGCGCTTGACCACGTGGTCGATCGTGATGACCGGATCGCGCGGCGCGGTTCGGCCGGGAGCTCCGGCGGTCGAAGCGGCGGGGGTGACGGAGGGGTCAGTGGAAGGCATGTTGGGAGAATGTGCATCGCCATCGGGGAGTTGACAACTGCCCTCCTCCCACCCAATCTCCAGCCGGCAGCCATCGAGCGACCCCTCCGAGGCCGATAGCATCTCCGACCCCAGCATAAACAGGTGATACCATGACCACCACCGTCGCCGCCGGCGAGCGGGCGGTCAGCGATCGGCTGCTCGGCCGCGCCCAGGAAATCGGGCAGGTCGAGATGACCCGGCTGCTGTCGCGCACGCCCCGTTCGGCCCAGCTGTTCCAGCGGGCGACCCGGACCCTGCCGTTCGGCGTCGTCTCGTCGTTCCAGAAGATGCAGCCGTATCCCGTCTACGTGACCCATGGCCGCGGGAGCCACATCTGGGACCAGGACGGGACCGAGTACCTCGACTTCCATTGCGGCTTCGGGGCCATGGTCGTCGGGCACGCCCATCCGCGCCTCGTGGAGGCCGTCCACGAGGCCGCGAGCCGGGGCACCCATTTCGCCGCCACGACCGAGTCCGCGGTCGCGTTCGGGGAGGAGATCTGCCGCCGGTTCAATCTCGAGATGCTGCGGTTCACCAACTCGGGCACCGAATCCACCATGGATGCCATCCGGGTGGCGCGTGCGGCCACCGGGCGCGACGTGGTCTGCAAGGTCGAAGGCTCGTATCACGGGCACCATGACAGCGTCATGTTCTCCATCGTGCCCAATGCCGACCTCATGGGCGGACGCGATCGCCCCGGCAGCGCGCCCGTCTCCAAGGGCATGGTGAAGGACGCGGCGAAGTACATCCAGGTCGTGCCGTTCAACGACGCCGACCATCTCGAGCGCGTGTTCCAGGACCGGGCCCAGGAGATCGCCTGCCTGATCATGGAGCCGGCGATGATGAACATCGGCATCGTCGTGCCCCAGCCCGGCTATCTCAAGCGGGTGCGGGAGCTGTGCACCAAATACGGCGTGGTGTTCATCTTCGACGAGATCAAGACCGGCTTCACCATCGCGGCCGGCGGGGCCACCGAGCGGTTCGGGGTGCAGCCCGACCTCGTGTGTCTGGCCAAGGCGATCTCGGGCGGGCTCCCCGCGGCCGCGTTCGGCGGGCGCGAGGATCTCATGCGCCTGATCGAGCGGGGCGTGAGCCAGATGGGGACCTACAACGGCAACCCCCTGGTGTCGCACGTCGGGCTGGTGACGCTGACCGAGGTGCTGACGCCCGACGCCTACGCCCACTTCGCGCGGCTCGGGACCCGCCTGGTCCAGGGCTGTCAGGCCGCGATCGACCGCCACGGGATTCCGGCGCACACCGTCGACCTGGGCGCCAAGGGCTGCGTATCCTATCGGCCCACCCCCATGAAGGACTACCGGGATTTCCTGGATACCCGGCCCGAGCTGTTCGCCGCCTCCTACCCCTGGCTGCTCAACCGCGGGATCTTCATGACCCCGGGGGACGAGGAGCAGTGGACCCTGTCGGTGCAGCACACTGACGCGGACGTAGATCGGTACATCAGCGTCTTCGGGGAGTTCTGCGCGGCAATCGCGGCGTAGCGGAGGGCGGAAGGACGGAAAGACGGAAGGACGGAAGGACCTGCGCGGGCAGGTGAGTGCCTCGACCGGGTCCCTTCCGTCCTTCCCATCCCGAACAAACCCCGGCACCGCTATATTCCGCCGATGAACCGCTTCGAAGTCGTCGCCCCCTTTCAGCCCGCCGGTGACCAGCCCAGGGCCATCGCCGAGCTCACGGCCGGCCTCCAGCGCGGCGACAAGTACCAGACGCTCCTGGGCGTCACCGGGTCGGGCAAGACCATGACCCTGGCCCACACTATCGCGGCCCGCGGGAAGCCCACCCTGGTGCTCTCCCACAACAAGACGCTCGCGGCCCAGCTCTACGGCGAGCTGCGCCAGTTCCTGCCCCGGAACGCGGTCGAGTACTTCGTCTCCTACTACGACTATTACCAGCCTGAGGCGTACGTTCCCTCCACCGACGTCTACATCGAGAAGGACGCCTCGATCAATCAGGACATCGAGAGCCTCCGGCTCCGCGCCACGTCGAGCCTCATGGAGCGCGAGGACGTCGTGATCGTCGCCACCGTGAGCGCCATCTACGGCCTGGGCGATCCGCTCGAGTACCGCAAGCTGATGGTCACCGTCCGGCGCGGCGAGCAGCGCGGGCGGGACGACATCCTGAGCGAGCTGGTCCGCATCCAGTACAGCCGCAACGACGTCGCCTTCGAGCAGGGCACCTTCCGGGTCCGGGGCGATTCGATCGAGATCTTCCCCGCCTACGCCGAGCAGGCCATCCGCGTCGAGCTGTGGGGCGACGAGGTGGAGCGCATCAGCAAGATCAACCCGCTCACCGGCGTCACCATCGCGCAGCTCGACCAGTGCGCCATCTATCCGGCCAAGCATTTCGTCACCGAGCGGTCCAAGATCGAGCGCGCCGTCGGTTTCATCCGGACGGAGCTCGCCGAGCGCCTGGTGGAGCTGCGCGGGGCGGGGAAGCTGCTCGAGGCGCAGCGGCTCGAGTCGCGCACTAACTTCGACCTCGAGATGCTGCTCGAGGTCGGCACCTGCGCCGGGATCGAGAACTATTCGCGTCCGCTGAGCGGGCGGCGGGCCGGGGAGCGCCCCGCCTGCCTGTTCGACTACTTCCCGCCCGACTTCCTGGTGGTCGTGGACGAGTCGCACGTCACCATCCCACAGATCGGCGGGATGTACAACGGCGACCGCGCCCGCAAGCTCACCCTGGTGGAATACGGGTTCCGCCTGCCGTCGGCGCTGGACAACCGGCCGCTCCAGTTCGACGAGTTCATGGCGCTGGTGCCGCAGATGATCAACCTCTCCGCCACCCCGGGCGATTTCGAGCTCCGGCTCTCGCAGGGCGCCGTGGTCGAGCAGATCATCCGGCCCACCGGGCTGGTGGATCCGGAGGTGGACATCCGCCCCGTCCGCGGGCAGGTGGACGACCTGCTCAGCGAGATCCGGATCCGGGAGGGCCGCCACGAGCGCGTGCTGGTGACCACCCTGACCAAGCGGATGTCCGAGGATCTGACTGACTACCTGCAGCAGGCCGGTGTGCGAGTGCGCTACCTCCACTCCGACATCGACGCCATCGAGCGCATGGAGATTCTCCGCGGGCTTCGCCTCGGCGACTTCGATGTGCTGGTCGGCATCAACCTCCTGCGCGAGGGCCTGGACCTGCCCGAGGTGTCACTGGTCGCCATCCTGGACGCCGATCAGGAGGGCTTCCTCCGGAGCGACCGGTCCCTGGTGCAGACGATCGGCCGCGCAGCGCGCCACGTGAACGGCCGCGCCATCATGTACGCCGACCACATCACCGGCTCGATGCAGCGGGCCCTGGACGAGATGACCCGCCGCCGCGAGATCCAGCAGCGCTTCAACCAGGAGCACGGCATCACGCCGCGCTCGATCGTCAAGTCGATGGAGGAAGTGCGGCTCTCGACCCACGTGGCCGACGCGCGCACCGAGCGGCCCGAGCCCAAGGCGGCCCCCGACGCGGTGGACCTCCACGATCCGGCGCGCCGCGCGGCGATGATC